>JBKBVT010000009.1:0-30918 GCA_046289305.1 Hyphomonas sp. | reverse complement strand
TCTGGCGACAGAGCCACCTTTTGCTGTCCGGCGACGAATTTCAAGGCGGAATGGAAACAGGCGGCATAGCCCGATGCGAACAATTGTTCAGGATTGGTGCCGGGGCCGCCGCCTCCGCCGAGTTCCTTGGGCGTATCGAGCGTGACGCTCAGCCGGCCATCGTCAGTGCTGGCCTTACCGGTGCGCCCGCCCGTGGACGTTGCGTGGGCTGTGTAGAGGGTTTGCATGGGTAGCTCCTGTGTTGGAGGTCAATGGATAGGCCTTGTGCAACCAGATTGCGTATAAGATGTTGAGCGCAGCCCGGCAATTGACGCCGCCCCCTGGCGGCGCATATGCCCCCGCACCAGCCCTCACATATCCGGCACGGCGTTCGAACCGCCCACCCGGCATCCCGGAGAATACCTTGTCCCGTCAGAGAAAACGCAAAGGCGAGCCCATCACGGGCTGGATCAACCTGTTCAAGCCGGCCGACATGACCTCGACCCAGGCCGTGGCCATCATCAAGCGGCTCTACAATGCCGAAAAAGTCGGCCATGGCGGCACGCTCGATCCGCTGGCGGACGGCATTCTGCCGGTTGCGCTCGGCCAGGCGACCAAGACGGTCCAGTGGGCGATGGATTCGCACAAGGAATACGTCTTCACGATCCAGTGGGGCGCCTCCACCGCCAGCCAGGATGCTGAAGGCGAGGTGATCGCTTCGTCCGATGTGCGCCCGTCGCGTGAGGCGGTCGAAGCGGCGCTGAAGGCCTATGTCGGCACGATCCGCCAGGTCCCGCCGAAATTCTCCGCCATCAAGGTCGCCGGCGAGCGGGCCTATGACCTTGCCCGGAGCGGGGGGGATTTCGAGCTTGAGGCGCGCGAAGTGGATGTCCATGCCGCGAGCGTCATCGGCATGCCGGACGAGGATCACACCGTTATCCATGTCGTCTCCGGCAAGGGCTTCTATGTCCGCGCCCTTTCGCGCGACCTTGCCGCCGATCTCGGCGCGGAGGGGCATATCTGCCAGCTGCGCCGCACGCGGGTCGGCAGCTTTGAAGCCGCCGCCGCGATCTCGATGGCGGACCTGGAAGCGCTGGCGGATGACCCGGAGGGTCTGATGGCCCGTCTGCAGCCGCTTCAGGCCGTCCTGTCGGACATGCCGCAGGTGCAGGTCAGCCCGCACGACGCCGGAAACATCCGGCAGGGGCGGAGTGTCATCCTGCTGCCGCATGTCGTCGAACGCTGGCGCGGTGAACGGGCCGATGAGGACGACCGGATTGCGCTGGCTCTGTCGGGCGATGAGGCAGTCGCGCTCGGCGAGGTCCGGGCGGGCCATTTCGAGCCGGTGCGGGTGTTCGCGGGTTAAGCAGCGCGTGCGGCCGGCGCGGCGGGGGCCGTCCGGGGAAGCATATTCAGGGTTCAGGTTCTTTCACCCTCTCCCCCTTGGGGAGAGGGCAGGGTGAGGGGGCTCGCGAGGATCAGAAATCGCAAAGCGATTTCCCGCGCGAGGCCGCGCGCCGACAGGCGCGGGGCAGGAATGACACCTCGCGCGCAGCCATGGCCGCAAGCCCCTCATCCCCAACCCCTTCTCCCCAAGGGAGAAGGGGCTTTAAGAGGCTAAGACGTATTCAGCCTCGGGACGCACACCCTGTCAAAATCCATCTCTAGGCGGACAATCGACACGGGCGCCGGCGCAGGCGGCGCTGCTTCCGGCGCGCTGGCCAGAACAAATTCCGGCCGCACCAGCCCGCTGCGATACGCACGCGCGTCAATCCACAGCGCGCCGGGGGCGGCGTAGCTCGACGTTCTGTCTGTTGGCAGGCGGACGAGACGCACGGCGCCGAGGCGGCTGATCTCGATACGGTAGGGCACGCCGCGCCCGTAATATTTCCGCACCCATAGCTTCAGCGCACAGAGCTGCGCGAAGATCAGCGGCCAGACGAGCAGCTGAAGCCAGGACAGGCCTTCAAGGGGGCGGCGGAGCGAATAGGTCACGCCGGAGAGAATACACCCAGGGAGCACCAGGTCGGATTGGCGGCGGGCAGATATTTCGCAAGGCTTTGTCCGCGAACGGAATTTTTATTTTCCGGGGGCGGAATTGTGCGGTGTAAGTCCAGACTTATCCAACGCACTTCAGCACATTTTACCCGCAATTGCGTCACGCTCGATGCGCGTCTGCGCATCTAAGCGCCCATCTCCGGATCTCATCGGCAGGCAACGAGGTTCGAGTCTTTAACGCCCCGCATCCGCATGCCGCGCTTTCCCGAGATGGGCACTCAGACCGGCTGGCGCCGGTCGAGTGTGACGACGGGAGAGTATAGGCGGCTTCAGGTCTTCCCGGCCTCCAGCACGGCGCGGGTGACGCGCAGGATGCGGCTGGCGATACGCACCTCGATATAGAAAGAGACGAGGCCGACCACGAGCAGGCCCATCGACGCGACGAACAGGACCGAAACCGTCCGCGCGACCGGCACGGTGAAGAGCTGGCCGGTGAACAGGAGGATGATCACGATACAGATCAGCAGCGCCGCCAGGGTCGAGAGGGCGATCGCGCGGTGGATGTGCACCATGCGCCGGTCGAGCACGCCGAGCTCGGTGACATGCAGGCGGCTGGCGATCTCGTCATCGGCGGCCAGCCCGGCCTCCAGCGCCCGCCAGCGGTCCACGACCCTGGCGAGGCGGTTGGCCATGACATTCAGCAGCGCGCCGATCCCGGCGAGGGTGAACACCGGCGCGATGGCCAGCTGGATGATATGGGCGATATCGGAGGGGAGTGGGGTGATCACCATTCACTACCGGTAGTGCGATTCCGCCCCGATCCGCCAGAGCCGCTAACCGTACCTTGCGGCCTATACCCCTTCCCATTCCCCGCCTTTTGGGTCATAAGCCCGTTTTTGGGGCGGAGGCTTGCCTCTTGACCCTGCTGGACGACATCCCGGCTGTGGCCACCTGATCAGGCCCGTTCCCAAAAAACCCCGCCAATTCAGGCGATTATTGAACCCAGCGCTGCCATGCGCGAAACAGGAAGGTATGACCGATGTCGATTACTGCTGAAAGAAAGCAGGAGCTGATCAAGAAATTCGCCACCAAAGAAGGCGATACGGGCTCCCCGGAAGTGCAGGTCGCGATCCTCACCGAGCGGATCAACAACCTCACCGACCACTTCAAGACCAACAAAAAAGACAACCATTCTCGCCGCGGCCTGCTCACCATGGTGGCCACCCGGCGGAAGCTGCTCGACTATGCCCGGGCAAAGGATGAGGCGCGTTACACGAAACTCATCACGGAGCTCGGCATCCGCCGCTAGGCTCCGGCAAACAGCCCGCCGGGCAATAGGGCCGCGGCGGGCTTTTCGTATGTGAAAGAAAGACGAACATGTTCAATACGCAATCCGTGTCGCTGGAATGGGCCGGCCGCACACTCACGCTCGAGACGGGCCATGTGGCGCGTCAGGCCGACGGGGCCGTCATGCTCACCTATGGCGACACCACGCTTCTCGCGACCGCCGTCTATGCCAAGTCGGCCAAGCCGGGTCAGGACTTCCTGCCGCTGACGGTCAACTACCAGGAAAAATACTTTGCGGCTGGCCGCATTCCCGGCGGTTTCTTCAAGCGTGAAGGCCGCCCCACGGAAAAAGAGACGCTGACCTCGCGCCTCATCGACCGCCCGATCCGCCCGCTCTTCGTCAAGGGTTTCAAGAACGAAATCCAGGTCATTGTCACGGTCCTCTCCTATGACCTCGAGAATGACGGCGATGTGCTCGGCATGATCGGCGCGTCCGCTGCGCTCGTGCTCTCCGGCGCGCCCTTCATGGGCCCGATCGGCTGTACCCGTGTCGGCTACATCAATGGCGAATACGTCATCAACCCCACCGTCGCCGAACTCGCGGAATCGGATCTTGATCTCGTCCTCGCCGGCACGGCTGACGCCGTGATGATGGTGGAATCGGAAGCGTATGAGCTGACCGAGGAAGTCATGCTCGGCGCCGTGGTTGCAGGCCATGATGCGATGCAGCCGGTGATCGATGCGATCATCGAACTGGCCGAGAAAGCCGCCAAGGAGCCGTTCGAATTCGAAGCGGAAGACAACTCGGCTGCCGTCAAGGAAATCGAGAAGATCGTCGGCAAGGACCTGTCGGCTGCCTACAAGATCACGGCCAAGTCCGAACGTTATCCGGCCGTGTCTGCGGCGCGCGACAAGGCGAAAGCTGTCCTCGTCGGCACCGAAGAAGCCCCTGGCCAAATGTCGGCCGAGCTGTTCAAGGCCGCTTTCAAGGAAGCAGAAGCCTCGGTGGTTCGCGGCGACATCCTGAAAACCGGTCAGCGGATCGACGGGCGCAAGCTCGACCAGATCCGTCCGATCGAGGCCGAAGCCGGCTTCCTGCCGCGTACGCATGGCTCTGCCCTGTTCACGCGCGGCGAGACGCAGGCGATCTGCGTCACGACGCTCGGAACCTCCGATGACGAACAATACATCGAAGGTCTCGACGGCACGCGCAAAGAAAAGTTCATGCTGCACTACAACTTCCCGCCCTATTCGGTCGGGGAGACGGGCCGTATGGGCGGCCAGGGCCGCCGCGAGATCGGCCACGGTAAACTTGCCTGGCGCGCGCTCCAGGCTGTTCTGCCGAAGCATGAAGACTTTCCGTACACGATCCGTCTTGTGTCAGAGATCACCGAGTCCAACGGCTCGTCCTCGATGGCAACCGTCTGTGGTTGTTCGCTGGCGATGATGGATGCCGGCGTGCCGATCACGCGGCCGGTTTCCGGCATCGCGATGGGCCTGATCCTTGAGGGCGATGACTTCGCTGTTCTCTCGGACATTCTCGGCGACGAGGATCATCTCGGCGACATGGACTTCAAGGTGGCCGGCACGGAGAAGGGCATTACCTCGCTCCAGATGGACATCAAGGTTGCGGGCATCACGCGCGAGATCATGGGCAAGGCCCTCGATCAGGCGAAAGGTGGCCGTGAGCACATCCTCGGCGAAATGGCCAAGGCCCTGACCGCATCGCGCGGCAAGCTGGCTGAAACCGCGCCGCAGATGGAAATCATGAAAGTGCCAACCGACAAGATCCGTGATGTGATCGGTTCGGGCGGCAAGGTCATCCGCGGCATCGTCGACGAGACGGGCGCCAAGGTGAATATCGATGATGATGGCACCGTCCAGATCTCCGCGATGGACCGGAAGTCGATCGATGCGGCGATCAAGATGATCCGGGGCATCACGGCGGAAGCCGAAGTCGGCGAGATCTACGAAGGCAAAGTCGTCTCGATGAAAGACTTCGGCATCTTCGTGAACTTCTTCGGTCCCAAGGACGGCCTCGTCCACGTCTCCCAGATGGCCAACAAGCGCGTTGGGCATCCGAAAGAGATGGTGAAGGAAGGCGACACTGTCTGGGTCAAGCTGATGGGCTTCGATGAGCGCGGCAAGGTCCGCCTGTCGATGAAGGTCGTTGACCAGGAAACCGGCAAGGAAATCGAAGGCGCAGACGCCGGCGCCGACGAATAGGCGCTTGCCACAAGTCGCCTAATGAATCAGGGCCGCTCCTTGCGGGGCGGCCCTTTTTCATGGAACACGCAGTATTTCAGATGAGGCGCATGCCATGACCAAGCGGAAATCCTTCCTGATCGCCATGTCCGGCGGCTCCGGCTCCGGCAAGTCCACGCTCGCCGAATCGCTGCTGGAACATCTCGGCCCCGGCAAGGCGGTGATGTTTGGCGAGGACGCCTACTACCATCCGATGAGCTATTACGGCGCGCCGTCATCGGATGAAGAGCGCGCGGCGCTGGTCGCGGGCATCAACTACGATGATCCGAAATCCAAGGAAGTCGACCACCTCGTCTCGGACCTCAGAGCCCTGAAAGCCGGGGAGGGGGTCAACCAGCCGATCTATGATTATGAGCTGCATGACCGCTCGACCGACACAAGGCGGATTGAGCCTGCGCCCGTGCTGATCCTCGAGGGCATCCATGCCCTGTCGATGCCCAAGATCCGAAACTTCATCGACCTGTCCGTCTATGTCGATACGCCCGACGATCTGCGCCTCGCCCGCCGCATCCGCCGCGATGTGCTGGAGCGCGGCCGAACGGTGCATTCGGTGCTGCTGCAATACATGTCCACCGTGCGCTCCGCGCATTACCGCTGGACCTATCCGGCGAAGTTCGACGCCGATCTCGTCATCGCCGATGAGGGCCTGCCGGCGTATGGCGATGTGAAACCGTCCTCCGAGGCCATCGAGCGCATGCTCGCGCCGGTCCTTGCGAGGCTGCAGACGGCAGGCGTGATCTGACCGGCAAATCATGCTAACAAAAAGATCATGCGCCGCCTGCTTGTGCTCCTGATCAGCTTCGCAGCCTTCGCCGGCCCGGCCTTCGCCTGCAATCTCGACCCATACTCCCGCCCGCCCGGCGTCGCCGCCTATGTCGAGACGGCGCGGCCCTGTCTCATGAACCCCGCAGGCGGGATCAACTTCGACGCGGCTCTTGAGGCGCGTGTCCTCGCCCTCATCAATGATGAGCGGCGGCTCGCGGGCCTGGCGCCGGTGCAGCTGCGCACGGAGCTCATGGGCGCGGCCCGGTTTCACAGCCTCGACATGGCCGTCAATGGCTTCTTTGGCCATCACGGCCTCGACGGACGCAGTCCGTACGACCGGATCGCGGCGCTGGACCGGACGGCGCTGGCCGATTTCACGGCGGAGAATGTCGCCACCGTCTCGCGCGCCGGCGGGCGGATCAGCAGCGATTTCGCGGCCCGGCGGCTGCACCGCAACCTGATGGACAGCCCCAGCCACCGCGCCAATATCCTGCATCCGAAAGCGACCCATGCGGCCATTGGCGTCGCGCGCCGGCCGGACGGGGTCTGGCTGACTCAGCTGTTCATGGGCCTGGCCGGAACGCTGGAGCAGGAGGCGCCGCTCCGGATCGCCTCGCCGCGCGGCCTCAGGGCGCCTGACGGCCTCACAGGCTGGCGCTTCGTCCGCTACGAAATCGTGTCACCCGGCGGCGAGCCCTGGCCCCCCAGCCTGCGCCCCGGCCCCGGCCTCGACGCCCGCCTCGCGGCTTACGCGACCCAGCCCGGCAATGACCCGCGCTTCTTCTACTGGATGCGGTTTCATGGTCCTGCGGTGACGGTTGCGCCCTGAGCGCTGTCAGTCGGCGCCGGCAGGGGGCTGCGTCGTCAGATAGGCAGCGAATCTCAGGAAGGTCGAAGGCGCAAAATCGAGATAACAGGCGTGCGAGATATAGCGCACCGGCTCTCCCGGCAGTTTCACTTCTGCAGAATAGAAGGCCGAATCCGGGGGGCAGATCCAGTCGGGGCCGTTCTGCTTTTCCCATTGCCGGAGGGGGAGGGCGTAGCTGTAATTGTCCGGCCCCGAGCGGAAGCACGGATCGGCGAGCCGCTGGTCGAGGTCTGCTGCCTGCTCCGGCGCAAGCGCAGATGTCAGGTAAGGCGGCTTCGGCACCGGCTCGGGCGCTGGCTCCCAGGCCCAGAGCGGATTGCCTTCTTCATCCAGCGGCGGTGGCGGTGGATGGGGCGGTGGGGGCGGCTCATTATACCGGATCGTATTGGTGGCAATTCGCCATATGCCGCCCGTGTCCTTCCACAGCGTCAGCCGCGTGTCCCATGGCCACATCGCGGTATCCGGCACGCGCACCCGGATGCGTGTCTCGGTCGCTTCAGCGCCGGGTGGCAGCGGTGTCGCAGAGGCCAGGCGCGCAATGGTTTCGGCGCGATTGGCCGCGTTCTTCGCATTTTCCTTGCGGATCGCATCGACATTGAACTTGTCCGCACCGGGACAGAGCGGCGCATCACCGGTCACGACCGGATCGGCATACGCGGCGGCGGCAGGTACGCCCGTCAAAAGCAGACAGGCTGCAAGCGCGGATGATGCCCAAAGCCTCGCTTTCATGCCCGGAAGCGCCTACTCGCTGTCGCCCTCGTCGGGCACGCCGACGACGTGGAAGCCGGCATCGACATGGATCACTTCGCCCGCGATGGAGCGGCCGAGGGGGGAGAGGAGGTAGAGCGCGCAGCCGGCGACGCCTTCCATGCTCGTGTCTTCCTTGAGGAGCGACCAGTTGCGGCCCGTGCCCATCAGGCTCTTGCCGCCCTTGATACCCGCGAGGGACAGCGTACGCATGGCGCCGGCGGAGATGGCGTTGACGCGGATGCCCTGGGGCCCGAGGTCGCGCGCGGCGTAGCGGGTGGAAGCTTCCAGCGCCGCCTTGGCAACACCCATGACGTTGTAGGACGGCACGGTGCGCTCGGCGCCCAGATAGGTCATGCAGATGATCGAGCCACCATCGGGCATGATCTCGGACGCGCGGCGGGCGCAGTCGATAAAGCTGTATACGGAGATATCCATCGCGCGGCGGAAGCCTTCGCGGGTGGTGTTGGCGACCATTGAGCCCTGCAGCTCTTCCTTGCCGGCAAAGGCGATGGAGTGGACGAGGAAATCGATTCGGCCCCACTTCGCCTTGATGGCGTCAAAGGCGGCGTCCATGCTCGCATCATCGGTCACGTCGGCGGGGATCATCGTGTCCATGCCGATGGATTCGACGAGCGGGCGAACGCGCCGCTCCAGGGTTTCGCCCTGATAGGTGAAGGCGATCTCGGCGCCCTGGGCGGCGAGCTGGCTGGCGATGCCCCAGGCGATGGAGTTCTGGTTGGCGACGCCCATGACGACGCCGCGCTTGCCCTTCATCAGGTCGCCTTTTGGCATGTTCCAGTCATCGGCCATGATCGCTCACTCCCTGAGGGTGGTTATGGGTGTCTCAGGCAAGGGGCTAGGCGCGCCGGGCGCCCCCGTCAAGAACCGGGGATGCCGGTCTCGCCCGCCATGACATTCTTCAGGCCGACTTTCATGTCGAGCGCGGTATAGACATGCACGCCGTCCACATAGACCCGGCCATCGGCAATGCCGAGATTGAGCTTGCCGCGGCGCACGCGCTTCATGTCGATGACATATTTCACGAGCTTCTTGTCCGGCGTGATCTCGCCGGTGAACTTCACCTCGCCGACGCCGAGCGCGCGGCCTTTGCCGGGCGAACCGGACCAGCCGAGCCAGTAGCCGACGATCTGCCACATGGCGTCAAGGCCCAGGCAGCCCGGCATGACGGGGTCGCCGGGGAAGTGGCATTTGAAGAACCAGAGGTCCGGGGTGATGTCGAGTTCGGCGGTAACATGCCCTTTGCCAAAGGCGCCGCCGTCCATGCTGATCTCGGTAATCCGGTCCATCATCAGCATCGGCGGGGCGGGCAGCTGGGCATTGCCCGGCCCGAAATAGTTGCCAAGACCGGACTGGATCAGGTCTTCCTGCGTGTAGGAGGATTTCGGCGTGTGAAAGTCGTGCGGACCTTGCATGGCGAGGCGCCCTTCATCGGTTACATCCGGGGCCTTCCAGCCTTTCGTCACAAGCTTGTCAACCATTTGTGGCCGCGGGCCGGATCTCCACCGGGCCCGTGCCCCATAGCTTGGCACGCTCCATCCATCCCCGGTACCCGCCCGCGCGCACGCGGCAGACCACCTCCTGGCAGGAATCGATCTGCACCAGCACGCCGGCTTCGATCTCGGCCACGCTGCCGGCATCCCTCGCAGGGCCGTCCTTCATAAGCGCTGGCCGCATCACCCAGCCGGTCGACGCAGTCTCCAGCATGCGCTGGTGCACCCAGACCTCGTCGCCGGCGGGATCGCGCACATGCCGCCATTCCCCGCTCTCCTTAATGATCAGCACGGGAAGGCCCTTGCGGTTGTAGCGCCAGGCGATGGGGGAGTTGAGGCTGGGGCCGACCCGGCCATTCACCTCCGCCCAGCGCAGCGTCTCGAAGCGCGGCACAGGCTTGCCGGAGAAACGGCTGATGACGGGCTCTTGCGCACCCTCTGTCTCGCTCAGCGCGACCGGTGTCTGTGCCATAAAGATGGCCAGAACGAGTAATGCTCGTTTCATGTGCAGGGCTTCCATCCGAAGGGGAAGGCTTGTCATCGCATGACGGCGTGAATCGCGGGTAAAGCCGATGGAGATTGGCGATTTCAAAAGGCTCTGCTAAGCCCGCCAGAACAAAAAATAACTGATTGATGGGAGTCCCATGCTGGCCAGCAAGCTGAAAGTCGTCGTCACCCGCAAGCTACCGGCGCCGGTCGAGCTGCGGATGAAGGAATTATTCGATACCCAGCTCAATGAAACGGACCGGCCGTTTACGGCGGAGGAGCTCGCCGTGGCCGTCCAGACAGCGGATGTGCTGGTCCCGACCGTGACAGACCGTATCGACGGGCGCCTCCTCGCACGCGCGGGCGAAAAGCTGCGCCTGATTGCGCAGTTTGGCGCGGGCGTTGACAATATTGATGTAGCCTCGGCCGTGCAGCGCGGCATTACGGTCACCAACACGCCGGGCGTCCTGACGGATGATACGGCCGATGTGGCCATGGCGCTGATTCTCGCCGTGCCGCGCCGCCTGCATGAGGGCGTCCAGATCATGGAGCAGGGCCGGTTTGATGGCTGGACCCCTACCTGGATGATGGGCCGCCGCCTGTCGGGCAAGCGGCTCGGCATCATCGGCATGGGCCGGATCGGCCAGGCGGTTGCGCGCCGTGCCAGGGCCTTCGGCCTGCAGATCCATTATCACAACCGCAAACCGCTCAATACCCGCATCGAGGAAGCACTGGAGGCGACCTACTGGGACTCGCTCGACCAGATGCTGGCGCGGATGGACATTGTCTCGGTTAACTGCCCGCACACGCCGGCCACTTTCCACCTCTTGAACACCCGCCGCCTCAGCCTGATGAAGCCCGAAGCCTATATCATCAACACGGCGCGCGGTGAGGTGATCGACGAGGCCGCGCTGGCCCGGGCGATCCGGGCCGGAACGATCGCCGGGGCCGGCCTCGACGTGTTCGAGCGGGAACCGGCCGTCAATCCGGACCTGACGGGCCTGCCTCAGGTATTGCTGCTGCCCCATATGGGCTCGGCGACCATCGAGGGCCGCACCGAGATGGGCGAGAAAGTCATAATCAACATCAAGACCTTCGCCGACGGCCACCGCCCGCCGGACCGCGTCATTCCGGCGATCCTCTAAGGCGTTCAGTCCTCGGGCGCCGGCGGCGCTCTGACGCGGCTCAGGAAGTCTCTCAGGTCAGCCACGCTGGCGGCGGAGATTTCCTCATGCGGCAGATGTCCGACATTCTCATAGAGCTGTAATTCGGCGCCGGGAATTGCCGCCGCAAACTGCTCGCCATGTGTAAACGGGATCAGATTATCCTGATCGCCGTGCATGACGAGCGTTGGAACGGACAGCGCCGCAAGACGCTCCGGCGTCGCGGCCTGCCGGTCGCCGCGCGCGGCAGAGATTTTCAGGAGCGCATCCCGGTGGCACGGCGCCCGCGCGAGCGAGGCATACCGGTCCACCATTTCGTCAGTGACAAAGGACGGATCGGCAAAGCTGTTTTCCAGGCCGGGGCGGATCAGGCTGGACAGGTCCAGATCGCGAATGACGCGCCGGGCGAGCCCGATCTCCAGCAACCGGAAAATTACGGGCCGCGTATCGGCCTCGTCCGGGCTGCGCGCCCAGCCGGCTGAATTGACCAGGACCAGCGCATCGAGGCGGTCAGGATGCGCAAGGGCATAATTCCAGGCCGCGCTGCCGCCCATCGAATTGCCCGCCAGGGTAAACCGTTCGATATTCAGTGCGCGGACAAGCCGGTCGATCACCTCGACAAATTGCTGCGGCCCGATTTCGTCATTGTCCACGCAGCGCGACAGGCCATGCCCCGGCAGGTCAAGCGTCACGACCCGGTAGTCGCGTCTGAGGTCGGCGACCCAGGCTTCCCAGGTATGCAGCGAGGCGGAGAAGCCATGGACCAGCACGATAACCGGCGCGTCACGCGGCCCGGTATCGCGGAAGTGAATCCGGGCGTCGTCGCTGAGCGCGAGATACCGGCTGTCGCCATTCGCATACAGGGTTTCGAGCTGCTCATACGGGACGTCGTCGCGGCGCAGGGTCAGCCAGCCCGCGAAGAGGATGACACCAATCGTAAGGAGGACGGCAAGGAAACGAAGTAACATGAGTCCAGCTGGTCAAAAGGGTGACAAGAAGCTGCGACTAACCCCCTCAATACTGTGCCTGTCAAATGCTCAGTTCACGCAGAACAGACCGGACACTGCAAATCGCGCCTCAGCTTTACGCTGCGCATCTCGCCCTGCAATCCGTCGATGAGAAGGATGCGCCCGATGAGCGATTCGCCCGCGCCGGTAATCCATTTCACCGCTTCCAGCGCCATCATCGAGCCCGTGAGTCCGGTCACGGCGCCGACGACGCCGATGTCATCACACGCCTCTGCATTCGGGGGTGATTCTGGCACCCAGCATTGATAGCAGGGCGCTTCCGGGATCACGCCGGAGGCAAATACGCCCACCTGTCCGGACCATCCGCTGGCCGCGCCCGAGATGAGCGGGCGGCGAGCGGCGTGGGCCAGCTGGTTCAGCGCAAAGCGGGTCGCAAAATTATCCGACGCGTCAATCAGGATGTTTCCGGAGGGCGCATCGCCTTCGCCGAACCGCGCATTGATTGCGGTCACATTGAGGGACGGATCAAGCGCGGCGAGGCGTGCGGCGAGGCGCCCCGCTTTTCCGGCGCCTGTATCTTCATCCGTGAACTGTATTTGCCGCTGCAGGTTCGACCGCTCTACCTGGTCATCATCCCAGATTTCGATTCCGCCAACACCAGCGGCGGCGAGATAGAGCGCGCAAGGCCCGCCAAGCGCGCCGGCGCCGATGATCGAAACCGAAGCCGCGCGCAGCTTCTGCACGCCGGGCCCGCCGATTTCCTTCAGGATGATGTGGCGACGGTGGCGGTCGAGATCGTCTGCGGAGAGGCTCATGATGCGGCACGCAAAGCTGTAGACGAAGCTGCGCTTTCCCGCGCTCGGAGGTACACCCAGGCGGGTGCAGGGCTGCGCGCGAGGGCAGGGGCGTCCGCCTCGCGGATCCGCGCCGATGCAAACTTGCGGGCAAAGGGCGAGGTCTTACTGATCCTTGCGCCGGGCCGGGCAATGACGGCGAGGGGCAGGCGCGCGGCGATCCCCTCCCAGTCCTTCCACTGATGAAAATTTCGAAGATTGTCCGCCCCCATGATCCAGACAAACCGCGCCGAGGGCGCTGCCGCCTGCAGCGCCGCAATCGTGTCGGCGGAATAAGTCAGGCCAAGCGCCGTCTCGATATCGCTAACATACATCCTTGGGCGATTGGCAAAATCCTGAGCTGAGGCCAGACGATCCGCATACGATCCGTGTTCGGACTTCAGCGGATTGCCCCGCGCTACGATCCACCAGACCGCATCGAGACGCAGCCGCTTCAGAGCGGTCTCCGCGACATGCAGATGGCCTTCATGCGCCGGATTGAAACTACCGCCCATCAACCCGATGGCCAGCCCCCGGGCCGGGCCGGGCAGGCGGGCTCGCCTCAAGGCCGGACCTGACCTGTGCCGCGTACGGCATATTTGTAGGTCGTCAGCTGGTCTGCGCCCACGGGGCCGCGCGCATGGATACGGCCCGTCGCAATGCCGATCTCAGCCCCGAAGCCGAACTCGCCGCCATCGGCGAACTGGGTCGAGGCATTGTGCAGCACAATGGCGCTGTCGACCTCGGCAATGAAACGCTCCGCCGCCGCCGCATCTTCTGTGACGATCGCGTCCGTATGCCCGGAGGACCAGCGCGCAATATGCGCCAGCGCGCCGTCCAGCCCATCGACCACCGCAATCGCCAGGATCGGCTCAAGATATTCCGTCGCCCAGTCTTCATCCGTCGCCGGAACGATATGCGGCAGGATCGCGCGTGCCCGCACATCGCCGCGCAGCTCGCAGCCTTTTGCTTCGAGGGCTTCGGCAATCTTCGGCAACAGGCTGGCAGCGACCGCTTCATCAATCAGCAGCGTCTCGGTCGCGCCGCAGATGCCCGTCCGGCGCATCTTCGCATTGACCGTGATGGCGACCGCTTTCTCCGGATCGGCGGCGGCATCCACATAAGTGTGGCACAGCCCTTCCAGATGGCCGATCACAGGCACCCGCGCTTCGGCCTGCACGCGCTCGACCAGGCTGCGGCCTCCGCGCGGTACGATAACATCCAGCGCGCCGCCAAGTCCGCCCAGCATATGCCCCACAGCCGCGCGGTCGGTCGTGCCGACGAGCTGCACGGCATCTTCCGGCAGGCCTTCGGCCTTCAGCGCGCTGCGCATCGCGGCGGCGAGCGCGGTGGACGAATGCAGGCTCTCGGAGCCGCCGCGGAGAATGGCCGCATTGCCGGACCGCAGGCACAGCGCCCCGGCATCCGCCGTCACATTCGGGCGGCTCTCATAGATGATGCCGATGACGCCCAGCGGCACGGCGATGCGCGCAATGTCGAGCCCGTTGGGCCGGCTCCAGCGGGCAAGCTCCCGGCCGATCGGATCGGGCAGGGCGGCGATGGCCTCCACGCCGGCCGCAATGCCCTCGACCCGCTGCTCATTCAACGCCAGCCTGTCGAGCATCGAGGCGGCCAGGCCTTTCTCGCGCGCCGCGTCCATGTCCTTCGCATTCGCGGCCAGGATCTCCGGCGCCGCAGCGCGCAGCGCGCGGGCGATGGCCATCAGGCCGCGGGTCCGGTCGTCCGGTGTCAGCTGGCCCATGGCGCGGGACGCGGCGCGGGCGCGCTTGCCCATGTCCAGCATCGTGTCTGCAAGGTCAGTGCGGGGCGGGGAGGTGAGGCTGTCCATGGCCTTCAACTGCCGCAAATGCCCGGCGGCTGCAAGGTCTCGCGCCTCGGGCGAGCATCCTCACAGAGCGGGCTGACAAGCGCGCGGAAAGCCGTAATGTGCCCGTCAAACGAGAAACCGGCGGAGGAAGATCATGATTGATGTCGAGGCGATGCCCTTTCTGGCGGACATTCCGCGCGTCCAGGCGTCGATCCGCCCGGACGAGACCGCTTTCTGGTTCGAGGGACGCACCACGAGCTTCGCCGAGCTTGAGGCGCGCTCCAACCGGGTGGCCAACGGGCTGCTGGCGCTGGGTGTCCAGCCGGGGGACCGGATCGGCTATCTCGCAAAGAACACGGATGTCTATTACGAGATGATGTTCGGCAGCGCCAAGGCGCGGGCCGTGATGAACGGCGTCAACACCCGCCTCGCCGCACCGGAAGTGAAATTCATCCTCGCCGATGCCAAAGCCAAGGTCCTGTTCGTGGGCAGGGAATTCTACGCCATGATCGATCAGATCAAGGCGGAGCTGCCAGACCTTGTCCGGATCATCACCCTGGACGGCGACCGGGAAGACTGGGATTTCTATCCCTCCTGGCGCGATGCCAAGGCGAACACATCGCCCAATCTCGAACTGCAAGCCGATGATGATGTCATTCAGCTCTACACCTCCGGCACCACCGGCCTGCCCAAGGGCGTGCAGCTGACGAACGACAATTACCGCGCCTTCTTCACCCAGGCGAGCCTCTTGGAATGGTCCAGCTACGGCGTGGGCGAAGGCGTTATGAATGCGATGCCGTTATTCCACGTTGCCGGTGTCAATGTCGGCATTCTGGCGACCGCGCAGGGCGCGCGCACGGTCATCCTGCGCGAGATCGACCCGCAGCTGATCCTGAAGCTGATCCCGGAACAGCGCATCGTCCACGCCTTCTGGGTGCCGGCGGTGATCCTGATGCTGACGCAGCAGCCGACGATCCGCGACGTGGATTTCTCTACCCTCAAACAGGTCTTCTATGGCGCCTCGCCGATCTCCGAAGCGCTGCTGCGCACGGCGGTCGAGATCATGGGCGCCCGCTTCACCCAGCTCTACGGTCTCACTGAAACCGTCGGCGCGGGCACCTTCCTGCCGCCCGAAGCGCATGACCCCGCCTGGGGCAAGCTGCGCTCCTGCGGCGTGCCCTGGCCCGGCGCGGTCGTGCGCGTGATTGATGGCGAGGGCAGGGCTGTGCCCACCGGTGAGGTTGGCGAGATTGTCATCAAGGCCGGCTTCGTCATGAAAGGCTACTGGAACCGTCCGGAGGCCACAGAAGAGGCCGTCCGCAATGGCTACTTCCATACCGGCGATGCCGGCTATTTCGACGAGGACGGTTTTCTCTACATCCATGACCGGGTGAAGGACATGATCGTCTCCGGCGGCGAGAACGTCTATCCGGCGGAAGTCGAGAACGCGATCTTCGGCGCGCCGGGCGTGGCGGATGTCGCTGTCATCGGCGTGCCGGACGACAAATGGGGCGAGGCCGTCAAGGCCATCGTCGTGAAGAAGCCCGGCGAAGATCCGTCCCCGGAAAGCATCATCGCCTGGTCGAAGGAGCACATCGCCGCCTATAAGGCGCCGAAGTCGATCGACTTTGTCGATGCCCTGCCGCGCAACCCCTCCGGCAAGATCCTGCGCAAGGACCTGCGCGAGCCCTACTGGCGGGGCCGCGAGCGCCGTGTGGGGTAGGCGGCCAGCCGGCGCGCTCGTCGCCTGCCTCTTGGCCGGGTGCAGCCTGCCGCTGGACGAGGGGGCTGTGTTCCAGCCGCCGCGGGCGGAAGTCCGGCAGGCGGGCGGCGCCGCGCTGACCATCCGAAACGAGGCAGCGCTGCAGGCCTCAATCCGCCATGAGCTTGTTTCGGCCGGCGCGCTGTCGATTGCGGTCACGCATATCCGGCGGCCCGCGCAGGACCCCGGCGCGCCTCTGATCCTGGTCTGTATGGGAAATGCGACCGACCGGGTCCATGGCGGCGCGGCCTATGCCGGAAACCTTCTGGCGCATGGCGATGTCCTGCTGTTCGATTATCCGGGCTATGGCGATTCCACCGGTACGCCGACGGCGGACAATCTGATGGCCATCCGCAGCGCGCTCATGCGCCATGCTGAAGGCCTGGCGGACCAACGCCCGATCCTCCTGTGGGGGCATTCCATAGGCGGTTTCGTCTGTGCCCAGATGGTGGAGGCCTCAGGCGAGATCAGCGGACTCGTTCTGGAGACGTCGGCAATAGACGCCCGCGAAGTCGCCGCCGCCCTGCGGCCCTGGTATCTGCCGTTCATCCGTATCCAGATTGCAGACAGCCTGGCTGGCTTCAACACGCCGGGCGCCCTCAAGGACTTCCCCTGTCCGGCCCTGGTGATCGGCGCGGGCCGGGACAATGTCCTTCCCGTGCGCCTGCACCGCTCTCTGGCGCGCCGGCTGGAGGCGGACGGCGCGGACGTGACCTATCTCGAATACCCGTCAGCCGGCCATAATGATGCCGCGCGCCAGCCGGGCTTTCACGCTGATGCTGCGCCGTTTCTGGAAAGCGTCCGCGCCTGCCGGTGAGGCGTAGGGCGGGCGCCTTATCTTTCAGCCACCATTGGCGACAACGAAGCGGGCCCCCGGCCCGGCACGGCCTGCCTCGTCGCCGGGATTGGCCAGGACGCATTTCTTCAGCGACAGGCAGCCACAGCCGATACATCCGTCCAGTCGGCTGCGCAGGGTTTCCAGGTCTGCAATCCGCCGGTCAAGCCGCAGGCGGATGTCGGCGCTGATCCGGCGCCAGTCGGCGGCCGTCGGCGTGCGCTGGTCGGGCAGGGCGGCAAATGCCGCGCCAAGCTCTTCGATGGTCAGGCCGAGGGTCTGGGCGATCCGGATGAAGGCGACCCGCCTGATGTCGGAGCGCAGGAACCGCCTGTGCCGGCCCTGACTGCGCAGCGACCGGATCAGGCCGCGCTCCTCATAATAGCGCAGCGCCGAAACCGCGACCCCGGCGCGCGCGGCGAGCTCTCCAATGGTGAGAATGTCTGAATGTTTCATGGCATGCAATTTTCTGCTTGATCTCAAGTGGACTTGAGATTGTAGCAAGAGGGCCAGGCCGTATCCAGACCCTTGAAGGAGACACTCCATGACCCTGGCAAAACCCCGCCCGGCCCGTATCGAGCATGTGAACATCACTGTCCCGGATTCGGAGCGCACTGCCGCGCTCTTCGAGCAGATCTTCGGCTGGCGGGTGCGCTGGCGGGGCAGGGCGATGAGCGGCGGCCACACGGTGCATGTCGGCTCGCCTGATCACTATCTCGCGCTCTATTCCCCGCCGCCGGAGATTGGTTGCCCGGCGCGCTTCGAGAAAGGCGTCCCGCTGAACCATATCGGGATCGAGGTGGATGACCTCGTGGCCATCGAGGCGAAAGTCAGATCAGCCGGCTTCGCGCCCTTCGGCCATGACGATTACGAGCCCGGCCGGCGCTTCTATTTCTTCGATGACAGCAACATCGAATTCGAGATTGTCAGCTATGCACCTGTGCTCGAGGCGAGCCTGTGAGCTTGCGCAGCCATGCGTGTGCTGTGACCCGCAGTGAAGCCGGATCACACGCCTGGCGTTTCGCACCAGCGCCTGAACCTAGTGGGCCAGCTTCATCCAGTCGCGGGCGGACTGCAGCGCAATCTTCACCTCGTCCGTGGTCAGCAGGTCCGCCATCTCCTGGCGCTGCGCCCGGGCATCCTCATGACCGCGCACGGCCGCAAGGTTGAACCATTTATGCGCTTCGACCAGGTTGAGGTCCGTGCCTGTGCCGGTCGCATAGGCGAGGCCGGCCCGGTAGAGGTCATCGGGATGGGAATGCGCGCCGAGCAGGGTCGCGGGTTCCATCGGTGTATCTGAATAAGCCATCGTCTCTTGTCCTTCACTCCAATTCCGGCCCGCCGGGTTTTCCCGTGCGATGTCCGGTCGCCATCACGTGCCGGATCATCCGGCAACGGAGTAAGCCTGCCCTGAGAGGGTTGGAACATGGTTAAGATCGCCTTTGCCATGAGGCGGCTTTGTTAACAGGCGCCGCTGATCCGTTAGCGTCCCCCAGAAAACCGGAGCTTTTCAGGATAAATCGGGGACAGCCGCGCCCGTCAGGCCATGCCGGGATAGCGCGGAAACGCCTCTATGGCGTTAAGCTGAGACATCCAGACGGCCTGCTCCGCGGTCTGTACCTGCGCCCCCGGCGGGAAGGCATCCGCATCGTCCAAAGTCATGGCCTGGACATCAATCAGGCCCGGCAGGAACGTCTCGTTGATATAGTAAAGGCCGCTGCCGCAGGCGGCGCAGAAATACCGGTAGGAGTCGCCCGACGAGTTGACGACGCTGGGTACGCCTTTCGTCAGACGGAACCGCCCGGCGGGCATCATCGCCCAGACGACCATCGGCGCCCCGGCGCTCTTCTGGCAGTCGCGGCAATGGCAGATCGAGACACGGTCCGGCGGGTCCGTGAACTCATACCGCACCGCGCCGCACTGGCACCCACCCTGAATGGTCATCCGATTCGCCCCCAAAGTTCATGGTATGTTCTTTTTTGCCATAGGCCTGTCAGCGAGTCAAATCAGAACCGGAAGCCCAAACAAAAAACCCCGCAGTCGCCTGCGGGGTCTTTCGAATAACGGGTCTTAACCCTCGCCAGGCCTGAAATCAGGCGGCGACCTTCTTCTTGGCCAGCGATTTGGCGAGCATTTCCATCGCCTTGCCCTTGTCGATATTCTCGACAGCGGCGAGTTCGCGGGCCATCCGGTCCAGCGCGCTCTCGTAGAGCTGACGCTCGGAATAGGATTGTTCCGGCTGGTCGTCGCCGCGGTGCAGGTCGCGAACGACCTCGGCAATCGAGATCAGGTCGCCGGAATTGATCTTCGCTTCATATTCCTGGGCGCGGCGCGACCACATGGTGCGCTTGATGCGGGCCTTGCCGCCGAGCGTCTTCAGGGCATCCTCGACCAGCTTCGAGCCGGCCAGGGCGCGCATACCGGAGGCCTCGGCGCGATTTGTCGGCACGCGAAGGATCATCTTGTCCTGGTCGAAGGCGACGACATAAACTTCCAGCTGCATGCCTGCGACTGTCTGCGTTTCGATGCCTGTGATCCGTCCCACGCCGTGCGCGGGATAGACCACACTCTGATCGACCTCGAACGAATGAGTCCGAGCTTCTGCCTTTTTCGCCATGTCTGGTATGACCCTTTTTTACACACTGTGAATGAGTCACGTTCTCCCGATCCCAGTTCCCGAAAAGGCTCTGAGTTAGGATTTCCCGCTCTTCATCAATTGTTGCTCAAGTCCTGTGAATAGCACAATCTTGCAGGAATTACAACAGTCTGGAACAGGCAGGCCCCGCCGCCTGCCGCCACACGGCCGCCCAATTCGTTAATTTCCGCTTTGCCATCAAAGCGTCGCCGGGGCCGGTTCCAGTGCTGCTGCGCCGTATCGCCCCGCGTCTGCCGGGACGTAGTTCAGTCCCCTGTGCCGGGCTCCGGGCTGAAATATTTCTCCAGCTTGCCGGTTTCCTGTGCGAACTGTTCGCGGTCGGCGGGCGGCTCCCGCATCCGTGTGATATTGGGCCAGACCTTGGCAAAATCCGAGTTAAGCTTCAGCCATTTGCCGTCCGGATCGTCCTCCGTATCGGGTTTGATCGCCTCGACCGGGCATTCCGGCTCGCACACGCCGCAATCGATGCATTCGTCCGGATGAATAACGAGCATGTTCTCGCCTTCATAGAAACAGTCGACCGGGCAGACCTCGACACAATCCATGTATTTGCAGCGGATACAGGCATCGACAACAATATAGGTCATGTGGGAACGGGTCTCGCGGGGCTGATACTGACCCGCCAATTGGCGAGGCAGGCGCGCCCTGTCAATGCGGCGCGCTTAACCGCGCTGAGAGAATGGCTCACTCTGCGCCAGCCGCGCGCGCTTCCGCGCTTTTGCGGGCCTGCGCGCGCAGCACATCGTCGACATGCAGCAGCCCGGCCACATGCCGCACATAGGTGTCCTCAAGGTCGCTGTGTTCGCCGTCCGCAAACACGACGCAATAAATCGCTTCGATCACTTTCACGCGCTCGGCCAGGGGCAAGCCCTTGGCGTGACGGGTGAACTGGTGGCTGCCGACGGCCTCTTCGGCCAGCGTCTCGGCCTCGGCCAGAACCGCGTCCGTCTTGGCGGCGTCGAAATGGAACACTTCGAGGAGGATTTCCGCGATCATGTCGCTTTCGATGTTCACATACACCCCGTCCACCAGCGCGGCTTCCACCAGCAGGGCGGCAATCGCCGTTTCGGGCGGCATCGGCAGTTCGGCCGGGGTCTTGCCGGCGAACATGCGCTTGATACGGTCCATCATGTCTCTGCCTCCGCGGTGCGATAGAGGGTTCGGGCTTCGTCTGCCGGTCCGCGGCGCTCGCCGAGGTCCAGCACTTCAACCGAATAGATACGCCCGGCCTTGCCGAAAGTCACCACATCGCCCACCGCCACCAGCGCGCCGGGTTTGTCCGTGCGCCGCATCAGGCCGAGATGCAGCACTCGCACACCATGCCCGCGCACAAAGGCGGTCGACAGGGCGCGGGATTTGAAGAAGCGGGCGCGCCAAAGCCAGACATCGAGGCGCAGCGTGGCGTCTTCGTTCATTCGAAGGGCTTGTAGACGAACCCCGTAGACGCAGGTTCGGCGGCAGGCTTGTCGCGCTTCTGTTTTTTCGGCTTCGGCGGACGTGGCGGCTTGGGCGGCGGCAACAGAGCCGCGAGCGCCGCAAACGGGCTGTCCGGGTCTGCGGCCCGGCGTGATGGCGGGGCAGAGCGGTTATCATGTCTATTATCTGGCCGGTTATCCGGCCGGCGATCACCGCCGCGTCCCTCGCCGCCGCGTCTTTCGCCGCGCTGGCCGCCCTGGCCCTCGCTACTCGGGCCTCTGGCCGGGCGACGCTCCGAGGGCGGACGGCCCTCTTGTTCGCGCGGTGCGCGCTCGCCCTTTGGCCTCTCACCCTTCGACCGGTCGGCGCGGGGCGCACGGGCCGGCTGCCCGTCATCCGGCCGGGCGCGCGCGGCATAGCGCCAGAGCGTCACGGCTTCGGTTTCCTTGTCCTTCTCGGCCGGCGCGAGGCCAAAGCCTTTCAGCACCGCCGGCCAGTCATCCGCCGGACACGACACCATCGAGGCGAGATCAATCGGAATGGCGAACGCGTTCTTGCCCGCATCCTTGCGCCGCTTTGAAATCTCCCAGCCGAGGCGTTCGGCGAGATCGGCGCGCACGGCCCGGCGCCCGAAGCGCAGATAGCCATTGGCCGCCAGCGCCTCCTCCGGCCAGGTGCCGTCGAGCGGGAACGAGCCTGCCCCATCCGGCGCCAGCGGATAGTCCACCCCGCCGGCCACGGCCTTGAGAATGGCGATCGTCTTTTGCGCGGCCGGTTTCTGCGCATCCGGCGCATGCACGGCTACGCGTCCCGCCCGCAGGCCCGCGACTTTCAGCGCGTCGCGCTGTTCCGGCGTCAGACGCGGCGGCGGGTCATCTTTGCGCAGGTCCACCGCTGCGCCGGTTTCGAGGATCCGGAACGCCAGCCCGCGCGCCAGGCCTTCCAGCGCGGCGCCGCTTTCGCCGCCGGCAAGCTTGGCGTGCGTCGGCAGGATCCGGGCAATCTCGCCCTTCAGCCAGGCTTCAACCCGCTGCAGCGCAGGTTGGCGCTCGGCTGGCTCGACCTCGACCGCGCCGATCAGTTCGACCCGTGGGCTGATCCAGGCCGCACCGCGCACAAGGCGCGCAACCGGGGCCTCCCGGAATTCGATCTCGGCGGCGCCCGTCAGCTTGAACGCCTCGGCGCCCGCGGCGGTGATCTCGGCCAGCCGTTGGCTCAGCATCGGACGGATCGCGGCGAGCGCCGCGCCGCGCACGGCTTTGCCCTCAAGAGTGCGGGCATCCAGAACCGGCTCGAAGGCGAGGCCCCTCAGGCGGCCAACAAGATGGCCCTCCACGGTCACATCGCCATCCGGCGTCAGGTCTGTCACGAGCGCGTCTTCCTTTCTGAGACTGGCGAGCAGCGCAGTGGTGCGCCGGTCGACAAAACGAGCGGTCAGCGCCGTGTGTAGCGCGTCTGAGAGGGAGTCTTCAATCTCCCGTGTCCGCGCCTGCCAATAGGCCGGGTTTTCCAGCCAGTCAGGGCGGTGTGCGGCATAGGTCCAGGTGCGGATCGCCGCCAGCCGCTGCTGGATCTGGCTGATGTCTCCGCGCGGCTCGCTGAGATCGTCGAGCCGGTGCTCGAGCCCCGAATCCGACAGCCGGCCATCCGGATCGGCCAGCGTCTCGGCGAGGCCCAGAACGAGCCGTCCATGCCCCTCCGGCCCGGCCTTGCGAAAGTCCGGAAGGCGGGCGAGGTCCCATAGCCGCCGCACGTTGCGGTCGCCCTTTACGTCCGGGCCGATGGCCCCGTCCTCGCTCATCCGGCGCAGCACCCATTCGTCGAGCGCGTTCGGATTATGGATCAGCACCGGATTGCCGGAGGGCCGTTCGAGACTGCGGATCAGGTTGCGCAGGCTGGAGAAATCGAGATCGGAGGAGCGCCACTGCACACTGTCCACCGGATCAAACCGGTGCGCCTCGATCGCTTTCCATTCTTCATCCCCAAAAGGCGGACAGTTGCCCGTCTCGCCAAACTCGCCATCGGTGCGGAACCGGCCCGCGCGTCCTGCAATCTGCCCACACTCGGCCAGCGTCAGCGGCCGGTGGCGGCGCCCGTCAAACTTGGTGCGCGAGGCAAACACCACCCGGCCGACATCCAGGTTCAGCCCCATGCCGATGGCGTCGGTCGCGACGATGTAATCGACCTCGCCGGACTGGTAGAGCGCGACCTGCGCATTGCGGGTGCGCGGGCTAAGCGCGCCCATCACCACAGCGGCGCCGCCTTTCTGGCGGCGGAGCAGTTCGGCAATCGCATACACTTCCTCGGCCGAGAAACCGACGATCGCCGTCCGCTTCGGCAGCTTCGTGATCTTGGCATGGCCAGTATAGCGCAGTTCCGAAAACCGCTCGCGCGGCTCAGTCTCTGCGCCCAGCTTCAGCGCCTTCAGTACGCCGCGCATCGTGTCCGCGCCGAGCAGAAGCGTCTCATGATTGCCGCGCAGGTTCAGGATCCGCTCGGTGAACACATGGCCCCGGTCTTCATCCCCGGCCAGCTGGATCTCGTCGATGGCCACAAAGTCGGCCCGGATGTCCGCCGGCATCGATTCCACGGTGCAGACGAAATAGCGCGCCGTCGGCGGAATGATCCGCTCCTCGCCGGTGATCAGCGCGGCATGGGCATAGCCCTTGGCGGCGACGACGCGGTCATAGACCTCGCGCGCCAGCAGGCGCAGCGGCAGGCCGATGATGCCGGTGCCATGCCCGAGCATCCGCTCAATGGCATAGTGGGTCTTGCCGGTATTGGTGGGGCCAAGGATGGCCTTGAGTGTGCTCATGAAGCCGGAAGGGATGGGGGCGCCAGCGCCTTAGGTCAAGCTCGCAGGATCAAGCCCGCGCGGCGTCGAAGCGGATCATGCCTTCAGCCTCCGGATGGAAGTCCGGCGGCAGCAGAGTTTCGGCGTCATAGTGCGCGCCGGTGAACACAGCCTTGTCCCGCTCGCCCCACAGGCAGAGCGCGCCGCAGAGATTGGCGCCGGACAGATCCGCCCCGATCAGGTTGCACCCGGTCATGTCGGCGCCGGTCAGATTGGCCAGCACCAGCCGCGCGGACCGGAGATTGGCGCCCTTGAGGGACGCCGCCCGCAGATGCGCATGCCTCAGAGAAGCATGCAGCAGCCGCGCATGATTGAGATTGGCCCCGGCCAGGTTTGCCCAGTCGAGCCGCGCGCCCCTCAGTTCGCAGTTGCGGAACTGAACGCCGGCAAAATCCTGCCCGCGCAGGTCGGCGCCGCCGAAGTCGCGCCCCTCGATCCGCAGCGTGTGTCCTGCCAGGCCGGCCTCAAGGCCGCTGTCTGTCATGTGGATGCTCATCCATCGCCCATCTATGTCCCGCTGCCCCTTCTGCGCGCATTCGCCGGGCAGGGAAAGGGCGCGGCCCCGCCCCGCCCGGTCGCTCAAGGCGCAAAAATTGTGCTTGATTGCGACAAACCACTTTGCTATTCAAAGTCATCTCAGGCAAGGAGGTCAACATGACGGTCGAGGAACTGAACGCCCAGCTGAAACAGAAGCGGCTTGAAAGCTATGCCCGCGTGCGCGGGGGTTGGCCCGTGCCGCTGGCGGGCGCCGCTTATTGGGCGATCATCACAGTGCTCGGCCATATCGTGACCCCGCAGGACTGGTCCTGGATGGCCGCCGCCTTGTCCGGCATCATCTTCCCGCTCGCCATTCTGTTCGCGGCCATCTTCCGCAACGGCTTCCTCAAGGAGAAACTGCCGGATCAGGGCGTCACCTTCATGGCGATGGCCGGGATGCTGATGTTCTGGCCTTTCGCCGCGGCGGCGATGTGGACCCAGAACGACCTCGTGCCGCTCATCCTCGCCATCGGCATGTCGACCCATTGGCCCGTCTTTGGCTGGTCTTATGGGCGGCCGGCGCCCTTCATCGGCCACATGCTGGTCCGCGCCGTTGTTGTGACCGCGATCTGGATCGCCCTCCCGGACGCCCGTTTCACCCTGCTGCCGCTCTCCGTCGCGGTCATTTATCTCCTGACCGTCATTGTCATCTATGCCGACAGCGGCACCTTCCGCGAACGCCTGGAGCTCCAGCCGGCCTGAGAAGGCGGGCTGGCGGGCCGGCTAAATATACGGATTGGACAGCCGGCCCCCCTCGTCATATTCTCAACACAGCGTTAACCTATGGTGCTGGGGCGTTCATTGGCAACCGCATGGGGATATCCGGCATGTTGAGACTGTTCACCGCGCGCTCAGCCCGCACCGCACTCGCAACTCTGCTCGCCGGAGGCGCCATTCTCACCGCCTGTGACGAGCTCGATACGCGCCTCGACCGGGCCCGCGAGGTCGCCGATGCGGCGGTCGAGCAGATCAGCGGCGAGACCGTGATCGACCCGCTTGCCCGTAACCTCGCCCGCGCCGATGTGCGCGACCGCGCCCTCGCCGGCACGGTCATGGCGGAATTCGTCATCGATGATGAAGAGCGTCCACTATTTGCTGTCGGCTCGATCATCGCCAAGCCCTTCGATGTGCCCCCGCCATCGGCCCTCGTGACGCAGGAAGCCGAGGCCTACGCCGATGAAGAGATGGCGTATTTCGATATGGGCGAAGCGCCGGTCATGGAACCCGCAGTGCCCTCAGACCCGGCAGGCCAGCAGACCATCCGGGAAATCTCCCCCGCCCTGCGCATGGCCGGTGAAGCCACGCCGCAGACCCTGCGCCGCATCCGGATTGATCCGCGTGACATGGTAGAGACCCGTGAGGAGATCGCCCGCGCCAGCCGGGACCTTGAGCGCGTTGCCATCACCCCGCCGGCCCAGATGATGCAGCGCCGCAGCATTCAGGAGTCGGACATCCAGGCCCTTGCGCCGGCCGAGCAGGAAGAAGTCCGCAAGCTTGTCCGCCGCGCGCCCGTCACGCGCCAGGCTGTCCAGAAACAGCTCGATGCTAACGAAGTCATGATCGACACGATGGCGCGCTATGGCATGGGCGGCGAGATCACCCTGTCACGCCAGGGTCAGATGGTCATCCAGATCGGCGCGGACGGCGCCAGCCCGACCCAGTTCCGCGGCCGCGCCGATGCCGCCGAGTTCCTGGCGCGCGCTGATGAAATCACCTGCCCCACGAACGGGGACATGCAGGCCATCCGTGCCGATCTGGCGCTCGCGACGGCCTGTATGGTCGATGATCTGCGCGAGTCCGGCCAGTTCGAATATGTCGAACGCGATTACATCTTCCAGAACCAGTTTGCGCGCCGTCCGCCCGAAGCGCCCGCCGGCACGCCCGGCGTCACCCGTCCCCCGGCGCAGACGCCGCAACCGGCGAATTTCCTGCCGAATGACCCGCTCTGGGGCCTGCAATGGCACTTCCGCGACCGGGGCACGAGTGATGGGCGCTCGCCCGGCGGCGCCGGTTTCGAAAGCTTCTGGCAGCGCCAGGGCGTGGCCGGCTCCAAGGATGTCGTGGTTGCGGTCGTCGATACCGGCCTGCAGATGAACCACCCGGACATTGCCGGCTCTCCCAACATCATGGCGGGCTGGGACATGGTCTCCGATCCGCGCATGGGCAATGACGGGGATGGGCGCGATCCCGACCCGACCGATCCCGGCGATATGTGCGATCCCACCCGGCCCGGCGCCGCCGACAGTTTCCACGGCACGCATGTCGCCGGCACGATTGGCGCAGCCGCCACCAACAATGCCGCTGGTGTTGCAGGCGGGGCCTGGAATGTCCGCATCGTCCCGGTCCGCGCCCTCGGCAAATGCGGCGGGCGTCTGTCTGACATCAACGACGCGATCCGCTGGGCTGCCGGCCTGATCCCCGCTGAACATCCGGATGGCCGCGAGATCTGGAACGAGCACCCGGCGAACATCATCAACCTGTCCATCGGCCTGCTCGGCGCCTGCCCGGCTTCGCTCCAGGATGCCATCGATTCGGCCGCTGAACAGGGCGTGATCGTCGTCGCCGCGGCTGGTAATGCCCGGATGCCGACGAGCCTCTACGCCCCGGCCGGCTGCCGGAATGTCGTGACCGTCGCCGCCGCCGATGCGCGCGGTCACATTACGCCCTATTCGAATTTCGGCCCGGAAGTGAACGTCCTCGCCCCCGGCGGGGATCTGACCCGCGATGACAATGGCGACGGCAAGCCTGACGGCGTCCTGTCGACCAAGGCTGCCTCCAACTGCTATGATCCGGTCACCGGCGAAGGCGTGGCGCAATGCTATTACGCCTATGAACAGGGAACCAGCATGGCCGCGCCGCATGTCTCTGCCGCTCTGGCGCTCCTGAAGGCCCGGTCGCCGGATGCCAGTTCCAGCACGCTGGTCAGCACCCTCGTCGAGGCGTTGGACCCGCGCAGCACGCTGCAATGTGCCAGCCCCTGCAACCTCTACCCCGGCGCCACAGCCCTGCCGGATGATCCCGAAATGTGCCTGCGCCCCTGCGGTAGCGGCCTGCTGAACCTTGCCAATGTACCGGTTTCGACGGTGCAGGGCGGCGGGCGCTGAGAATGGATTGGTCGAACTTGCCTTTTGATGTGCGTGGCCCCTGGGGCATTGCAGGCGTTGGCCTGATTGCGGGCTCTGCAGCCTTGCTTGCAGCCGGTGTCGGCGGCGGTGATCCCGCGCCCGGTTCCGATCCGATGATCACCGATCTGGCGATGGTGCGTCCTTTCACGGACGATCCCGCGCCGGTGACGCCGAACGGCTCACCCGCCTCCGGCGCGGCGCCGGTCTGGGATAATGGCCCGGCGCCCGAGGACCGGCCCGTCATTGACCCGGAACCCGCGCCCCTGCCGCCGGAACGCGAAGAGCGCCCGTCTGCGCCGCTCGTGACGACCCAGCAGACCGGCGGCGGCGTCATGCCCGCCCGCGCCGGCACGTCGGAAGTCGTGTTCATCGTGCGTCTGCGCGGCGCGCCGGAAGTCGATGTCATCACAAGAAACTTCCGCCGTGATCCGGCCGCCGCCCAGACCGCCTGGGCCGAGCTCATCGCCCGCATCCCGGAGCTGGCGGAGTTTGAACTCTCCGGCGCCAGCTATTCCGGCGAGATCCGCCTGCTTTACCGCATGCCCTCGGCCACCCCGGCCGCCGTCCGCGCGGTCCAGGACCGGCTTCTCGCCATTGACGGCGTGTCGTATGCCGATCCTGACTATGTTGCCCATCCTGGCAAAGAGGAAACGCCATGAAGCTTTCGCGCACGCTCCTACTCTCCATGTTCGTGTCCGGCGGCGCGCTGCTGACCGCATGCGACCAGCTGCCGATGCGGGGGAATGGCGAAACTCCGCCGCCGGCACAGGCTGATCTGGACACGCCTCCGGCTGAACCCGGCCAGCCCCTGGACACCGCCCCGGCTGAGCCGGACCTGCCCGTCCGCCCGGCGTCCGCCACCTCTTCCGCCGACATCGACTGGGACGCGGCCCGCCGCGATCTTGCCGCCCGCCCGATCGAGACACGGGAAGAGGGCGCCTTCCAGATCGCCTCAGGCGCGGGCGCCCCGCCGGTGCCGGTCTTCCTGCCATCCTCGCCGGTCACGGCCCAGGGCGGGGAGGGCGGCATGCGCCTTCAGCCGACACGCGACGGCTATTACGCCTTCTTCCCCGGCGATGACTGGGACGCGATCGTCAATGGCAGCAACCGGGTGATCACTGCGCCGGGCGAAACCGTCCAGCCGCGCGGCGAGAGCTTCAACTTCCAGCCGACCACCACCGGCGCCCAGGTTGCCTTCTCGCGCTACGGCGCCGACTATCTGGTTGAATTCGAGTGCAAGGAACTCACCAACGGCCTGCCTGCCTGCATCACAGAGGAGGACGCCGTCGCCTTTGCTCAAGATCTCGTGATTTCGGGGACACGCTAATGCGATCACGACTTTCCGTTGCCGGACTATCGCTTCTGATGTTCGGCCTAACCGCCTGCGATGTGGTCCGCTTTCCGGGCGATGGCTTGCCGCCGCCCAGCACGCCGGAACCGGGTCCGGTGATCCCGCCGGGCGCGCCGGGGCCGCCGCCGCCTGATCCGGAAGACGACCCCTGGGCCCTGCCGCCGATCGACGATACCGACCCCGTGGATCTGGACCCCATCGATACCGATCCGCCCACGGACCCTGAGCCGCCCCCCCCAGAGCCTGAGCCACAACCTGATCCGGAGCCGCCCGCGCCGCCGCCTCCGCCTCCGCCCCCACCGGAACCCGTCTTCAGCTATTTTGCCCCCGGCGCACTCCTGCCCGGCACCGGCGGCGGTTTCCCGGACCAGATCGTCCACGCCCCGGACATTCTGTTTCCGATCAAATCCGCGCCCGCCTATCTCCAGTCCCAGGTCTTCACCTTTGGCGGCGGCGTGGCCGGCGGCGACCAGTGCGACCCGCGCAATTATGATTATCCGTGGCGGGACAATTTCTGCGAAACCCGCTCCGCCAATCGCGGCACGCCCTTCTGCCCGGTCAACCGGATCCATCAGGGTCAGGACATTCGCGTCGGCACAGCCGCAGATTGCAACGCGCTGCGCCGCCAGTCGCTTTCGGAGCGCGGCATCCATGAAGTCGTGGCCGTCGAGGATGGCATCATCACGTCAATCGGAACATACACGGTCAAACTGCGCGGCGACGGCGCCATCTACAACTACATGCATCTCAATATGAACCGCCTCGCTGTCACGGCGGGCCAGTTCGTCCAGGCCGGCGATCTCCTCGGCTATGTCTCGAATGATTTCGGCGGCACGCCGACGACCATCCACCTGCATTTCGAAATCGTCCAGAACAGCGCCGCCCATGGCTGGGTGCATGTCTCGCCCTACCTGTCGCTGGTCTCCGCCTATGAGCGGCGCCAGAACGGTCCGGGCGAACAGCTGGAACAGCCGGTCGTCGTCGCTTCGGAAGATATTTGGGTAATCCCAGAAGGCTTCGAGATCATCGAGTAAGGGGCTCGAAAGGCGAGGTGGGCGTCAGCCCGAGATCGCCTGTTCGTCGCGCTCGCCGGTGCGGATCCGCAGGATCGAGTCGATGTCGTGCACAAAGATCTTGCCGTCCCCGATCGTGCCTGTATTCGCCGCCTGCGTGATCGCCTCGACGAAACGCTCCACATCGGTGTCGGCGCAGGCGAGTTCCACCTTCACCTTCGGCAGCAGCCGCACCTCATATTCCGCCCCGCGATAGACTTCCGTCTTGCCTTGCTGGCGCCCATAGCCGCGTACCTCGGTGACGGTCAGGCCGGTCGCCCCGGCATCGGAGATCGCCTCGATCACCGCGTCCAGGCGGCTCGGCTTGAAGACGGCGATGATCAGTTTCATGGCATTTTTCCCGGCTGAATGGCGCATGCTGCAGGTGCAAAGCTACCCTACATGACAAATTCGTCAATGTTCTTCGCGTGTTGCTGCCCTTGCAGGGCGCGCAACACGCACGCGTTCGGTCACCGGTGCCCCCGCCCCACCAATTGGCGGCGCATAGAGCCGCTTGACCGCCTCGACCAGCACGACGCCGCCAAAGCCCGGCGCGATCAGCCGCCCCAGCGCTTCCCAGCCATCCGCCGCGGCGGTCACGAGCTTGGCGTTCACCGGCGGCATGTAGA
>JBKBVT010000096.1:0-8656 GCA_046289305.1 Hyphomonas sp. | reverse complement strand
AGCGCCGGCCCGTCCAGGCGCGCATTGCGCGCGTCTCCCGCCCAGACCGCCGAGACCGGGATCATATGCGCGAGGTTCAGCGTGTGCACGACGGGGCGGCGGACATTGGCATACGGATGACCCGGCAGGCTCCCGAGCCAGGCCTCGACCGCGTTGAGCGTTTCGGAAATCACCGTGAACCCGCGGCCGTTGATGATCCGCTCAAGCGTGCGGGCCTGTTCGCCGGCAAGGACCGCGTCCTTGTCGGCGACGATCACACTCGCCGTGACATAGCCATAGGCGACAAGGTCGGCGCCGAGCTCCTGCAGGGCCGCATCGGCGTCCTGCGCCTTGTTGTCGGCGTCATTGTCGAGCAGGACCGCGGGCTCATTGAACATCGTCTCGCGCAGGATCGCCGTGACGGATTTGCGCTTGGCGGCCCAGTGGCGGCGCTTCTTCGACAGGAGCTTCTCGGCCTCGGCCTTGTCGGCGGCAATGAACCGCGTCACCCAGCGGTAGCCGAAACCCTGCCGGTTGAGCTCATCGAGAATGCCGGGCAGGGTCGAGGCCGGATAGCCGAGCACGGTCAGGCAGCGGATATGCGCGTCCCCGATCATCGGCTCGAGCCCGCCGGTGAAACCCTCATCGGCCAGCACCGCGTCAAGGAAGACCGGGAGCTCCGGCACGGCCACAGGGTGGCGTTTCGCCGAGATCGCAGCGTGCAGGAAGGTGAGCGTCTCCGCGTCGCTGAGCGGCGCGATCTCCGGCAACGCGGTCGAGAGAAGGTCAAAGGCCCGCGCCGTATGCTGACGGAATTCCTCGAGCCGGCGGCGCCAGGCGGACGCCTCTTCCGACGCGGCCCGTGTGATCAGCGCGCGTTCGGCATGGCCGGCAAGATCTGCCGGCGGCAGCCAGAGCAGGGTCAGGTAGTACGCGCTCTCGAACCGGGCGCCGGCTTCTTCCGCCGCGATGGCGCGCTCCTCGTCGACGAGCCAGGACACCGCATCCGGAAAATCACAGACCGGATAGGGACCCGCCTCGCGGCGCACGGCTTCGAAGAACAGCGCCCAGCCCGTCCCGAACCGTCGCAGGACATTGTTGAGGCGTGCGGTCGTCGCCACGAGGCCAGCTTCCGTCGAGCTTTCAAGGTCCGGGCCGCGGTAACGGAAGGTGGTCTGGAACGCGCCGTCCTTGTTGAGGACGACGCCCGGCGCCACCAGGCACGCCCAGGGCAGGTAGTCGGCGAGGCGCCGCGGCTGCTGCGCATATTCGGTGAGGTTCAGCAAGACAGGTACTCCCTGTGGCGCACCGCGCGGGCGACGACGTTCACGAAATCCGGGTCCCGGCGCGCCATGAAGACCGCTGCCGAATGCCCGAACACCTGGATCAGCAGTCCGGGGATCCAGAGCTGCAGGCCGAGCCCGACGGCCGCCGCGAGGGTCCCGATGGCGATCGCCGCGGTCCGCGGGGCGCCCGCCATCAGGACCGGCTCGGTCAGGGACCGGCGGACGGGGATCTCATAGCCCGGGCAGTCGGCGGCGCTCATTGTGGGCGCCCTCCGAAGCGTGCCCCGCCGGAGCGGGGCCGCCGGGTGTCAGGCAATGTGCCGGGATGTGAGAGCGTCATGGTCAGACCAGCGCTCCGCCGCCGAAGGAGAAGAACGCGAGGAAGAAAGACGTGGCGGCAAAGGCGATCGACAGGCCGAACACGATCTGGATCAGCTTGCGGAAGCCGCCAGACGTCTCGCCGAACGCCAGGGTCAGTCCGGTCATGGTGATGATGATCACCGCCACGATCCGGGCGACGGGGCCCTGGATGGAGAGCAGTATCTGGTCGAGCGGGCCCTCCCAGGGCATGCCGGACCCGGCCGCCCAGGCAGGCGCGGCGGCTATGAGGCCGGCGGCGAGGCAGAGGCCGGCCCTTGTCAGGCGGCGCAAGAGGCAGCCGAGGGGGATGCGGGGCGTCATGTCATGTCTCCTTGTGTGACGAGGCTGAGGGAAGGCGGCAGAAGAGGGCGGGTCCGGTAGTCCTGCCCGTCGAAGCCGGTGACCCGCACCGCCTCGTCCACGCGGCGCGTTCCGCCGGCGCGGCTCATGAACACGACCACGTCGACGGCGTCGGCGATGAGTTCGGACGGCGCGCGCGGTATGGCTTCGAGCGTCAGCTGTTCCAGCCGGCGCAGCGCCCCGGCCGCGGAACTGGCATGCAGCGTCGTGATCCCGCCCGGATGGCCGGTGCTCCAGGCCTTGAGCAGGTCGAGCGCTTCAGCGCCGCGTACTTCTCCGACAATGATCCGGTCGGGCCTCAGCCGCAGTGTCGAACGCACGAGATCGCGCAACGAGGCCCGGCCGGGCTGCGTGCGCAGGGCAACATGGTTGGCCGCCGGGCAGGCGAGTTCGCGCGTGTCCTCGAGCAGCACGATCCGGTCTCCGGCCAGGCCGCTCTCGGCGAGTAGCGCATTGGCGAAGCTCGTCTTGCCCGAAGAGGTGCCGCCCGCGATGACGATATTGGCGCGGCCGGCGATCAGCTGGCGCATCGCGTCCGCAAGCGCCGGCGTCAGCGCGCCCTGGCGGACGTAATCGTCCAGCGTGAAGGGCCTGGCCGCCGGTTTACGGATGGCGTAGCAGGGCGCGGGCGAGACGGGCGGCAGGACGCCTTCAAACCGTTCGCCGCTGCCCGGAAGCTCGGCGGATACGATGGCAGCGTCGGGGCCGCCGCCTGTCGTCGAGGCGATGAGACGGATGACCCGTTCGCGGTCACAGGCGTCCAGCGTGTGGCCGGCCGCAATCAGGCCGCGCCCGGCCGTTTCGACCCAGACCGATCCGTCGGGATTGACCATCACTTCGAGCGTGTCTGCCCGGCCGAGGGCCTCGCGGACGACCGGGCAGAAAGCGGTGCGCAGCATGGCGCTGCGGCGCCGGTCCGTCTCCTGAATATGTCCGCGCTGAGCCATGCCTGACTACCCTTCCTGTCCGGTCTGGGATCAGTGTCGCCGCAAGGCCCGCCCGGCGCATCCCGCAAGCCCGGCCAGTGGAAGCAGAGAGCCGCAGAACGCGGCAGAGGCGCTCAGGGCGCAACGGAAAGCGTCCGGTCAGAGGCGCTCGGGGTGCATAATCTAAGGTAGGGATCATTTTGGCATTAAAGTTGCAGATCCGGCGGGGGTGGGTGAGGGAAAGCAGGAGGGGATGTTGCGTCGCCGAGACGGGAGGACGGGGCATGAAGACATTCACGCTGGATACGGGCAGCAGGCTGGCAGCCTATGACTATCTCTGGCGGCTCGCGCCGGACCGATGGGCCTGGGAATATCTGCGCCGCAATCCGGCCTTCCGCCTGGACGCGGCCACGCAGTCTGAAGGCGATGTGTCCGAACGGATGGCAGCCTGCGCGCCGGTGCGCTGTCTCCGGTCGCGCACGCCCCAGACCCTCGCGCATCGCTGGGGGCTCCTGATGATGCCTGATCCCCGCGAGGACGGGTTCGGGGCGGACGTGTTCTGGAGCCCGGCCGCGCATCCCCATCAGGTCGAGATCCACTGCGCCCCGCGGGCGCCGGGAGAGACCTGCGATATCTTCGAGCGGACCGTCCCGCTCTGCCGGATTACGCATTATACGGATCGTCAGGGCCGGGAGTTTCTGCTCCTCAGGGGCAATGGCTGCGCCGTCCAGGTGAGGAGCCGCGGGCTGTCCCTGCTCGGCATGGAGCCGGTTGCCATGAAGCTGACCCTCTCTGACATGAGCCTGTATGAAAAGAAGCTGAAGGTCCAGCGCAGCGCCCGCGATCTGTGGGGCGATGACTATACTCGCCAGCCGCCGCTCTGGACCAAGCGGACACAGATCCTGCGCGACGGGCTGGTCGCGCTCGACAGCCTCGAACTTGGCCTGTCGCAGCGCGAGATCGGCGCGGTCCTGTACGGGACTGAGGCGGCCGCTTCGGACTGGGCCGGAATGCGCGACACGGTACGCTACCTGATCCGCCGGGCCGAAAGGCTGAGGGATGGCGGGTATGTCCGTGAACTCCTTCGCGGGTGAGGGCAGGGACTGGCAGTCAGAGGAGACCAGGGCGGGCGGCCGCCTCTCCGGGAAGGTGCGCGGGGCGGTATCCGCAGGACGGGGTTTTGGCGCGCCCGGCCCGCCTGCGGCGGGGCTGTCCGGCCGGATGGGCCGTGTTCAGGGCGCAAATAAATCAGGGACGGCCGGCCCGGCTCGTCTCACTGAGAGATCCGGTGGACCGTCTGCAGGCCTGCGGCTGGGGCTCGCCGGCCGGGCGCGCGGGCGCCCTTCCCACTGTCCGCAGGCAATCTTTTGAAAGGGTCTCAGCAAGGCGCCGCGGCCAGAGGGGTGACGCCCGCCAGGAGCGGGGCATCCGTTCTGGCGGCGGACAGGCAGGCGGCGGTCTTCGGGGGTGTATCTTATTCCCTGAAGTATGGCGGAGAGCTGATCAGCGTCCGGCAGCGAAGGGAGCTGCATCTGCTGCGGGCCCCGCGCGCCCAGCCAGAGCCCCGCTTCGGCGAGGCGCTCGCGCACATCGAGGCGCCATCCGGGCGCATCCGTTGCCAGAATGGCCAGGACAGCCCCGGTCTCACCGGCCCGGCAAAGCGAGGCCGCGGCCTCGAGGCGTCCGCCGCGCAGCCCGGCCAGGTTGTGCGGTCCTGCCGGCCGGGCCACAGACCGTTGAGCGCCGAACTGAAGAAAAAAAACGGTCAGATTGCAAGGGCCACCGCGTAAAGCTATGACACGCCTCTATCGAGGGGGCAGGATCAGAGTGACAAATTCGCGGATGAACGTTGAGCTTGCGGTTGAAGCTCTGGAGGCATGTGTTTTCTCCCCGGCTTCCTTAACCGCTCACTTCGACCGCGTGGCCGAAGCCCTGGATCTGAACATGTTCCACCTCACGGATATTGGCGATGAAGATATCAGGCTGATCGGTTCAACCGTTTCAACCGCTGCATTTACGGATTACGCGCAGAATTCCGTCCATGAGTGGGATACCTGGATGCACAGCGCCAAGGCGCAACGCGGCCCGGCTCGAAGGCTGATCTTCGACAAAGATGTCGTTCCCGGTGATGTCCGCCGCCGTGACGGCTATTATCAGGACTTCTGCGGACGATGGGACATAGCTGCACACTGTGCTTCAATTCTGCAGATCGGAAACCGCGATTACGCCTTCACACTGACGCGGACGGAAACGCAAGGCGACTTCTCTATCGACGATCAGATTGCGATTGATCGCGTACTGCCAGTGGCGAAGCGCACGGCGCTACTGCTTCACGAAATCCGCAAAGCGCGCACACAAGGTCTTGCCGACGGGCTGGAAACTGCGGGCCGTGCGTGTGTGATGATAGATCACACTGGTCAGGTATCACTGGTATCCGAGGCAGCGGAGAAGCTGTTTGGTCCCGATTTTGGTGTCCGGTCCGGACTCCTGTGGGCGAGCGATTCCTCGGCCAATGCCGCGCTTGGCCGGCTCGCTGCAACTGCGCGAGACCTGGCGAAGGGGGCGCCGCGCAACATAGTTGTTCCCCGTAGCAATGGTCGCCCGCTCGTCGCGGTTCCCGCACGTGTTCGCGGCTTTGGTCTCGACCTTCTCCCGGGTGAGCGCATCGTCGTCACACTGCTGTGTCTCGACCCCAAAAACAGCCTTACCCCTGAATTGTTGAAGGACGTGTTCGGATTAACGCCCGCACAAACAAGAGTGGCCATGCTGTTGGCGACAGAAAAGTCGCCAGAAGAGATTGCAGACCTCACTGGAATACGTATTGCCACAGTTCGCCAGACCATGAAGTCGATACTGCTTAAAACAGAAACCAAACGCCAGTCCCAACTCGTCGCACTCCTGAGCAAGTTGAACTAGTCGACAGCCTCGGTGTCTGCGGGTTTTCATCGCTCTGAAATCCATCGTTTCGAAAACTGCAGGAGCCAGATCTGACCTTTTCGAAATTACCCGGATTGTGACGCCTCAGGAACAGAGGCAGTCAGGGCATCCCCACGCAATTTTCAAAGCGAACGCGCGGGTCGGGTCATTACATCTGGCAGTACGCCTCAAAAAAAAATTTCCATTTCTATACGGAGGATATCTGCTTGGTGGCATAGGGGTTCCTGCGGGGCAGAAGCGGGGTCCCCGGCGATGATTCCGGGCCGGAGATATGACCTGTAGCGCATAAACGTCAGTTATGGTCTCCAGCGCATACGGGCACAGGGAATGAACAACCCGCCCGGTTATGGCTGACGGATTATAAAGCCTGGCTGAGCGCGGCGAATTTTCCCATGCGCCGCGTTCCTGTGCGGGTTCATGGCAGCCGGGGGCAGGGACAGCAGGTCGGGGCGAAGGCATGCCAGCCGGAGCGCTCGCTGACCATGCCGGGCCTTGCTCTGCCTCAGCATCTTCCTCCTCAGGCGGCGGTGGGCGGACGGCGCGTCTGCCGGAGCGCGGTCCCCGCGCAAGGGGGCGGGGCTTTCAGCATCTTTGAACATCCGCAGGCGTCTTACCTACAGCTTCCCCTTGCGCGGCGCCCTTATGCGCTCCGGCGATGCGCCTCCTCGCCGCCCACCGCCGCCTGATGCGGCAGGAAACGGGCGGGAAGGAGACAGACATGACCGACGACCCCGCCACACCTGTTGCACCCCCTGGAACAACTGCCCCGCCAGCTCAGCAGGACCAGCCCCGCATCTATGTTGCCTGCCTTGCCGCCTATAATTCGGGCTGCCTGCACGGGCGGTGGATCGCGGCGACGACCCCGGACGCGGTCCGTGCCGAGGTCGCTGCCATGCTGGCGGCCAGCCCCGTGCCCGGCGCCGAGGAATGGGCGATCCATGATTTCGAAGGCTTTGAAGGGGTAGTTGTTTCCGAACACGCCTCCTTCGAAACAGTCTGCGACCTTGCCGGTTTTATCGGGGAGCATGGCGCCCTGGGCGCGAAGCTCTGCCGCCATTTCGGGGATGACCTGAACGCGGCCCGCGCGGCGTTCGAAGACTATGCGGGCGAATACCAGACGGCCGCAGACTTTGCCGAGGCGGTGACCCGGGAGGGCGGGACAGAAATCCCCGCCTTGCTGGAATACTATATCGACTGGCAGGCCCTCGCCCGCGACATGGCAATGAACGGCGAAATCCTCGTATTCCAGACGGGCTTTGATGAAGTCCACATCTTCTGGTCGCGGTGAGGAGGTGAGGCCCATGTCCGAAGTCATCACCCGCCCCGCTCCGGCGTTCGCGCAACGCTTTGCAGCCTTCGTCTGCGCCGGCGATGTCATCACCTGTGCATACGGACCTTTCACGGTGTCGGCCCGCATCGTGCCAGATGACTGCCCCGACCCGCCGGACCAGCGTCGGGACGGATTCTGGCCGTCCCTCAACCGCGATGCGCCGGGTTTCATCGGTCCCGGAAACAATTTCCGGGAACGGTTCGCCGAGGCGCAGGCGAAGGCCGAAGCGATCATGGCGGGCTGGCGCCGGGGCGACTGGTTCTATTGCGGCGTTGTCCTTTCCGTCTGCGTGGACGATGTCGTCCTCGTGGCCTCTGCGGCAAGCCTCTGGGGGATTGAGGCGAATTATCCGGAGACGGATAATGCTTACCTGGCCGAAATCGCCTGCGGTCTTCTGCCCGAAGCGGTTGCCGCCGGGCAGGCTGCACTGGACCGGCTGGCCGGGCTGGCTTCCAGCGGGGAGGGCGACGCGCCATGACCGATGTCTTTGAACGCCGGCTCGGCCCCCGGCCTTCGCTGACGCTCGACATCGAGCGCGGCTTTGTCACAGCGATCTGGGTCGAAGGCCGCCGCCCCGATGTCACCCTGCGCGACTACGATCTCGGCCAGAGCGATCCGGACGCGGTCCGCGATCCGCAGGGCGCACTCTACGTGCCGATCAACTGGTACCGGCCGCCCTGGCGGCTGGGCCTCACCCTTGCGCCGTCCCACCTGTTCCCGTTCTGAGGAGAGAACCCATGCGCACGGCATCTCCGGTGCCGGTCATACGCATTGCGAAGCCAGGGCTGCCTGAATTTTCGCCCTCTTTCTCAGGCAGAATGAAGCCGCCCGGGGCTTGCCGCCGGGTGGCTTCCAGCGCACCGATCTCATCGAAAGATCGTGCCGGAGAACCTCATATACCACAAAGTACTTTTTGTGGTATATGAAGTCTATGAAACAGATTCCCCTCACTCTGCAGACACTCTATCAGGATCTTCTTCAGGCACATCTCGACCGCCCGATGGGTGCGTTGAGCGGCGCACCCCATATCCGCAGATCAGGCGGTAAGCCGTGGTGGTACGCGACTGTCCGGAGCCCGGGCGGCACTCACCAGCAACGCTTTATCGGGCCCGACACGAAAGAGACAAGGGAGCGCATCTCGCGCTGGAAGGACAGCTCAGCCGACGAGCGCGCATTCCGAGAGACTGCCGCCGCGAAAGCTCGCGCCCTGCGGGCAGCCCGTCTGCCCGCTCTCGATTTGCAGACCGGAAAGGCCCTGCGCGCGCTTGCGCAGGCGGGCACCTTTCGTCTTGGCGGCGTCCTCGTCGGCACGCATGCCTTCCGCCTGTATGACCTGGAACTTGGCGTCTGGCTCTCCAAAGGCGCCACCGCAATGACGGCTGATCTGGACATAGCCGCCTTCGAGCGCCTGTCTCTGGCTGTCGGCGACCATACAGAACCTGAACTTCCAGCCGTTCTCGACGCCCTCGGCCTGTCAC
>JBKBVT010000095.1:0-8792 GCA_046289305.1 Hyphomonas sp. | reverse complement strand
CAGGGATGCGAGCGGTCCGACAGGCCGTTGATAACCGGCACGCTGGACCATTCGGCGAAGTTTTCGATGTCAGCATGGTCATTGGCGCGGATCATCACGGCATCAACATAGCGCGACAGGACGCGGGCGGTATCTTCGATGCTCTCGCCGCGACCTAGCTGCAGGTCAGCGGCGGTGGCTGTGATGGCCGAGCCGCCGAGCTGGCGCATGGCCATATCGAACGAAAAGCGCGTGCGGGTGGAGGATTTCTCGAAGATCATCGCCAGCGTGTGCCCCTCAAGCGGGGCGCCGGCATCGGCGCGGCCTTTGGGCCAGCCGGCGCGGGCCTTTTTCATCCGGTGCGCCTCGTCGAGGATGGCGCGCAGATCAGACCGTTCCATGGGCCAGAGATCAAGGAAATGACGGGTCATATGGGCGCCCCTGCGTAAGGAAGCGCGCCGCTTAGCGTGTTTCAGGACGATTAACCAGTCTTCGTTCGGAATTTATGACCGCCCCGCCCGGATCTGCCACCTGGCAAATCCGGGCGGGGGGAGCGATGGGGCAAATCGAGCTTCAGGCGCGCTTAATGACCCGGACAATGAGCAACAGGATCACCGCGCCGATCGTGGCGTGTATGATGGAGGCAACAATGCCGGCGCCGAGACTGACGCCGAGGGCCGGAAACAAGAAGCCGGCGATGAAGGCGCCGACGATGCCGACGACGATGTTGCCGACAAGACCGAAGCCGAAGCCCTTGACGAGGACACCGGCGAGCCAGCCAGCGATCGCGCCGATGAACAGGATGATAATAAGGCTTTCAACTGTCATGATTTTTATTCCCAAGCTTGGGGACCAATCCCCCGCTGCATCAACGCGCCGGCGCGGCAAAGGATGCATCATGGAAGCGTTTATTGCTAACGGCTAGAAACCATAGGCGCGGTCCACCCTGGCAACACGGATATGATAGGCCGAATAGAAGGCTTCGCGGCCGCGTTTCTGGGCGGCGAGGTGTTCGGCGTTCATCTTCCAGGTGCGCACGGCCTCTTCGCTGGCCCAGTAACAGACGGTGATCTCACCGCCGCCCTCGCCTTGCGCCGTTTCATAGCCGAGAAAGCCTGGGCTTTCCTGCATCAGCGCGACCATGCGGGCCGAGGTTTCGGCATATTCCTCGGCCGCGCGGCCGGAGAAGACGGCGGTGAAGATGACAACCCAATAGGGCGGCGGGGGTGTGGCTGCGTCAAAAATCCGTTGTGGGGCGGTGCTAAGGCCCCTATCTACCGCGCCAACGAGCATGGCCGCCACTGGAAAACACGGCCAATTTTCCCTAGAAGCAGGCCAATCATTCAACGCTTTCCCGGAGTTCAAGCGCAGACATGGACAATGTACTCATCATCGGCGCCGGCGCGGCCGGCTCGGTCGTCGCCAAGAAATGCGCGATGGACCGCGACACGTTCAAACACATCACCCTCGCCTCGCGGCGCATCGAGAGCTGCGAGAAGGTGGCGAAGGACTGTGTGACGCCGATCGAGATTGCCCAGGTGGACGCCGATGACGTGGCCGCGACGGTGGCGCTGATCCGCAAGGTCAAGCCCGACCTCGTCATCAACATGGCCCTGCCCTATCAGGACCTGCCGATCATGGACGCCTGCCTCGAGGCGGGCACGAACTATCTGGACACGGCCAATTACGAGCCGCGCGAGGTCGCGAAGTTCGAATATTCCTGGCAGTGGGCCTATCAGGAGCGGTTCAAGGCAGCAGGGCTGACCGCCATTCTCGGCTGCGGGTTTGACCCCGGCGTCTCCAACATCTGGTGCGCCTATGCGCAGGAGCATCTATTCGACGAGATCGATTACATCGACATTGTCGATTGCAATGCCGGCGACCATGGCAAAACCTTTGCGACGAACTTCAATCCGGAGATCAACCTGCGGGAAGTGACCCAGGACGGCAAATACTGGAAAGAGGGCGAGTGGATCGAGATCCCGGCGCTCAGCATCAAGACAATGGTGGACTATCCGGAAGTCGGCCCGCGCGCCTCCTACCTCATCTATCATGAGGAAGAGGAAAGCCTTGTGAAGAACATCCGCGGGCTGAAGCAGATCCGCTTCTGGATGACGTTTGGCGAGGCCTATATCAAGCACCTTGAAGTGTTCAAATCCATCGGCCTGATCAGCCTGGAGCCGATCAAGCATAAGGGGATGGACATCATACCGATGGAATTCCTGCGCGACCTGTTGCCCGCGCCGTCCTCGCTCGCCGAAGGCTACTCAGGCAAGACCAGCATTGGCGTGATCATCCGGGGCCGGAAGGATGGACAGGAAATCGCCAAGATGCTGTACAATGTAAGTGACCATGCAGAGACGAACCGCGAGGTCGGCGCGCAGGCGGTGAGCTATACGACCGGCGTGCCGCCGGTGTCAGGCGCGGCGATGTTCTTCCGGGGCATCTGGAAGGGTGCGGGCGTGTTCAATGTCGAGGAATTTCCGGCGAAGCCTTTCCTCGACGATGTGGCGATGCGCGGCCTGCCGACGACGATCGTCGATGTGAGCCCTGAAGACCAGGCGGCGCTGTTTGCGGTGGAGACATAATGCATAGCGATGGCCGCGCATGATCGATTATGATCGCAACAAGCCGCTGATCTTCATTCATATTCCGAAGACGGCCGGGATTTCCCTTCGGACCGTCTTCGAGACCTGGTATGGAGAGGGCCTGCTTCGCCATTATGCGAACGAACAGTCCGGCATGTTTCCAGAGGTGATTGATCTCGATGATGCCGAAAAAAAAGGTCAGCCGGTTTGCCTCTATGGGCATTTCAACCGTCTGAGGGGCTTTGGCATTCCCGGCCGATATGACGGCGTCACCCAGTTCGTCACGATCCTGCGGGATCCTCTCGAACAGTCTGTGTCGCGCTATTTCTACGTGCGCAAATCAGGGGGGAACTGGAAGGACAAGAGCCGCGTGCCGCAAGGCGATCTAGAGACCTTCTTGCGCGAGGACAAACCTACCCTGCTCATTCATTTCCCCGCCATACTGACGCTCGACAATTACAAGGATGTGATTGAAGAGAAGTTCATCGCTGTTGGAACGACGGAGAAACTCAGCGAGTCCATGCAGCTGATTTCGCGGCGGCTTGGCTTTCCGTATCAAGACGTTCCAAGACTCAATGTGACCGAGCGCGACCAGACGATCTCGGATGCAATCGGGGACGACTTTAGGGCACGGCATAGGCTGGAATATGAAGTGTACGACTATTGTGCGAGGCGGCTGCAGGATCAGCTTGAGCAGGGTTGAAAACTTATGACTGACACACAAACCCCCTGCTTCGTGTTGGATATTGCACGCCTGCGGAAGAATCTAGAGACAGCCCAGCGCGTGCGCGAGGAGGCAGGGTGCAAAGTGTTGCTCGCCACCAAGGCATTTGCCATGCCGGCGGCATTTCCAGTCATGCGGGATTATCTCGATGGTACAACCGCCTCTGGCGAGCAGGAAGCCATCATGGGCGCCGAGGAATTCGGCAAGGAAGTGCATGTCTATTCGCCGGCTTACACGGAAGATGAAGTCCGCCGTCTGACGAAAGTAGCGCAGCATATCTATTTCAATTCGGCGGAGCAGCTTGGGCGGTTTGGCGCCATCGCACGCGAGGCCGGCTGCCATGTCGGCCTGCGGGTCAATCCGGGCTGGTCGAAGGCAACGCTGGGCGGCGACCTTTATAATCCGGCGGCGCCGACGAGCCGGTTTGGCGAGGTGGCGTCGAAGCTGGACAGTGTGGACTGGTCCGGCGTTGACATCTTCCATGTGCATGCGCTGTGCGAGAGCATGGCGGATGGGTCCGTCGGCTTGATCAACCACGTGTCGGACCGGTTCGGCGACTATGTGCGGCAGGTGAAAGCTGTGAACTTTGGCGGCGGGCATTTCCTGAACAAGCCGGGTTATGATGTGGGCGCACTGATCGAGGCGGTCAAGGCGTTCCGGGAACGGTTTGGCGTCGAGGTGATTCTTGAGCCGGGCGCGGGGCTGGTGGTGAACACCGGCGAGTTGCACGCGACGGTGCTGGCACTGCACTGGAACGAGATGGATCTGGCAATTCTGGATGCCTCAGCCTCGACCCATATGCCCGATGTGCTCGAAGTGCCCTACCGCCCCGATGTGATCGGCGCAGGCGCAGCCGGAGAACATACGCACACGTACCGGTTTAGCGGCAAGACCTGCATGACCGGCGACGTAATCGGAGACTATTCCTTTGCCGAGCCGCTGAAACCGGGCGACCGCGTGGTGTTCACCGACCAGATGCATTACAGCTTTGTGAAGACCAACACCTTCAATGGCACGCCTCTGGCCAATCTGGCGATCCAATGGGAAGACGGGCGGATTGAGCCGGTTTCGGACTTTGGCTATGAGGAGTTCCGGAGGCGGTTAGGGCGTTAATCCCCGCTGCCGGTCAGCCAGGGTTCGTTCTGGACACGGAGCATGACGCCCATGCGGTTTGCGGCGCCGAGTTTGGAGATAACGGCGGAGACATGGTGCTCTACCGTTCGCAGGGAGCGGCCGAGGTCTTCGGATATTTCGCGGTTTGAATAGCCGCGCACGATGAGCTTCAGCACGTCCTGCTCACGCCGCGTGAGGCCGAGAGGGTGCTCGCGCGCGGCCTTGTAGGCGCCGCGACGGGGCCGGGGCAATGCGCGGGTGAGCCCTAGCTCCGAGGCTTGGCGGCGGGCCCGGCTGGCGGCGGCTTCGGCGCCCATCGATTGAAGCTCGCGCACGGCGGCGGCGAGCGCTACGGCGTCTTCCATCCGGGAGCGGACGATGGCCGCGGCATAAGGCATACCGAGCGCGTCCCAGGCGGCGGCGGCGCCCGCGAGGTCACCGGCGACTTCGAGGCGGAAAGGTTCGGGGAGTTCATTCGGCCGGATGCCCGGCACAGGGCGGCCGAAACGGTGAGCCCAGACTGCGCGCTCCCCGATGTTCCACGGGTGGCGATCCTCCGCTGACAGGGCGAGCAGCGCGTTCAGATGTTCATCCGCTGCGGCCGTGTTGCCGGTGAGCCAGGCCTGCTCGATGAGCGTGAGGCGGGCGGGCACGATATGCTGCAATTCGTCCGTTGCCAGAGCGTCGGCAAAGGCCTGCTCCATCAGGTCTCCGGCATCGGGCGCGCCGGTGCGCATGGCGGCGCGGGCGAGCACCTGTAGCGCCGGCAGGCGCATGACGAGGGTGAGGCGTTCCAGCGCCATGATACCACGCGAGATCGTTTCGGCATCCTTGAGGCGGCCCTGTTCGAGCCGCAGCAGCGCCTGGCGGCCGGAGAGGTAATAGGTCCATGAGCCGAGATCATGCTGGGAATTGAAGGCGATGCCTTCTGACAGGACCCGCTCAGCAAGATCGAAATGGCGGAACTCCACCGCGTATTCGGAGAGGTTCGTATAGGCGCGGGCGGCGTGTTCGTGCAGACCATGCGTAAGCGAGATGGCGAGGCTTTCCTCGAGCATCGCCACACCTTCCGTCCGGCCACGGAATACCATGGCTGTGCCGACATTGTTGAGGGCATGGGCTTTCAGGTCCGGATTGGGGAACTGGGCTTCGAGTTCCAGCGCGCGGTTTCCCCAGTGGACGGCGTCATCCATCTGGTCATTCAGCATGTGCAGCTGCGAGCGCAGGGAATAAGCCATGCCCTGTTCGGCCGAGGGCGGAATACTTTCGAGCACACGGATGGCCTGATCAGCGAGGCGGGCGGCCTCCGGCGCTTCGCCGCGATACCAGTGCAGGCGCGACAGCCAGCGGAGATTTTCGCCGACCTTGTCGGGTCGTTCCAGAAGGCGCCACAAGAGGATCGCCTGGCGGCGGGCATCCAGCACATCATCATCAATGCGCGCTGCGAGGCCACTTTCGTAAGCCCATTGCTCATGCAGATGGGCGGCGAGTTCGGCGCTCGCCTCCTCTACGAAACGGAGCGCCGTGGCGAGGTGGGAGGCCGCCTCACTATGGGCGCCGCTGGCGGCAGCTCGGTCGGCGGCGCGCGGGGCAAGCTCGATGACCGCGGCCCCGTCCAGCGCGCCGGCGGCGTGGTGCACCATCTGGTCAGGCGGCGCCGCCTCGCCCATCGCGCGCAGGGCGGCGAGGATGCGGGCATGATGCGCGCGGCGGGTGGTGGCGGTGAGGCGTTCGAAGGTGGCGAGGCGGGCGATCTCGTGCCGGAAGCGCAGGTCGCCGGCAGCGGAGGCCTGAAGGATGCCCTGCCCTGTCAGGAGGCCGGCGAGGAATTCGGCGCGGCCGGGGACGAGCCGGGCGACGAGGTCCATCGGCACGGCGGCGGGGATCGCGCTGAGGAGTTCGAGGAGTTCGCGGGCCTCAGCGTCCAGCCGGGCCTGGCGGACGGCGACCGCCTCGCGGACCGAGGTCGGCAGGCCGGACGCGGCGTTGCCGGCGGCGACCATCTCGCTGACGAGGAAGGGGTTGCCGGAGGTGAGCTGGTATAGCCGGTCTCCGGCGAGGCCCGCCTGGCGCGCAAGGGCGCCAACAGCCTTGGGCGAGAGCGGCTTCAGCTCGATCTCCGTGGCGGCGCCGTCTGGCAGTTCGCGCAGGACATCGCGGACGGCAAGCGGGCCGCCGGGCGCATCCTCGCGGCTGGACAGGACGAGCAGGACCGGCAGGAAGGCAATGCGCCGTCCGAGGAAGCGCAACAGATCCAGTGTCGCCTGGTCAGCCCAGTGCATGTCTTCCCAGATGATCAGGATGGGGGCGGGTTCGCCGTCTCCATTGTGGCTGCCGAGGGCGTCCAGCATTGCAGCCTGAATTGCGAGCCGGTCGCCCGATTCAAGCGCGACTTCCAGACCGGGGCTGAGGGCGACGGCGATGTCGCGGACCGGGCCAAGCGGGCGGGGGGTAAACAGGGCGTCGCAGCCGCCAGTGGCGAGGCGCCAGCCGGCGGGCAGAGTGCCGCGCAGGTTGCGGATCAGCGCGGTCTTGCCGATGCCGGCCTCGCCGGAGACGAGTGCGATATGACCGCGGCCGCGCTGGACTGTCTCGAACAGTCCGGCGAGCTGCGTCAATTGTCTGTCCCGCTCGATCAGCAAGCGTCGCTCCCCTCTGTCCCCTGGCGGGTCCGGAGGGTCCCCGCCCCGGATATTGCCTTCAAGTCTCCAGCTTAAACGTTGTGGGCGCAGGGAAAAAGATGGAAATTTAGGTAGAAGCCAATCAAAATTTAGGTGGCAGCACGGACGCGCAGCCCCGCCGGACCGGTTAATCAGGGTTTACGGGTGTGGGGACACACGTGAACGACCATCGGGAACAGGCGACGCTCTCTCTGCCTGTTCCCGGTTTTTTTGATGGGTTATTCGCCTGGATTGATGCTGCCGATTGCCTTCGATTGGTGACCTTTACCCACTTTCCGTTGCCTTTTGCGGTCCCGCTTAGTTGCGCTGGGATCATGATACACGAGATGTACATTCGGCCTTTCGGAAAGCAGCGCTTGGGCGCTGGCAGTTTGAATACTAAACCAGCGCATCATCCAGTCTCTGCTCACTCGAAGATGTAGCGGAGGAATAGGCTCAAGAACCTCAAAAATTGGAAGGAGTTCGACACTGAGCTTGGCTGAAGGGTCAAGTGCTCGACGATTCAACCAAGCGAGCATGTCCGCTGCTTGAAGCGGCAAAAACTCCTTCTCGTCTAGAAACTTCGGACGGCTACCGACCAGCTTGCTCCATGGCGGGCTACTTCCAAGCTGGACGCTAACCATATCCCAGGTCCGGCCGGTTTCTTCTTGGTGTCCCAACTGTTGGTCAAAGATGAAATCTATAGGAGTCTCCAACTTCATCTCTGGTCCGATGAGTATAAGCTCCGAAACGAGTTTGTACCAAAGCACATTGTAAGGATGTTCATTGGCAAGGGTACGATAACCTACGGCAGGCAACTCTCTGAGAGTATCTTGAAAGTCTCGGTGAACTAATGATGCACAGACTTGATGACTGACGTGGGTGCGAATAATCGCAGCGAGCTTTTCCAATCGGTAATTTCGAGTATCAGCAGTCCACCCGCGTTGGCGAGCGAATTGGCCTCGAAGCCCCATCGCTTCGCTCATTTTGAGATATTCTAGGCGTGGATGCTCGTCCAGACATGCTTTCCAAGCGTCTGAAAACGTCAGCCAGTTTTCGGCGTCAGCGATGTAACCAGCTAGGACCATCACCGGCTCATCCGGCGAACTCCCACTGTCATCGAAGCATGCTTGGAGAACCATAATTAGATCACCTACTCCAACCAATTGGCGAGCCACGTGAGAAGGGATGCCCGGCCAGCGATCTGTGCTCTACCCTACTGTTCGTCGCGCGCGCGGAAAACAGTCCACTTAATTGGAAGGTATCGCAGGCAAGACTTGGCCCCCTCACCCCAACTCCCACTCCGTCAGCGCCGCATCAATGATGTTGATCGCTTCGCGGGCTTCGGTGTCGGTAATGATCAAAGGCGGGGCGAGGCGGAGGACGTTGTTGCCGGCGACGCCGGCGAGGAGGCCGCCCTCGCGGCAGAGCGCCTGAAGGCCTTTGGGATCTGCCTTGAGCTTGAGGCCCGTTAGCAGGCCCTTGCCGGTGAGCGCCTCGACCTTTTCCGGATGGCTGTCGGCGAGGCTTTTGAGCCCCTGCGCCAGCGTGCCGGAAACGCGGCGGACCTCGGCGAGGAAGGCGTCATCGGCGATGATGTCCCAGACGGCATTGCCGACGGCCATCGCCAGCGGGTTGCCGCCATAGGTCGAGCCATGGCTGCCGGGCTGCATCGGGGCGGCACAGGCCTCGGTCATCAGGCAGGCGCCGAGCGGGAACCCGCCGCCG
>JBKBVT010000094.1:458-8911 GCA_046289305.1 Hyphomonas sp. | reverse complement strand
CGCCCAGAGCAGCACATCCGTCAGCTTCGACGGATTGAACGCGGTCAGCTTGCCGTCATTGTCCTTCGTCCGGCGCCCGGCAATATCGGCCCAGTCGGTATCGGCCACCGAACCCTGCCCATCAATCACCCGGCCGAACCGGCTGTCATGATGCAGGAACAACACCCCGTCGCGGCTCTCATGAATGTCGATCTCGAACAGGCGGATGCCGCGGTCGAAGCCATACTGCATCGTCTCGAGCAGATTCTCCGGATAGCCCGGCGCCGGTCCGCCGCGGTGCGCCGCCACGACCACGCCGCCGGTCTCGCGCAGACAGTCGAACAGCTCGGGCAGGGGCGCGAGGTTTGCCCCGGCGGCCATGTCAGAGGCCGGCGCCGGGATCAGCGCGCCCGCCGGGGCCTTGCCGGCGGCGTCTGCGGCATCATCTTGCGTGCAGGCGGTGAGGGCGAGGGCGATACCGATCAAAGCCGGTGTGAAACGTCGCATCATCAGGTCAGGGCCTTTCCTTGCGTCCTAGCTTGCGCCCGCATAGACAGGGCGTTGCAAAATCACAAGCCGCCGGGGGGCACCCGGCCGCGCAAAAATTCGGAGGAGACCGCACATGAAGGGTATCATGCAGGACTGGCCACTGACGGTGGACAAGGTCCTTGAACACGCGCGCCTGCAGCACGGCGACCGCACGATCGTCACCCGCCGCGTCGAGGGCGACATCACCCGCGTGACCTATGCCGAGCTTTACGGCATGGCCAAGCAGGTCTCCACCGCCCTGAAAGACATGGGCATCGGCCACGGCGACCGCGTCGCCACCCTCGGCTGGAACTCCGAACGCCACATGGCCGCCTGGTATGGCACGATGGGCATCGGCTCGGTGCTGCACACGATCAACCCGCGCCTCCACCCGGAACAGATCGCCTGGATCGCCAACCATGCCGAAGACAAGGTCCTGATCTTCGACAAGACCTTCCTGCCGATCGTCGAGGCGATCAAGGACAAGCTCGAAACCGTCAAGACCTTCATCATCTTTGCCGGCGCCGACACGATGCCGGAGAACACCCTCGGCGCCGTGCCGTTCGATATCTGGATCGATGGCCGCTCCCAGAATGTCCGCTGGGGTGACTTCCCGGAAGATACCGCCTGCGGCCTCTGCTACACCTCCGGCACCACCGGAAACCCCAAGGGCGTCCTCTATTCCCACCGCACCAATGTGCTGCACACGCTGATCACCATGGGCAAGGATGTCATGGGCATGGGCGCGGCCGACACCGTCCTGCCGGTCGTCCCGATGTTCCACGCCAATGCCTGGGGCCTCGCCTTCAGCTGCCCCGCCACCGGCGCCAACATGGTCATGCCCGGCGCGCAGATGGACGGCGCCTCGATCTACCAGCTCCTGAACGACGAGAAGGTCACCATGACCGCCGCCGTGCCGACCGTCTGGCTGATGCTCCTCGCCCACCTCCAGCAGAACGACCTGAAACTGCCCTACCTCAACAAGGTCCTCATCGGCGGCTCCGCCATCCCGGAAAAGATCCTCCGCGCCTTCGAGGAAGACTACGAAGTCGACGTCGTCCATGCCTGGGGCATGACCGAGACCTCGCCGCTGGGCACCCTCGGCGCCCTGCCGCCGCACCTTGTCGACGCCGATATCGACACGCGCATGAAGCAGAAACTCAAACAGGGCCGCCCGCCCTTCGGAGTCGAGCTCAGCCTCGCCGATGATGACGGCAAGGAGATCGCGCGCGACGGCAAGACCTCCGGCCGCCTCCTGGTCCGCGGCGCCGCCATCGCCGGCGGTTACTTCAAAGGCGCCGGCGGCCATGTGCTCGACGCCGAGGGCTGGTTCGACACCGGCGATGTCGCCACCCTCGACGAATACGGCACCATGACCATCACCGACCGCGCCAAGGATGTCATCAAGTCGGGCGGGGAGTGGATCTCCTCCATCGACATCGAGAACATCGCCGTCGGCCATCCCAAGGTCGCCAACGCCGCCGCCATCGGCATCTACCATCCCAAATGGGACGAGCGCCCCCTGCTGATCGTCCAGCCCGCCCCGGGCGAGACGCCCAGCAAGGAAGAAATCCTGAAAAGCCTCGAAGGCAAGATCGCCAAATGGTGGACCCCGGACGATGTCCAGTTCGTCGATAACATACCTCTCGGCGCCACCGGCAAGATCAACAAACTCGCCCTGCGCGAAACCTTCAAGGACTACAAACTGCCAACGGCCTGAGCGTTTTTGAGAAGAATTGCGGCTTCGTCATCCCGGTTTCGCCCTCGGGCGAAGACCGGGACCCAGCATCAAGCGTTGAACAAAGAATACCTGGGTCCCGGAAAATCGCTGCGCGATTTCCGGGATGACGCCTTCAGCTGGTTGGGCGTACTTTAAACCCCTCTCCCGCCCCAGCGGGAGAGGCTGTGAGGGATAAGCGTTTGCACTGCAAACGCCCCGAACAGGCCCATCGCACAGCGATGGGAGGTGAGGGCCCTTCAAGCCCCCCCATTGCCCCCTCCACAAAAAACGATACGTTGCCCCCCACTCAGGGGAGACCAACATGGCCGACACCACACACACGCCCACCCAGTCCGCCGGCTGGCGCGGCAAGTTCGCCGCCTTCGCCCTCGGCCTGTCGGTTTTCTCTATCCTCTGGTTCGCCATCGCCGCGCTCGGCACCAAGTTCGGCATCTGGACCTGGCAGGTTGGCCTCGGCCTGATGACCATCGGCTGGGGCCCCATGCTCATCATGGGCGCCGGCATCATCGCCGTGCTCGCCCTGATCATCGCGCTCCTCAAGGCGCCGCGTAAACAGGCCGCCATGCTCGCCCTCGCCGCCGTGCTGATCTCCGGCCTCGCCCTCGGCCGCGTCGCCGCCTTCGGCGCGACCGCCGAACGCCTGCCGCCGCTCCACGATATCCAGACCGACTGGGCGAACCCCATCCAGCCGAGCGACGCCCTCCTCACCGCCCGCGAAGCCACCGGCGCCCTCAACACCATCGCCGATGATCCGGTCATCGCCGAAGGCGCCAACAGCCGCTGGCCTGGCATGGGCGGCCGCCGCGTTGCCGAGGTGCAGGCGGAAGCCTCCTTCGATCCGTCCGTCCACAAATCACCCCGCGAGTCGCCCTATCCGGCCATTGCCCCGCTGATCCAGCCCGGCATCACCGTGGCGCAGGGCTACGCCGCCGCCCTCGCCGCCGCCGAATCGCGCGGCTGGACCATCGTCCTCGCCCAGCCCGAAGAGGGCCGCATCGAGGCGACCGAGACCAGCTTCTGGTTCGGCTTCCATGACGACATCCTGATCCGCGTTCAGGACGCCGAAGGCGGCGTGCGCATCGATGTCCGCTCGGTCAGCCGCGTCGGCCTGTCAGATCTCGGCGTCAACGCCAAGCGCATCCGCAACCTCCTCGACGAAATCGAAACGCGCCTGGCCAAAGGACTCTAGGGCTTATCCAACACGTTTCAGGGCTTAACGCCTTGTTTTTCCTCGCGCAAAAATAAACCTGTCCACCCCCTCCCGGACCGGGCGTATACTGACGCTCATGTACCGCGATATGTTGCACTTCCCCGTCCTTGCCAGACTGTTCGAGCAGGTGCCCGTCCTTTTCTGGCCGGTTCTGTGGTTCAACATCATCCGGCTGGCGCGCTGGCACACCGAAAATGGCAGACCCGAAGTCCTCCTGTCGGTCACATGGTGGGGCGGCCTCATCGTCGACTTTGCATCAGATCCTGCTGCGCCGCCCACGTTTTACCGTCCGTTGTCAGACTATATCGATCAGCCTGCTTATCTTGCTGCAGACGTGCTGGCGCGCCTTGCTGCCCGCCCGCGCGTGCCGGCTTTGCCGGACCTCTGCGCGGCCATCGTGTCCGGCGCCGCCAATCTGCCTGCGGCCGCCTTCGACACCACCTAGCCACAAATCACACCCAAACCTGCGCCCCCCGGCCTGCACCTCGCAGGGCCGGGCGCCCGTGCTGCCTGAAATGCTGGCCGCGGCTCAGCGCTTCAGGTTCAACTCTTCCATCGTCCGGATCGCTTTGGCGGCAGAGACCCGCACCAGATGCCGGCCCTTCTCGTCCCGCCAGTCGGCTTCGACAAAACCGGAGGTCCGCCCCCGCGAGATCAGCCGCCCCTCGATGGTGATCAGCCCGTTCGGCACAGGCCGGAAAATCCGCGTCTGCAACTCCGTCGTCGTAAACCATTCGCCGTCTTCCAGCGCGCTCGCCATCGTCATCGACACGATATGGTCGGACAATCCCGCCACCCATCCGCCGAACACCCGGTCCGGCCCGATGTCCCGGCTGCCATCATTTGGCCAGTGATACAGCACCCGCCCATAGGACACGTCCTTCAGCCAGTCCGGCGGCCGGATCCCCAGATTGCGAATGCCTGGCGGCAGCTCCCATTCGCCGGAGCGCAGGCGCCTGAAGAATTCCGTCTGCTGAGCAGAGAGTTCGGTGCGTTGGGTCATTCAGGATACAGAGCTTTCAGATAAAGTGCTTGTCTCGTGGGGCGCCATCCCGGAATTTGCGCAGCAAATGTCCGGGACCCAGACTCAACCTTTTTTGATGATGTGGGCTGGGTCCCGGTCTTCACCTGCGGTGAAACCGGGATGACGCCGCAACCTGTTCTTGCGCACGCCCCTCAGGTCACCGTCGCCCCGCCATCGACCACCAGCATCTGCCCGGTCATATACGCCCCCGCCTTCGAGGCAAGATACACCGCCGCCCCGGCCAGTTCCTCCGGCTCTCCGATCCGCTTCAGCGGCGTGCCGGTCAGGGCGCGTTTCAGCGTCTCTGGGTTCTCCCACAGCGCCTTGGCAAAGTCGGTTTTGATCAGCCCCGGCGCGATGCAGTTGACGCGCACATTGTCGCCGCCAAACTCGGTCGCGAGATTGCGCGCCAGCTGGAAGTCCGCCGCCTTGGAGATGTTATACGCCCCGATGATCGGCGTGCCGCGCAGGCCGCCGATGGAGGAGACAATGATGATCGCGCCGTCCTTGCGCTCGCGCATCTGCGGCGCGCACATCTGGATCAGCCAGTGATTGGAGATGATGTTGTTCTGCAGGATCTTCGTGAACGCATCATCCGAAATCCCCGCCATCGGCCCATAGTATGGGTTCGACGCCGCATTGCAGACGACGATGTCGATCTTGCCGAAGGCGGCATTCGTCTCGTCGACGAGGTTCTGCAGATCCTCCTTCGAGGAGATGTTCGCGGGCACCGCAATCGCCGTCCCGTCGCCATGCTTGGCGTTGATGGCGGCGGCGACTTCCTCGCAGGGGCCGGGCTTGCGCGAGGAGATCGTCACCCGCGCCCCCTGGTCGGCCATGGCCTCGGCGATGGCCTTGCCGATGCCGCGGGACGAGCCCGTGATGATGGCGGATTTGCCGGTCAGGTCGAATAGGCTCATTGGAAAGCTCCCCAATTTGGTCTCTGTTTTCAGCTGCGCGCAGGCTAAGCCCTCCGCCGCCCGCCCGCTAGGGGGTGACGCGGCGTGAACCCGGCGAGCTTGCCATGGAAGGCCCGAGCGGGTGATGGTGACCACTCAGCCAGGAGGCCCCCATGTTCCGCACCATCACTTTCGCCGCCGCCGCCCTGATGCTTGCCGGCTGCGCCACCGCCGAGCCGCCAATGGCCGCTGCCCCACCGCCGGAAGCCGCCACCTATGACGCCGAGCTCGCCGCTCGCCTCGGCGCAGACGATTACGGCATGCGCCCCTATGTGCTGGCGATCCTGATGACCGGGCCGGAGGATGCGGCGATCACCGATCCGGAAACCCGCGCCGGTCTGTTCCGGGGCCATTTCGTCAACATGCAGCGCCTCAATGATGAGGGCCATCTCGTCCTCGCCGGCCCACTTGGCGGGGAGGATGACAGCCGCGGTCTCTTCCTCTTCGACACGCCGGACATCGACACCGCCCGCGCCTGGGCAGAGACCGACCCGGCCGTCGAGGCGGGCATCTTCACGCTCGAATTCAGCACCTATTACGGCTCGGCCGCACTCTTGCTGGTGGGCGACCTGCACAAGACCGTTCAGGCCAAAGGCATCATGGACTGAGCCTGAAAGGTCAGGCGAGATCCCAGGCCTTCAGCAGGATGTCCGCCAGCTTTTCCGTCCGCCGGCGGACCACATCCGGCGTCCAGGCATCCTGTTCCATCAGGTCGCGCGTCAGGGCAAATTCCTGCCCGCCGCCGCCATTGAAATAGATTTCCTTCTTGGCGCGGTAGTCGAGCCGGTCGGCCAGCTGGTTCACCTTGTTCGTGAGCAGAACGAAATTGCCGACCGTGTCGCACTGTTCGCGCCGCTTGGCGGAGTCCGGCCAGGTGATCATCCAGTGGCTGTCCTCCGGCGGGTTGCGCGGCAGCACATGCTCCACTGTTGCATCCGATTCCGGCGGGATCGTCCGCCCCCCGGCAATCGCCGCATTCAGGCGCAGCGCAATCGCACGCCGCTGGCCATAAGTGCCGAAGCGTGAGATCAGCCGTTCACGGATCTTGCGGGTATCCTCCCGCTGCGCCGAGAGCGGCCCATTCTTGGCAAACAGAACCCGGTCATTGCGCACCGCTTCTGCAATGCGTGCGAGCTTCTTGTTCCGCAGTTCCCGGTCATGCACCATGATCTGCGAGATGTAGGACAGCCGTTCGAGCCCGGCGAAGAACTGCCCCGCCATCGGATCTTCCAGCCCGCGCTCGACGATGAACTGGATCGCCGGGGCGCGCCATGTCTTGTGCTCCAGCGCGCGCAGCTGGTTGATGCTGTCGAGCACGCCGGGCGGCGCTGCGCCGGCCTCATCCTGCCCGGTCTCGATCACGCGGAACGCGGTCACATAGCCGGGCAGCATGTCATCGAGGAACCGCCGCGGCTCGATCTTGGCCAGCACCGCCTTCTGGAAACCGGCAAACAGATCGCCCTTGGGGGAGCGGTCATGGATCACGCGGATCTGGCGCAGCAGATCATCCAGCGCGCTGCCGCCGAGCATCGCTTCATACCCGGCCCAGCGTTCGGCATAGCTGGCCGCTTCCTGTGTGGAGAAGCGCGCCCGCTGGAACAGCTCGGTCTTGATGATGTCATGCGCGCCAGGCTCCTTGCCCCGCGTGTTCAGCACCCGGAACACCTTGAAGCCGCGGTCCTTGTTGTCGACCACCACACGCACCAGCGCGCAGCCCTTGGTGACTACCTCGGCGAGGGCATGGCGCTGCTCGGCCGGCATATCGCGCAGCTCGCGGTGGAAGGCGGCGGCATTGGCCACGATCCGCTGCTGGCTCTCGCTTTCGCCCGGTTCATTGTCGAGTTTCAGAGTCGCGCCGGGGGTCTGGATCGTGTCGCGGAAGAAGGCGCCGACCTCATAGTTCAGTGCCAGGCGCCAGTTCGCCCCTTCGCCCAGGAGCGGGCGGTCCTCATCCGCGATCAGCCGGTGCAGCTCCGTCGCGCGCTCCGGGTCGCGTTCCATGTCGCGCAGCACGCAGAGCAGAATGGTCAATGTCGTCAGGCGCTGCTGGCCATCAACGATCTCGAGATAACCCGGCTCCTCACCGTTCACGAACACCAGCGCGCCGATGAAATGCGCAATCGCCGTGTTCATGGAATCGATCAGGTCGCCGAGCAGGTCGAGCGCCTCGCGTTCACCCCAGGAATAGCTGCGCTGGTAATGCGGCATCCGGAGACATTCACCGGGTGCAAAGATTTCGCTCAGCGAACTTTCCTGCGCGCGTACGCCAAGTTGCATGGATTTCCCCTCTACACGAGCCTTTGACTAGCCCTTGCCAAAGGGGTTCACAACGCGAGATGAACAGGCCGCAATGCAGTTGGTTTGCGAGTGTGACAGGAGAGTAACGCCATGCGGCTGGTAAGGTTCGCCTCCGAAGGCGAGATTCGCTTTGGCCATCTTGAAGGCGATACGGTGGTTCCCGTGGCGGGTGAGACGTTCACCGAAGCGCTGGCGGGCAAGGAGCGCGGCGCGCCGCTGGCGCTCAGCGTGGTGCACCTCCTCGCCCCGGTTCCGCGCCCCGGCAAGATCCTCGGCATCGGTGTGAACTACGCCGCCCATGCCGCCGAGAGCGTCAGCTTTGTGAACACGTCGAAGCCCGAAGTGCAGAAATGGTTCAACAAACAGGCGACCGCGGTCAACGGGCCCTACGCGCCGGTCCACCTGCCGAAAGTCTCCCGCCAGCTCGATTATGAAGGCGAACTCGTCGTCATAATCGGCAAGCCTGGACGGCATGTTCCGGAGAGCCGCGCGATGGAGATCGTCGCCGGGGTCTGTATTGGCTGCGACTATTCGGTGCGCGACTGGCAGAAGGCGAGCCAGACCATGCTGATGGGCAAGGGCTTCGACACCCATGCCGTGTTCGGCCCGGCGCTCGTCACCCTGGACGAGGTGGGCGACCTTTCGGAGCTGGAGATCGCAACCTTCGTGAATGGCGAGCGCCGCCAGCTCGGCACCCCGCGCGACATGATCCAC
>JBKBVT010000094.1:0-448 GCA_046289305.1 Hyphomonas sp. | reverse complement strand
GCCCATCTGACAGCCGCCTTTACGCTGGAGCCCGGCGATGTGATCTTCACCGGCACCCCCGCCGGCGTCGGCGCCGGCTTCGATCCGCCCCGCTGGCTGATGGCGGGAGACCGGGTGCGCGTAGAGATCAGCGGCCTTGGTCATATCGAGAACGAGATCATTGCGGAGCCGGATACGGCGCGGATTGGTTAACCCGCCGGGCCGTATTCCTTGTGGAAAAGTAAGGAGAGCGCCCCTCGGAAAACCCTGACTGACAGGCCCGTTGGCCCGCCAGGACAAGCATTCCGGGCGCTGTGGCGGATATGCAACGCCGGGCCCCGCGCTTGCGAGACAGGGCAAATCAAGTCAATTCCGAGCAATTCGTTAACCAATTCTGCCTTATTTTTAAGATTCAAGGGCTGTATGCGGGTGCTGACCGAATGACGTTTCTATTGATCCTCCTATACCT
>JBKBVT010000093.1:0-8973 GCA_046289305.1 Hyphomonas sp. | reverse complement strand
CGAGCGTGCCGGGGAGGTTGGTGTTGTGGCCGTGGGGGTGGCGGTCGCCGGGGACGGAGTCCTCGAAGATGCGCACCACGGCAAGGGCATCGATGGCGGCGGCGATGCCGGGGGCGCCGGTGTCCGCGAGGGCGGCTTTCGAGGCGTCTGCCATCAGCGAGAGCGGCGAGGGGGCGCCTTCGGGGCCCGATTTGCCATCCCACTGGCTCATCGCCTGGCCGACGCCCACCAGGACTGGAAGATCACCTTTTGCCATGCCGCACACTCCGCCTTGTCTTGCCTCTTGGGGAGCGGTCTAGCGCGCGGTGCGCGCGCCTGCGAAGCCCCGACGCCGGGGAAGGGATGCATTGGATGCATCAACACCAACACCCAAAAACCCCTGCTCCCTTGGGAGAGGGGCAGGGGTGAGGGGGCGCTACGCCGGAAACCGAACGGGGCGGGGAGGTGTTGTGCCCCCTCATCCCCAACCCCTTCTCCCAGGGGAGAAGGGGCTTCAGGGGCGGGGTGTAGGGTGCATTAAGCGGAGCGCAATGCACCAAACAACATCTGAAAAGAGGTGCATTGCGCTTCGCTTAATGCACCCTACGGGGGGCTACAGAACGTCCAGCATCTCGGCGACCAGCGGGTGGCGCACCACATCCGCCGCTTCGAGCTTGATCACGGCGGCGCCGGAGAGGGCGGTGAGTTTTTCGGCGGCTTTGGCGAGGCCGGAGAATTCCGGCAGGAGGTCGGTCTGGTTCGGGTCGCCGGTGATCACCATCGTCGAGTGCCAGCCGAGGCGGGTGAGGAGCATCTTGAGCTGGGTGTAGGTGCAGTTCTGCGCTTCGTCGATGACGATGAAGGCGTTGTTGAGCGTGCGCCCGCGCATGAATCCGATGGGGGCAATCTCGATCACACCTTCGGCCAGCATGTGTTTCAGCTGGGCCGGGGAGAGCCGGTCCGACAGGGCGTCATAGAGAGGGCGCAGGTAGGGGGCGAGCTTGTCTTCCATGCCGCCGGGCAGGAAGCCGATCTGCTCGCCGGCCTCGACGGCGGGGCGGGAGAGGACGATCTTGGAGACCTTGCCTTTCTGGAGGGCCTCGACGGCCTTGCAGATGGCCAGATAGGTCTTGCCGGTGCCGGCGGGGCCGAGGGCGCAGACGAGGGCATGGGTGTCCATGGCGTTCATCAGCTCGGCCTGGTTTTCCGAGCGGGGCTTGACGGTCTTCTGGTAGCGCTGGGTGCGTTCCTGCGCCTGCGGCTGGAGATTGGTGATGGTTTCGCCGTCATCCGGGTGCCAGTTGCGCCGGCCTCCCTCGATGGCATGGAGATGGGGCCCTGCGCCGCGCGCCGGCTCGTCGAACCAGCCGGAAGGCCGCACTTCTGATGCGGACTTCATGCGCTTTGCAGCGTTGCGTTTACCCATGGGAGGACTCCTTGGTTGCAGGCACAAAAAAAGCCGCTGACGAAATCGTACAGCGGCCGGGTCGAACGGAAGGATAGGGTGTGGGCGGACCATCAGAGGCGGCCAGCCCGTATCCGGAAGGGGACCTTCCGGCGGTGAGGGGGAGAATGGGAACCACTCCGGCCATTGCCTCTCCGAATCTGCAATGACTATACAATACCAGTCTTATCGGACGGTTAAGTGACATTCCGCAGCCGAAACAATGCGGAGCAAAAGAGGAGACGATATGGCCATTTATGAAGTGGACGGGGTGCGCCCGGTGCTGCCGGCGAGCGGGAAATACTGGATCGCGGGCAGCGCGGAGGTGATGGGGAACGTAATCCTGAAGGAGAATGCTTCGGTCTGGTATGGCTGCATCCTGCGCGGCGACAATGACCCGATCACGATCGGGGAGAATACGAACATCCAGGATCTGACGGTGATCCATACCGATATCGGCGCGCCGGTGACAATCGGGGCGAATGTGACGGTCGGCCACCGGGTGATCCTGCATGGCTGCACGATCGGCGATGACACGCTGATCGGCATGGGCTCGACCATCCTCAACCGCGTCAGCATCGGGCGTAACTGCATCATCGGGGCAAATGCGCTGATCCCGGAGGGCAAGGAGATTCCGGACAATTCGCTGGTGATGGGCGCGCCGGGCAAGGTGGTGAAGGAGGTGTCGGAGACGCAGCTGCAGATCATCCGCATGTCGGCGCATCATTATGTCGAGAACTGGCAGCGCCATAAGGCCGGGGCGAAGCGGATCGATTAGGCGGGCGGGTCCGGATCGAGTGCCGCATTCCAGACGGTGCGGACGGTGTCTGCCATTTCGTCGCCGAGGCCGAGCCAGCTGAGCCGGGCTTCGCGCGCTTCCATGATGACGAACTGGACATTGCGGGGCAGGGCGCCGGTCAGGGCGGTGCGGACCGAGGCGAGCGGTTTGGCCGAGCGCAGCAGCCAAGTGCCGTGCATCAGCATCATGTATTTTCCGAGGCCGGCGAGGCATTCGGGGATCTGCGAGGCGAGCGCAGCTTCGGCCGGCAGGGGCGCGCGGGTGATGATCAGAAAGTTTGCCGCTTCGGCTCGGCGGCGGATGCGTTCGGCGAAGGCGCCGGCGAGGGTTTCGGCAAGGCGCGGGATGTCTGAGACGGCGCGGAAGGGTTCGACCTCGCCCTGCGCGATCTGGGAGCGCGGGGTGATCCGGCCTTCGATGGCGAATTGCTGCAGCTGGCCGATCGTGTACGGGCCGAAGGTCTCGCGTCCGGCCAGGAGCCGCCAGATGGCCGGGTCAATGCGCGACAGCTCGACAGGGGTTTCCGCCTGTACGGTTTTGCCGCGTTGGGGCGTACGTGAGTGGCCCGGTGCCAGCGGCACGGGCGGTCAGCCTCGCCCGGTTTCGGGCTTGGGCCCATGGATGTAGCGGACGGCGAATTTGTCGCCGGAGACGCGGACGACTTCGCCGATCAGATTGCCGACAGCGACCTTCTCGCCGACGAAAGGCGGCTTGCCGGCGGCTTCGAAGGCGGCGCCGGTGAGGGAGATGTCGGTGACGGTGCATTGCAGCATGCGTCCGCCGGAAAGGGTGAGGATCGCTTCGCCGCTGGCGCGGTAGCGTTCGGTGCGGCGGTCTTCGTCGAGGCCGAGGGCGTCGCGGTTGAGCAGCCAGGTCAGCCGGTCGGCGAGCTTGTCGCGCTTGTGCGGCGAGGTGTGAAAGCGCACGGCGAAGCCATCTTCCGACACGCGCACGACATTGGCGACGACGCGGCCGACATCGTCAAAGTAGCAGATCACCTGCTGGTCGAGGCCCGGCTGTTCCTTGGAGACGATGAAGGCGCCGTCACAGGACATATCAGTCGTGTGCAGCAAGTGGTCTTCAGATTCGCCGATCAGGAAACGGCCCGTGAGTTTCATCTCGACGCGCTTGTAATTACGCCGGTCCCGGCCGGTACGGCCACCGGGTTCCGGCGTGTCGGAGCGGGTCAATGGGCGTGTCATATGCGCTTCCTGCTGGCCCGGTACCGCTTCGGACTGGGCGGGCGCGGGCAAAATGTCACGCTTTCCGGTTAACCCATGAAGATTGACAATTGGTTGCCCGGACGCGTGAAGCCGTTACGTTCCGGGACAGATAAACAAGGCCCGGCCGGAGGAAACGCAGCACATGAGCACGTTCGACTATGTTATCGCAGGGGCAGGCAGCGCGGGCTGCGTGCTCGCCAACCGGCTCTCCGCAGACCCCGCCATCCGGGTCTGCCTGATCGAGGCGGGCGGCAAGGATACGTCGCTGATGGTACGGATGCCGGCGGGCGTCGGCAGCCTGATCAAGCAGCCGAACCCGCAGAACTGGGGTTTCTACACCGCGCCGCAGCAGCATATGGAGGGGCGTAAGCTCTACTGGCCGCGCGGCAAGGGCTGGGGCGGCTCATCCTCGATCAACGGGATGGTGTATGTGCGCGGCCATGCGGGCGACTTCGACCAGTGGGGCCAGATGGGCCTCAAGGGCTGGAGCTTTGCCGATGTGCTGCCGTATTTCCGGCGCTCGGAGCGCTATGAAGGCGGGGCGAATGATTTCCATGGCGGCGACGGGCCGCTGAACGTGACCGAGAGCCCGATGGACGGGGCGGTGTTCAAGGCGTTCATCGAAGCGGGCCGCCAGGCCGGGCACAAGCTGACGGATGATTTCAACGGCGCCGAGCAGGAAGGCTTTGGCCGCTATCAGCGCACGATCTACAAGGGCCAGCGCTGGAGCGCGTCGTATGGCTATCTGCGCCCGATCGAAGGCAAGCGGCCGAACCTGACGGTGATCTCGACCGGGCTCGTGACGCGGGTGCTGATCGAGGGCGGCCGGGCGGTCGGCGTCGAGGTGGCCGAAGGTAAGGGCCAGGCGAAGCGGGAAATCCGGGCGGACCGGGAGGTGATCCTTTCGGCCGGGGCGGTGCAGTCGCCGCAGATCCTGATGCTGTCGGGCATCGGCGATCCGGAGGCGCTGAAGCGTCATGGCATCGAGACGAAGGTGAAGTCGCCGGGCGTGGGGCGCAATCTTCAGGACCATCTGGATGTCTCGGTGATCCATGAGATGTCGCAGCCGCTGTCTGCCTACTCGCAGCAGAAAGGCTTGAAGAAGCTGGCCGTGGGTGTGCGCTATCTGATCAACCAGACGGGTCCGGGGGCGGACAATTTCCTGCAGGCGGGCGCGTTCCTGCCCTCGCGGGCGGGGCTGTCGATGCCGGACCTGCAGCTGCACCTCGTCAATGCGATCATGATCAATCACGGCAATGAAGACCCGCAGAAGGATGGCTATACCGTACATGCCTGCCAGCTGCGCCCGGAGAGCCGGGGCGAAGTGCGGCTGGCGTCGGCGGATCCGTTTGCGCCGCCGGAGATCGATCCGAACTATCTGGCGACCGAGGAAGACCGCCGCGCGATGCGCGAGGCGGTGAAGATCGTGCGGGATGTGTGCGCGCAGGCGGCGCTGCGGCCGCTGAACGGGCCAGAAATCCTGCCCGGAGAATCGGTGCGCACGGACGCCGAGATCGATGCCTTCATCCGCCAGCGCGGCGAGACGATCTATCACCCGGTCGGGACGGTCGCGATGGGCACGGGCGAGGCGAGCCCGCTGGACGGCGAACTGCGCGTGCGCGGGGTCGACGGGCTGCGGGTGGTCGATGCCTCGGTGATGCCGACGCTGATCGGGGGCAATACCAATGCGCCGACGATCATGATTGCGGAGAAGGCGGCCGACATGATGCTCGGCAAAGCGCCGCTGCCGCGCGAGGAGCCCCGGACCGCGCAGATGGCGGGCCAGGGCGCCTAGCAGGAGAACACGTCAGCGCGAGGCGACGAGGCGCAGTTTCGGGCCAGCCTGGCGAGTATCTGGCGGGACCAGCATGGCGACGCGGTGGCGGAAGACCGGCTGGCCGTGCAGGCCGGCTTCGCTGGTCAGCGGCTGGTAGAGGCCGAGCATCCGGGCGCGCGGCGCATGGGCCGTGCCGGCGCTGAGCGGCATCAGGGTGACTTCCAGCTCGACGCGGTCGCCGCTGAGGGTTTCGCCGTGGCCGCGGATGACACCGGGGCCGCCATCGAGGCGCACGGCCTCGACGAAGGCGCCTATCATGGTGCGGTCGGGACCAGACCAGAGGTCGAGGAAATTCTGGTTGACCAGCCGGCGGCCGACGAGGTCGGCGAGGATGGGGCCGGCCGTGCGCACGAGCCAGGTCCGGTCATCCATCAGCTCAAGGACGAAAATACGGTCAATCAGACCCTCATTGCCGGCGATGCGGGGGCCGCTGGCGGCATGGGTCTGCGGATCAGCCTGCATGCGGCGCCAGGCGTCGAGCAGGGTCCGAGTGTTCGGATGGATCGACGTGTCGATCATATTAATTGGTACTCCCAGTGTCAGGCTTTGCCCGCAACCGGGCCCGTCTGGCGCTAACAATCGCAATAATCATTCCAGAAGGCGCGACTCCCGCATGGGGAGAATTGTGACCCGTTTTCTATGGCATCCAGACGAGCCAATGCTTTGAGGCATCAAGAAAACTTCCCTCACGGGCGAGTGCTGTGCCGCGCATGGGTGTCAGTCCGGAACAGTCAAGCTGCGGAGTTTACCTACCGTCTCACTTGCTTTGCGCGGAATCAGGCGTTCTTATCGAATTACATAACAAAAAAAGACATCGGGGGCGGAGCATTGTGACTCCGGTACCTGAGGACATTCAGACCACACCCTCCCAGGAAGGAAACATCCGTGTTGAAAATCGAAGGCAAAACCGCGGGCCATACGGCCCTGCGGGCAGGACTATTTTTTAGCGTCAGTCTGGGCGCCATGGCGGCGTTCGCTGCTCCGGCCGCGGCCCAGGAGCAGGAACAGGAAGAGGAGCGCTCGCGCACCCTCCAAACCGTCACCATCACCGCCACCAAGCGCGAACAGACGCTGCAGGACGTGCCGATCGCGGTTTCGGTCGTCGATGATGCGACCATCGAACGGGCTGTGATCGTTGACCTCAACGACCTGCAATCACTCGTTCCGTCGCTGCGCGTCGGCCAGCTGCAATCCTCGGCGAACACCAACTTCGTTATCCGCGGCTTCGGCAACGGCGCCAACAATGCCGGCATCGAGCCTTCGGTCGGCGTGTTCATTGACGGCGTCTACCGCTCGCGCTCGGCCTCGCAGATCTCGGACCTTCCGAACATCGAGCGGGTCGAAGTGCTGCGCGGGCCGCAATCGACGCTGTTCGGCAAGAACGCCTCGGCAGGCGTGATCTCGGTCGTGACCAAGCGGCCGGAATTCGAGTTTGGCGGCCTGGCCGATGCGACGCTCAGCAATGAGAGCGGCTACCGGTTCAATACTTATGTCACGGGGCCACTGGCCGAGAACATCGCCGGCGCGTTCGGCGCGACCTGGAACCGGCGCGATGGCTATGTGGATGACGTGGCCACTGGCCAGGCAACGAACGAGCGCGACCGCTGGGGCATCCGCGGCGACATCCTGTTCGAGCCGACCGTGGATACGACCTTCCGCCTGATGGGCGATTATGACCGGATCAACGAGCTGTGCTGCGCGGGCGCGAACATTGTCGACGGCCCGACCGGCGACATCATCCGGGCGCTGGGCGGCAACATCATCTCGGAAGACCCGTATTCCTACCGGGTGGCCTATAATTACGGCTCGACCAACAAGATCGACAATGCCGGCATCTCGCTGCAGGGCGATCATGAGTTCGCCAATATGCGGCTGACCTCGATCACCGCGTACCGCGAGTCCCAGCTCAAGACGAACCAGGATTCGGACTTCACAAGCGCCGACCTGCTCGCCTCGAACTTCAACAAGACCAACATCGAGACGTTCACGCAGGAATTGCGGCTCACCTCCACCAGCGGCGACAGGCTCGACTGGATGGTCGGCGGCTTCTATTTCGATGAGAAGGTCGCGATCGAGAATGCGCTGCTGTATGGCAATGACTTCCGCGGCTATGCGGATGTGCTGAGCCTGATCCTGTCCGGCGCGCCGGGCACGCCGCAGCAGCTGCTGGGCGCGATCAATGCGGGCCTCGTGGCGCCGCCGTTTGCGCAGGTGGAAGCCGCGCTCGGCCTGCCGATCGGCACGACCTTCGGTCAGCCGGGGCAGGGCATGCGCGAGAGCTTCGGGCAGGACAACACGGCCTGGTCGATCTTCGGGACGGTGGACTACCGCCTGACCGAACGGCTAACCGCGACCGTGGGCTTCAACTACACTGAAGACGAAAAGAACGCCTATGGAAGGATCGACAACTCCGACCTGTTCTCGAGCCTCGACCTCGTAGCCATCGGTTTTGCCCAGACGCTGGCGGGCTTTGGCATAAACGCACAGGATCCAGCACAGGTCGGGGCGTTTGCCCAGGCCAACCCGGCGGCGTTTGCGGCCATCCAGGCGGCTGTACAGGATCCGGCGCAGAACCCGTTGCTGGCGCTCGGTGGGTTGCAGTTCCTGCCGCCTTTCCTAGCCTTCCCGAACGCGGTGGAGGACGGCCGCAGCAAGGACGACAACACGACCTATACGCTGCGTCTGGCCTATGACATCAACGACAATTTCAACGCCTATGTGTCGTATGCGACCGGCTTCAAGGCGACGTCCTGGAACCTGTCACGCGACTCGCGGCCGTTTGCCCGGGACTTCATCCCTGGCTCGCCGGTGACGAGCCCGCCCGGCTCGCCGATCCGCGATGCCGGCATTGCAGTACCGAACCTGACGACCGGCACACGCTTTGCCGGGCCGGAAGAGGCGGCGGTGTTCGAGGTTGGCCTCAAGGGTGCGTTCGACACGGTGGCGTTCAATCTGGCTTACTTCGACCAGCAGATCGAAGGCTTCCAGTCGAACGTCTTCACGGGCACGGGCTTTGCGCTCGCCAATGCGGGCAAACAGTCCAGCAAGGGCTTCGAGTTCGACGTGACCTGGAGCCCGATCGACTCGCTGCGGATGGTCTTTGCAGGCACGCTGCAGGACCCGGTCTATGACAGCTTCCCGGACTCGGCGAGCGGCGACATCTCCGGCCAGAAGCCGTCCCTGATCCCGGAGGTCGCGACCTCCGTGATGGCGACGTACTTCTTTGATGTGGCAGGGCTTGATTCCTTCGTGCAGGGCGACTGGCAGTATGAAAGCCCGTCCGACCAGTTCGACAGCCGCATCGACCAGGCCGCTCTGGGCATCCAGAGAGAGGTCAACACGTTCAATGTCTCGACTGGCTTCAAGGCTGATAACGGCATCGGCGTGACCCTCTGGGCGCGTAACGTGTTCAATGATGAATACATCACCACGGCCTTCCCGGCGGTGGCGCAGGCGGGTTCCTATTCGGGCTATCCGAATGCGCCGCGCAGCTATGGCATCACGCTGCGCAAGACGTTCTGAGCCAAAGCGGCCCAGTCATAACTGGAGAAAGCCCTGCCGGACCGGCGGGGCTTTTTTCTATTCCGGGGGGAATGTCAGGTGGCGGTGCGGCGGCCGGCGAGGAGGGCGATGATAGCGCCGGTGAGGACGATGGCCTCGAACGCGATGAAGCCGATATAGGCCGAGGTCG
>JBKBVT010000092.1:2182-8980 GCA_046289305.1 Hyphomonas sp. | reverse complement strand
CTGTCCTCGCGCAAACGCAAGGATCTGCGCAAGGAACGCGCCCGTGCGCAGGGCTTTGGCGGCACCATCCGCCACCTGACCGGCGACGATCTGAAACCCCATCACTGGGACGCGTTCTGGCAGTTCTATCAGGACACCGGCGCCCGCAAATGGGGTGCGCCTTATCTGACCCGTCAATCCTTCTCCCTTCTCCGTGAACGGATGGCCAGAGATATCCTGTTCGTCTTCGCCTATGAGGGCGAGACGGCGATTGCCGGCGCCATGAACCTGATCGGATCGGAAACGCTGTATGGCCGGTATTGGGGATGCAGCGACCCCCGACCAATGCTGCATTTCGAGACCTGTTATTATCAGGCGATCGACTTTGCCATTGCGCGCGGCCTGAAGACGGTCGAAGCCGGCGCCCAGGGCGGCCACAAGCTCGCGCGCGGCTACGCCCCAGTGCTGACCTATTCAGCCCACTGGATTGCGCATGAGGGGTTCCGCCAGGCGGTGGCCGATTACCTGATGCAGGAACGGGCAGCGGTTGACGCGGACATGGACTTCCTGCGAGATCGGACACCGTTCAAAAAAGACTAGAGGTCCACATGACCCTCCACGCTCCTTATGATCCCGACAACATCTTCGCCAAGATCCTGCGCGGGGACATACCCTGCGTGAAGGTGTTCGAGGATGACATCGCCTTCGCCTTCATGGATGTGTTTCCGCAGAGCGAGGGCCACACACTGGTGATCCCGAAGGATGTCAAAGCGCGCAATTTCCTCGATATGCCGCCGGACCAACTCGGCGAGTATATGCTGCGCGTGCAGCGTGTGGCGAAAGCGGTGGAGTTTGGCCTGAAACCGGACGGGCTACGCATCATTCAGTTCAACGGCGCCGCAGCGGGGCAGACGGTTTTCCATCTGCATTTCCATATCATCCCGGCCTGGGAAGGCCGCGAACTTGGCCGCCACGGCGCGGGCACGATGGCAAAGCCGGAGGAATTGGAGCCGGTTGCGGCGAAAATCCGGGCAGCGATTTAGACTGGTAAGGTCCTCACCTCCCACGCCCTTTGGGAGCGGGGGGTGAGGACCTTTAATCGAGCCCTAACTTCGCCTTCAGGATATCGTTCACAGCCTTCGGGTTGGCCTTGCCGCTGGACGCCTTCATCACCTGGCCGACGAACCAGCCCAGCGTTTGCGGCTTGTCCTTGACCCTGGCGACCTGTTCCGGGTTCGCCGCGATGATTTCGTCGACGACTTTCTCGATCGCGCCCGTGTCGGTGACCTGCTTGAGGCCGTGTTTCTCGACGATGGCGGCGGCCTCGCCCTCACCCGCAATCATCCGGGCAAAGACGTCCTTGGCGATCTTGCCGCTGATCGTGTCGTTCGAGATCAGCTCGATCAGCCCGCCAAGCGAGGCGGCCGAAACCGGGCTTTCGGAAAGCTCCAGGCCTTCCTTGTTGAGATAGCCGAACAGCTCCTGCGTCACCCAGTTGGCGGTGATCTTCGCGTCACGACCCTTGGCAGCCTCCTCGAAGAAAGCCGCTTTGTCTGCATCCGATGTCAGCACGCCGGCATCATAGCGAGAGAGGCCGTAATCCTTTTCAAAGCGCGCACGTTTCTGGTCCGGAAGTTCCGGCAGAGAGGCTCGGATCTCCTCGATCCAGGCCTGTTCGACTTCGAGGGGCAGAAGATCCGGGTCCGGAAAATAGCGGTAGTCATGCGCATCTTCTTTCGAGCGCATGGAACGGGTTTCGCCCTTGACGGGATCGAACAGGCGGGTCTCCTGATCCACCTTGCCGCCGCTTTCAATGATCTCGATCTGGCGGCGCGCTTCGTATTCGATCGCCTGCTGGATGAAGCGGTAGGAGTTCATGTTCTTGAGCTCGCAGCGCGTGCCGAGATGTTTGAAATCACCGGTCTCACGGAATTTCTCATACTGGCCGGGCCGGCAGACTGAGACGTTCACGTCGGCGCGCAGATTGCCCTTCTCCATGTCGCCGTCGCAGGTGCCGAGCGCAATAACTATGGCGCGGAGTTTCTTGACATAGGCGGCGGCTTCTGCGGGCGAGCGCACGTCGGGCTTTGAGACGATTTCCATCAGGGCGACGCCGGAGCGGTTGAGGTCCACATAAGTCGCGTTCGGGTCCATGTCGTGGATCGACTTGCCGGCATCCTGTTCGAGGTGCAGCCGCTCGATCCGGCACGGGAAAGAGTAGTCCTCCTTGCCGGGCACTTCGACATCCACCTCGATCTCGCCCTCGCCGACTATGGGGTGGGCGAACTGGCTGATCTGATAGCCCTGCGGCAGGTCCGGATAAAAGTAATTCTTCCGGTCAAAGCGGCTGTAGGTGTTGATCTGCGCCTTCAGGCCGAGGCCGGTGCGGATCGCCTGTTCGACGCAGAAACGGTTGATCACCGGCAACATACCGGGCATTGCCGCATCCACGAGCGATACGTTGCAATTGGGGTCGGCGCCGAACGCGGTCGAGGCGCCGGAGAACAGCTTGGCATTCGAGGCAACCTGAGCGTGGATCTCCAGCCCCATGACGACTTCCCAGTCGCCGGTTTCGCCTGTGATAAGGAAGGTGGGGCGCTCGGTCATCGCGTCTCTCATTATTTCAATCGTTGTTCCATCGACCTTCTAAGGCGAGCCGGCGGGGAATGTCGAGACGTCTGAGCGGCGTGAGGCAAGTCGCCCTAGATCTTGCCCTCTTCGCGGGCGCGGCGGACGCGTTCGGCGCGGGCGGCCATCTTTTCCTTCACCGAGGCAGACGCGGCGGCGCGGGTGGGCGCGCCGTCATCTTCCGGCACAGGCGGCGGCAGATCAGCCTCTTCGGGGGCGAGCTTGCCCTCGGCCACCAGCTGGCGCTTGCGAGCGGCGAGGCGGGCTTCGCGCGCCAGAAGCGCCTTGCTCTTGCCGCCGCTGAAACTTCCGAACAAGCTGCGGCCTCGGCGCTCTCCGGCGGTCCCAGCCTCGTATTCGCGTGCGGCAGCCCGCTGCTGGAGGATCCGGGTGATCCGCCAGGAAACATAGGCCGCCACCAGCACACAGACGAGCAGCATCGTCTGCATCTGAGGGTCCAGGAGGCTGAGGCCATATTGGGACATGAGCGCAGCCATCAGCGCCAGACAGAAGACGAGCAGCGCGGCGAATATTGCGATGTAACGGGTCATACCCGTCAACCTACCACCAGCGGTCCGGCCTGGCTACAAAGCCCGCTGCATCTTCCAGAACGCCGCCGACGCGGAAACAGGCCGCCTCGTCCAGTGCCTTGCCGATGACCTGCAGGCCGAGTGGCAGGCCGTTCACCGACAGACCCGCCGGCACCGAGATACCCGGCAGGCCCGCGAGGTTAGCCGTCACGGTGAACACGTCGTTGAGATACATCTCGACCGGGTCGCCGGACTTCTCGCCGAACGCAAAGGCGGGCGACGGGCAGGTCGGCGTCAGGATCGCGTCGCAGGTTTCGAAAGCTTCGAAGAAATCCTGAAGGATGCGGGTACGGACCTTCTGTGCCCGGAGGTAATAGGCGTCGTAATAGCCCGAGGACAGCACATAGGTGCCAATCATCAGCCGGCGCTGCACTTCCTTGCCGAATCCGCCTGCGCGCGAGTTCTCATAGGTCTGGGCAAGATTGCCGCCCTCGACCCGCGCGCCGTAGCGCATGCCGTCATAGCGGGCTAGGTTGGACGAGGCTTCGGCCGGGGCCACGATGTAATAGGCCGGCAGCGCATATTTCGTGTGCGGCAGGGAGATGTCGATGATCTCGGCGCCGGCGGCCTTCAGCCAGGCGATGCCCTGCTGCCAGAGCGCGTCGATTTCGTCCGACATGCCCTCGACGCGGTATTCCTTCGGAATGCCGATCCGCATGCCTTTGACGCCGGCCTTCACATCGCTGCGCCAGTCCGGAGTCTCGATGTTCAGCGAGGTGGAATCCTTCGGGTCGTGGCTGCACATCACCTCGAGCAGGATGGCGCTGTCCTCGACCGTCTGCGCGATCGGGCCGGCCTGGTCGAGCGAGGAGGCGAACGCCACCATGCCATAACGGCTGGCGCGGCCATAGGTCGGCTTGATGCCGACTGTGCCGGTAAAGGCCGCGGGCTGGCGGATTGAGCCGCCCGTGTCGGACGCCGTCGCGGCGAGGCAGAGATGGCCGGATACGGCCGCCGCCGACCCGCCGGACGATCCGCCCGGCGTCAGGCCGGCATTGTCACCTGCGCGGCGCCAGGGATTGATCGGCGGGCCGAAGCGCGATGTCTCGTTCGACGAGCCCATGGCGAATTCGTCCATGTTGAGCTTGCCGAGCATCACCGCGCCTTCGTCCCACAGGTTCTGGGTGACGGTGGATTCGTAGGTCGGCGTGAACTCGGCGAGGATGCCGGAACAGGCCGTGGTGCGCACGCCTTTGGTGCAGTAGAGATCCTTGATACCGAGCGGGGCGCCTTCGAGCCGGCCGCCATCGCCTTTGGCCAGGCGCGCATCAGAGGCCTTGGCCATCTCCAGTGCCTTCTCAGGCGTCTCGACGACATAAGCGTTCAGGATCCGCGCCTTTTCCATGGCTGTCAGGAAAGCCTGGGTGATCTCGACCGAGGAAAACTGCTTGCTGTTCAGCCCATCAAGCGCGCCGGCGAGGGTCAGGTCGGTGAGATCGGTCATTGGCGGGATATCCCTCAGAATGAAGCCCTGCCTGCTAGGCCGCATCCCTTCAAAGTTCAAGTGTCCGTGAGCGCGGTTGCTGCCGCAGCGGCCCCGGTGCACAGTCGCCAGCATCAGAGATGACCCATCGGAGACCTGATATGCCCCGCGCTGCGCTTCTGGCCCTGTCTGCACTGCTCCTTTTGGGGTGTGAAAGTGTGCAGGGCGAACCTGCCCCAATGGGCCTCGCTGCCTTTGAGAACGACCCGCGCCTCGGCGAGCCGGTTCGCCAGATCTGTTTCGCCTCGCAGATTGACGGGTTCAGCATGACCGAACGGCGCACTGTGCTGCTTCATGACGGGCGCAAACGCTACATGGTGGAACTCTACGGCCCCTGCCCTGACCTTGCCTACTCCAACGCAATCGGTCTCGTGACACCCTCCGCCTGCCTGACACGCGGCGACGCCATTCTGGTGACCAGTACAAGCGGGCCGGCGGGACCGCGCCCGGGACGCTGCACGATCAAGGAAATCCGGGATTGGGATCCGCGGGCCGAGGCCGATGAAGAGACAGAAAATCTTCCCGAGACCTGATGGCGCCGTCCGGGCCGTGTGATAGACCAGCTTCATGGTGACATCACATGGGGGCGCACGCGTTGAGGTTCAGACCTCGCCCCTTCACGGACGCGGCCTGTTTGCCTCGGTGGAAATCCCGCCCGGCGCGCTGATCGGCGCTTACCCGCTGCTGATCCTCTCGCATGAGGAAATCGAGACGCTGAAAGCGACGCGGCTCTACCATTACGTGTTCTATGTCGATGAGCGCAGTGACGGCATGATGCGGGCGGCGGTGGCCTTTGGGGTCATTTCGATGTGCAATCACAGCCCCAAGGCGAATGCCGCCTTCCATGTCGATACCGCCCGCCAGGAAGTTACCCTGACTGCCATGCGGGCAATACAGGCTGGCGAAGAAATCCTGATCGACTATGAGGACTTTGCCGACGAGGCGCTTTGAGCCCTCGCATAACCAGAAACCACCGGAGGATACATTATGAGCCAGACCGTGCCCGCAACCGGGCTGCAACTTCGCAGCCTGATCACTGAAGACGGCAAGCTGGAATTGTCGCTGGCCGAGATCGCCGTGCCGGAGCCCGGCCCGGACGATGTGGTCATCCAGGTCGAAGCGACCCCGATCAACCCGTCGGACCTCGGCCTGCTGGTCGGCGGGGCCGACATGAGCAGCGCGAAAGCGTCCGGCACCGAAGACCGCCCGGTGATCACCGCAAATGTGCCGCCACCTGCCCTGCGGGCAATGGCCGCGCGGCTTGGCCAGTCGCTGCCTGTCGGCAATGAAGGCGCTGGCACCGTCGTGAAGGCAGGATCCTCGCCGGCAGCGCAAGCCCTGCTCGGCAAGCGCGTCACCGGCCTCGGCGGCGAGATGTATTCGCAATACCGGATGCTGAATCTGGCACAGGTGATGGAACTTCCTGAAGGCGCAAGCGCCCGCGACGGCGCCTCCTGTTTCGTCAATCCGCTGACGGCGCTGTCCTTTGTCGAGACCATGCGGGCCGAAGGCCGGACGGGCATCGTGCACACGGCGGCCGCCTCAAACCTCGGCCAGATGCTCGTCAAGATCTGCCAGAAAGATAACGTCCCCCTGCTCAACATCGTCCGCAAGCAGGAACAGGCAGACCTCCTGAAGTCCATCGGCGCGGCACATATCGTCGATTCGTCCTCGCCGACCTTCATGGAAGACCTTATCAAGGGCCTGATGGAAACCGGCGCGACGCTTGGCTTTGATGCCATCGGCGGCGGGCCGCTGGCCGGCCAGATCCTGATCGCGATGGAAGCCGCCGCCAGCCGCAAGATGAAGGAATACAGCCGCTATGGTTCAGGCCAGGAAACGCAGGTCTACATCTATGGCCGGCTCGACATGTCGCCGACCCTGGTGCCGCCGGGCGTGGGCTTTGCCTGGAACCTGTCCGGCTACCTGCTGACGCCGTTCCTGCAGAAAGCCGGTCCGGAAATCCGCGCCAAGATGCGCCAGCGCGTCATGGATGAGCTGACGACGACCTTTGCCAGCCATTACACGGCCGAAATCTCGCTCGCCGACGCGCTCGATCTGGAAACGCTCCACGCCTACAATGCGAAGGCGACGGGGACAAAGTTTCTGATCAATCCG
>JBKBVT010000092.1:0-2172 GCA_046289305.1 Hyphomonas sp. | reverse complement strand
GGCGAAGTAGGCCCGCTATCCCGGCCAGCGCAGAGCGCTGGCTGGGATGACAGTGCGTGTAGCAGACTAACGCTTCAGATGTTCCATACCCTTCAGGGCGCCGGGCTTGGCGACCGGGGCGCCAAGCTTTGGCTTCACTTTTTCCGCTTTCGGTTTGCGGACTTCCTTGTTGGATTTCTTTTGACCCTTGGCCATCGGTTCAGACTTTCAGCGACTGGGCCCGGAATGGTCCCATTCGCCAAAAGTAAGCCGCTTCGCGCCGTAATGTAAGCAGGGTTTGCCCGCCCGCTATTCGACGGCTTTCGGCACGACGAAGAAGCCATGCTCGCTGCGCGGCGCATTCGCCAGCACCTGATCGCGGATATTGCCATCGGTGACGACATCCTCGCGCATCGGCAGAGTCGTCTCGACCACAGACGTCATCGGCTCCACGCCTTCGACATCGACCTCGTTGAGCTGGTCGATCCAGCCCAGAATGCCATTCAGCTCGCCGGCCAGCTCGCCCAGACGCTCTTCCGGCACGGCAATGCGGGACAGGCGGGCAACTTTCCGGACATCGTCGCGGGTGACACTCATGGGCAGGCTCCTCAGGATGACCGCCCTTACGCCATAGGCAGGGCGCCTTCAAGGCAGTAAGGGAGCGAGACTCATGGCTGTGGTGGACCTCTTCGACTTGCCCCGCGAGGGCGTATTACTGGCGCTGGACCCCGGCGCAGCACGTATCGGCGTGGCCGCAACCGACCGCAGCCGCATGCTGGCAAGCCCGGTCGAGACGATTCCCAAGCCGAAGCTCGCCCCGGCGCTGGCGCGGCTGTTCGAGATTTATGATTCGCGCGAAGCGGCCGGGTTGGTGATCGGCCTGCCGCTGAATACCGATGGGACAGCAGGCCCGAGGGTACAGTCCGTTCGCACGCTGGCGTCCAGCATACTGAAGATCCGCGACATTCCCATCGCCTTTCAGGACGAACGGTTTTCCTCCGCCGAAGCCGGCAATGCCCTGCGCGCCGCCGGCGCCAGCCGCCGCCAGCGGGAAGCCAAGCTCGACGCACATGCCGCCGCGATCATCCTGCGAGATGCCCTCGCCCGCCTGGAGCAGCAACCTTGACCATCTTCCTGACCGCGCTTTTGCCCGTCATCCTCATCGTCGCGCTGGGTCAGATCCTCTCGGTGCGCCGTGTGATCCCGGCTGAAGGCTTTCGCGCGCTAGAGCAGCTGACTTACTGGGTACTGTTTCCGGCCCTGATCATCCGGTCGCTGGCGACCGCGCCGTTCGATGAGGCCCCGTGGCGGCTGATCCTGGTAATGGTCGCGGCACAGTTCGTCATGGCCGGCATCGGTCTCGCCGCGCGGCTGTCGCCGGGCGTGAGCGGTCCGTCGGCTGGCTCGATCATCCAGTCGAATGTTCGCTGGAACACCTTCGTTGCGCTGGCGCTGGGGGCTCTACTGTTCGGAGATGCGGGGCTAGCCCTCGTGACCATCGCGGCCGCAGGCATGATCCCGACCGCAAACATCCTGTCGGTCTTCGGCCTCGTCGCCAATGCTGAGGTTGTTCCCGGCCAGAAGCCGAAGCCCTTCCGTGCCCTCGTCAAAAACCCGCTGATCATCGCCTGCGTCATCGGCGGCGCCATCGCCGTATCGGGGTTCACCATACCGCTCATCATAGACGAGACCCTGCGCATTGCCGGGCAGGCCACGCTCGCGATCGGTCTCCTCGCCGCCGGGGCCGGGGTGGATCTCAGCGCGCTGCGCCAGGCCGGTGCACGCACATTCGTCTGGTCCATCGTGCGTCTGGTGGGGATGCCGATCATCGCTGTGGCCATTGCGGTCGCCTTTGGCCTCACAGGATTGCCGCTTGCCATCGTGATCATCTGTTCCGGCGTTCCGACCGCAACTACTGGCTACATCCTCGCCCGCCAGCTGGGCGGAGACGCGGCGCTGTCGGCCAATCTGATCGCCATGCAGACGGTCCTCGCCATCATCACCCTGCCGGTCATCTGGGGATTGGCGCACAGCTTTGGCCTGCTCTCAGGCTTGCAGTGAAGCGGGAACGCGCCTAAACCGCCGCAAATCGAAGGGGCCTTCATGGCGGCGGCGAAACCAGACTATACCTTCAATCACGAGCATCTGCTCGGAATCGAAGGGCTTCACCCACTCGATATCGCGCATATCCTC
>JBKBVT010000091.1:0-9026 GCA_046289305.1 Hyphomonas sp. | reverse complement strand
GTTTCCAGGTGGCATCATCCTGCATCTTGCCGTCGATCATGGCCACGCCGGAGCCATCCGGCATGGCGGCGAGGATCTTGCGGGCGAATTTCACCTCATCCGGGTCTGGCGAGAACACGCGCTTGGCGATGGCAATCTGATTGGGATGCAGGCTCCACGCACCGGCGCATCCAAGCAGGAAGGCGTTGCGGAACTGCTGCTCGCAGGCGTCAAGATCCGCGATGTCACCGAACGGGCCATAAAAGGCGTTGATCCCGGCCATACGGCAGGCATCGACCATTCGGGCAATGGTGTAGTGCCAGAGATCCTGCTGGGCATTGGCGCGCGGGGCGCCGTCCGCATGCGGGTCTTCCAGCACGCGGTAGAAGGGATGGCCGCCGCCAACGCGGGTGGTTTTCATCTTGCGGTTTGCAGCGAGGTCGGCCGGCCCGAGGCTGATACCCTGCATGCGCGGCGAGGCGAGCGCGATCTCCTCGACGCGGGCCATGCCTTCGGCCGTCTCGAGAATGGCGTGGAACAGGATCTGGCGGGAAAGACCGGCCTTAGCTTCCAGCTGGGAAACGAGCTGATCGGCATAATGGATGTCCCAGGGGCCTTCGACCTTGGGCAGCATGATGACGTCCAGCTGATGCCCGGCCTTCAGGACCAGGTCCGTCACATCATCCAGGAACCAGGGGGAGTTGAGACAGTTCACCCGGCTCCAGAAGCCTGTGCCGGTCGCCTGCCAGTCGACCATCGCCGCCATTTCAACGGCGCCGGCGCGGGCGGCCTCCTTGGCGTCAGACGGTATGGCGTCTTCGAGATTGGCGAGCAGGACATCGACCCCGGCGGCCATGTCCGGCACTTTGGCGCGGACCTTGTTATTGTGCGGCGGTACGAAATGGATCATCCGCTCCAGCCGGACGGGAAGCTCCCGGAACGGCTCCGGCGCGCCGATGGCGAGCGGTTTGAAGAAATTGCGCGGCGTTTTCTGGCTCATTGTGTCCTCCCGGTTTGGGCGAGAGGAGTAGGGCGCATGCTGCACCGCGTCAAACCGGGAAGTGTCCGGGGAACAAGGCTCCGGCTTAGGCGTTGTCACCCAAGACGTTAATGAAAGGCCGTTCCATGTCCCTGCTGATGATTTTGCTCACGATTTTCCTGCCGCCGGTCGCGGTGGCCATCAAGGAGGGTATCGGCTTGCAATTCGTGCTCAACGTGCTGCTGACGCTCATCGGCTGGCTGCCGGGCGTTGTTCACGCCTTCTGGGTCAACACACGCGGCGGCGCCAGGATCGCTTAGTAGCGTCTAGCTTTCTGAGGGGAGTCCGGCTTCGATCCTGGCTTCCGCTGCCATGGCGCGGCGGAAAATTATGACTGCCAGAACAAGCACGGCCGCTGCGGCGACCGCTTCGGCGCCGATGATGACTGGCAGGCTGGCATGAAACTCCACCAGCACGGCCCAGACGGATGTACCGAGAAAGATGGCTGCGATTTCAGTGAGCAGGAACGTTGCGATCAGGGCGCGGAAAAGGCGACCCATGAGAGACCCCATAGTTGGAACGCCAGCATGTGCTGGCCCAAAAGATATCGGACTAAGCTATCACCTGCGCAAGTGGGTCTCTGCGGGCCGCGTCATCGCCTCGCCTGTCGTCCCTGAGCGGCCATCGGATGGGCTGTCTCGAGCAGTTCGGCGAGTTCATCGGTCAGAACGTGGGTGTAGATCTGGGTCGTCGCGATGTCCGCATGGCCCAGCAATGTCTGCACGCTGCGCAGGTCGGCGCCGCCCTGTAGCAGGTGGGTAGCGTAGGCGTGTCTCAGGGCGTGGGGATAGACGCGTTCCGGGCGCAGGCCGGCCTTGAGAGCCAGGGCTTCCAGCATCTGTCCCAGCCGGCGGCGCGTGAGATGCCCATCCCGGCCACGCGATGGGAATACGAAGGCGTCCGCCCGGGCCCGTTGGATCGGGGTCTGGGGGAGGGACGCCTCACGCGCTTCCAGCCAGTCAGACAAGGCGCTGAGCGCCTGGCGTCCCAGCGGGCAGAGCCGGTCCTTGCCGCCTTTGCCGCGGATGATGATGTCGGCAGACAGCCAATGCCCGCCCTTGCGGCGCGGCAGGCTCCCCATCCGGAGGCTCACCAGTTCCGTCGCCCGCAGGCCGGCGCCGTACAGAAGTTCGAGAATGCAGCGCAGCCGGATATCACTGCCGCAGGCGTCGATCAGCCGGGTGACCTCTTCACGCGACAATACATCCGGCACTTCACGCTCGGGCGAGGGGCCGTCCAGACGGGCGGTTGGGTCGTCTTTCCGGTCGCCTTCCTGAAACAGAAACCGGAAGAAGCGGCGCACGGCGGACAGTTTACGGGCCTGGGTCGATGGCGCCATGCCGCGCGCGGCCAGGTCTGCGAGCCATCCGGACAAGTCTTGCGCCGTGGCCCGTGTCAGGCTCCCGCCGCAGTACTCCGAGGCGTCCAGCAGGTCGCGGCCATAGGCGTCGAGCGTGTTGGGGCTGGCGCCCCGCTCGGCCGACATCATTTCCAGAAAGGCGCCAATCCGCATGCGATCGCTCATGGAGTTGAGCTTAGGCACGCGACTTTAAGGCAGGATGAATGAGGGCTAGTTGAAAACGCCTTCAACCGGAATGCGGATCTCGCCTTCAGGAGGGGCATTGCTCGCCGCCTGCTGGCCGAGCCACCACATGCCGCCAAGGACGATGACCGCAAGGATCACGAACAGGATAAGGTATTTCCGCATGATGCCGGCCCCGCAAAAACATTGTGACAGGCCTATTCTGCCTGCCGATCTGGCCGCCTATGTGGCACCACTAGGATATCTTCGCAACGCCGGGTAAGACAGAGCCTATGCCATCGGACGCCGACCCTTCGAGTAGCCAGCCGCCCTTCCGCGCGCGCACGATTGCGCTTGTCGGACTGATGGGGGCGGGCAAATCGACGGTCGGGCGCCGCCTCGCCGAGCGGATGGGCCGGCAATTCTTCGACAGCGATTCCGAAATCGAGAAGGCCGCAGGCCTGTCGATCTCCGACATTTTCGCCCTGCACGGCGAGGCAGACTTCCGGCGCGGCGAGAAGCAGGTCATCCGCAGGCTGCTCGATCTTCCCCCGCATGTCCTGGCCACCGGGGGTGGGGCCTTTCTGGATCCTGAGACGCGGGACCTGATGCGCGAGCGGGCCATCAGCGTCTGGCTCAATGCCGATCTCGAAACCCTGTGGCGCCGCGTTCAGAAACGCGATAACCGGCCGCTCCTGAAGCGGGCCGACGCCAAATTGCACCTGACCAATCTGGTCGCGGAGCGCGAACCCTTCTATTCGCAGGCCGATCTCACGGTTCACTCGAAAGACGGCCCGCATGCGCAGACCGTGAATGCCATCCTGAAAGCCCTTCAGACCTGGAACCCTCAATGACCCCTGTAACATCGCTGGAAACCGTCCGCGTCGAACTCGGCGCGCGTGCGTATGACATTCTGGTCGGCCACGGCGCCCTGGCGGACCTTGGCCGCCGCCTCGCGCCCATGCTGAAACGACCGCGCGCCTATGTGCTGACGGACGAAACCGTGATGCAGCATCACCGCGCAGCGCTTGAGCAGGCGGCCGGCCCTGCGGGCATCACACTCGACTGGCTGGCTGTGCCGCCCGGCGAGCAGACCAAGACCTTCTCGCGGCTGGAAAGCGTGCTGGACTGGCTGCTCGCTGCCGGCGCGGATCGCGGCGATATCCTGATCGCCTTCGGCGGCGGCGTGATCGGCGATATGGGCGGCCTTGCGGCCAGTCTGATGAAACGCGGCATGGGATTCGTCCAAGTGCCGACGACCCTGCTCGCCCAGGTCGATTCGTCCGTTGGCGGAAAAACTGCCGTTAACACGCCGCGCGGCAAGAACATGATCGGGGCGTTCTACCAGCCGCGGCTTGTCATTGCGGATACCGCCCTGTTGTCGACGCTACCCGCGCGCGAACTCCGGGCCGGATATGCAGAGGTTGTGAAACATGGACTCATCAATGACGCGGCCTTCTTTGACTGGCTGGCGGAAAACGGCGCAGACGTCCTGGCGCTGAAACCGGATGCCATCTGCCATGCGGTGGCGCGCTCCTGTGCCACCAAGGCCGCCATCGTTGCCGAAGACGAAACCGAGACCGGCGTGCGTCAGCTGCTCAATCTCGGCCACACCTTCGGGCATGCGCTAGAAGCGGCGAATGAATATCGCCCAGACCTGCTGCATGGAGAGGCCGTCGCGCTGGGCATGGCGATGGCGTTTCGCTATGGCGCCACTTCCGGCATCACGCCGGACGCGGATGCTACGCGCGTCGCGGAGACACTCGCAGCCTCTGGCCTGCCGGTCTCCATCGCCGGATGGGATCCGGACCGCTTCGCTGCGCCGCGTCTTGCCGCACTGATGCAGCAGGACAAGAAGGCGCGCGGTGGCCGGGTTCCCTTGATCCTCGCGCGCCGGATCGGCGCGGCTTATGTCCATCCGGATGCGGACCTTGCCTCGGTTGAGGCGTTCTTGGCCCGCGAACTTACCGGACCAGCTGGGTAAACCGAACCATGACCCTGATCGCCGGATACGCCATCGCCATCTTCTGCCTGCTGATGATCTCAGCCTTCTTCTCGGGTTCCGAGACTGCCCTGACCGCTGCTTCGCGCGCGCGTATGCATGCGCTTGAAAAGGAGGGCGACCGGCGGGCAAAGACTGTCAACAAGCTCATTTCCAACCGGGAGAACTTCATTGGCGCCATCCTGCTCGGCAACAATGTCGTCAACATTCTCGCCTCCGTGCTGGCGACGTCCCTGTTCACGATGATGTTCGGGCCGGGCGGTCTGGCGCTCGCCATCGCTACGGTGGTCATGACTGTGCTGGTACTGATCTTTGCCGAAGTCCTGCCGAAGACCTACGCCATTTCCCGGCCAGACAGGGTGGCCCTCACCGTTGCCGGGCCAATCCTGCTTCTGGTCGGGGCGGCGTCCTGGATCATCCGGGTGATCCAGCTGATCGTTGCCGGTTTCCTGCGCCTGCTCGGCGTCGGGGATCCGGTAAATCCTCTTTCTGCGGACGATGAAATCCGCGGTGCGATCGATCTCCACGCAGCCGAAGGCGGGGTCGGCATGGCCGACAGGCTTCGCCTCGTGGGCGCGCTCGACCTGAAAGAACTCACCGTCGAAGACGTCATGATCCACCGCAAGAACATCCAGATGCTGGATGCGGACATGGACCGGCGGCAACTGGTTCAGAAGGCATTGTCCAGCCCGCATACCCGCTTGCCGCTCTATCGGGGCGAGAAGGAGGAGATCATCGGTATCCTCCACGCCAAGGATCTGCTTCGCGCGGCCTTGCCACTCGGCGGTGACATCACGAAAATCGACCTCGACACCATCCTGCGCCAGCCCTGGTTCGTGCCGGAGACAACGCCGGTCCAGGAACAGCTGGACCAGTTTCTCGCGCGCGGTCAGCACTTTGCGCTGGTCATCGACGAGTATGGCGAGCTGCAGGGCCTGATCACCCTCGAAGACATCCTGGAGGAAATCGTCGGCGCGATTCATGACGAACATGATGTGCAGGTTCAGGGCGTCCGCCCGCAGCCGGATGGCTCGGTGAATGTCGATGGCTGGGTGCCGATCCGCGATCTCAACCGGGCGACCGGCTGGAATCTGCCGGACGAGGAGGCCGTCACAGTCGCCGGCCTGGTCATCCATGAAGCCCAGACCATTCCCGAACCCGGCCAGAGCTTCGTCTTCCACGGCTACCGGTTCAACGTGCTGCGGCGCCAGCGCAATCAGGTCACAGGCGTGAATGTCATCAAGGCCGAAGAGCCGGCCTGATAAAGATCAGCCCGGCGGGCGCGCTTTCAGAGCAAGCGCATGCAGTCCGGAATCGAATTCCGTCTGCAACACCATCATGACCGCCCGCTGGATCTGAACCCGCGACAGGCCCTCAAAGGCTTCGGACACGATTTCAACGGAGTAATGCGTCTCCCCGCCCGGAGCGGCGCCCGCATGGCCCGCATGGGACGCGCTATCATCCTTAACGGTAAGCGTGATCGGCTCGAATGCGGCGATCAGCGCTGCCTCAATTCGGGCCTGCCTGTCAGTTGGTTGTGGCATCTTAACCCGGTGCTCCCTATTATGCCGTCCCATGTCAGACGGTGAACCGTTCATCTACCGTGTAAAATTCACGGATATACGCATAAAACCGCCGGCCGACGAAACGTCGCGGCGGCGCGCGAAGCAAACGCGCGTCTGCGAAGAGCCTGGATGTGACCTGGAAGGGTCCCATCCGGCGCCGGCATCGGGCGGAAAAGGCAAGGTCTGGTTCTGTGAGGCGCATGCGGCGGCCTATAATCGCAGCTTCAATTTCTTTGAGGGCATGACGGAGACCGAGGCGGCCGCTTTCCTCCGCGCGGAACGCTATGGCCACAAACGCACCTGGCGATTCGGGGCAGGACCCGTGGGCGGCGCCAAGGCCGCGCACATGCACGATCCCAAGCGCTGGTCAGGCCGCGGCTTCTTCGATGTGGATGACACGCCGGCTGCCGAGGCGAAGGTGTCCGCCCATCGCTCCAGCCTTCAACTGCGCGCGCTGCGGGAGCTCGATCTTGAGCCCGATGCGTCCTCATCCGAGATCCGGGCGCGCTATGCCGAATATGTCCGCCGCTTCCACCCCGATTCCAACAAGGGCGACCGCTCGAGCGAGCACAAGCTCGCCCGCGTTCTGCGTGCCGGCAAGCTGCTCAAGGCGTCCGGCCTGATGAAGGCCTGACAGGGCGGCACGATAAGGCACCGCAGGCCCTTCAGGCGACATGGCCGCATGGACAGTCGTAGAGCAAATGTGGTGAAAGGCGCGCAATGATGGAATCGCACCCCCGCTTTGGGCTGGCAGACAGGACATTGAAGACGATGGGCAAAGGCTTGGTGACTCTGGTTGGCGGCTCCGGCTTCCTGGGGCGGTATGCCGCGCGGGCACTGGTGGAGCGCGGTTGGCGTGTCCGGGTGGCCTGCCGGCGCGTTCATGCCGCGATTGATGTGCGCCTCGCCGGGCCGCCGGGATGGGTCGATATTGTGCAGGCAAATGTCCGTGACCGCGCCTCTCTGGAGCGCGCGCTGGACGGGGCAGACGCGGTCGTGAACCTCGTCGGCATTCTCTTCGAGAGCGGCCGCCAGTCCTTCAGCGGGGCGCAGGCAGAGGGCGCGGCGCTTCTGGCGCAAATCGCGGCGGAGAAGGGGATCGCGCGTTTCGTGCAGGTTTCGGCGATCGGTTCCGACGCCGAGTCGAAGTCCCCCTATGGCCGCAGCAAGGCGGCGGCAGAGGCGGCTGTACGCAAAGCCATGCCCGCTTCCGTGATCCTGAGACCATCAATCGTTTTCGGCCCGGAAGACCAGTTCTTCAACCGGTTTGCCGAAATGGCGCGTTTTTCTCCTTTCCTGCCGGCAATCGGCGGGGGCAAGACGCGGTTCCAGCCGGTCTTCGCAGGTGATGTGGCCGAAGCCATCGCCGCGGCGGTGACGGAGCCGGACGCGGCCGGCAAGACATTCGAGCTCGGCGGGCCCAGCACCTACAGCTTCAACGAGATTTACGACATCATCATGCAGATCACCGACCGGAAGCGGTTCAAACTACCGCTGCCATTCTTTGTCCTGCGCCCGTTCGCCTATATCAGCGGCGCCGTATGGCGGTTCATCCCGCCGTTTTCCTGGGGCCTGTTCGGCGCGCCGCCCATCACGGGCTCGCAGCTGGAAATGCTGACCAAGGACAATGTCGTCGCAGATGGGGCGCTGACGATCCGGGATCTCGGCGTGACAACTCTGGAGTCAGTCGAGTCCGTCGTGCCGTCCTATCTCTGGCGCTTCCGTCCCTATGGCGAGTTCCACAGGACGCGTGAGGCCTGAGGCTCTGCCTCAGAACCAGCCAGCGACCAGCGGTGAGGTCAGGAACAGGAGCGCGCCGAGCGCCATCCGGTAGAGCACGAAGGGCAGGAAACTCATCCGCTTTACGACGATCATGAGCACGCCGATCGAGGCATAGCCGGACACGAATGAAAACGCCGCCACCACCAGCCCGTCCATCAAGGTGACGGCAGATTCGCCTTCGGGCGACGTCATCAAGCCGAGCAACCCGTAAAGGCTGACCGCAGCCAGGATCGGCGCGCCGATCAGCATGGCGAAGCGGGCTGCCTCCGTCCGTTCATAGCCGAGCGCCCTGGCCGCCGTCATGGTGATGCCGGAGCGGCTGGTGCCGGGAATGATGACGGCGATGAGCTGGCTGGCACCGATCAGGAAAGCATCACGCAGGGTCATGTCGGCTTCGGTGCGTTCGCGTCCGCCGCTTGCATCGGCCCACCAGAGGAGGGCGCCGAAAAAGATGGTGGACGCAGCGACCGTATACACGGTGCGCATGTCCTGCTGGAAGCCTGCGGGCGCGAGACGCTCATAGATCACAGCGCCGACCAGCGCGAAGGGCGTGGCGACAATGATGCAAAGGGCGAGCTTTGCCCCGCGCGACAGCGGCTCTCCCTTGCGCGTGGGCGCTGTGGCCAGTTCGACACTTCCAAGTAAGGCTGCCGAGACATCCTTGCGGAAATAGATCAGCATCGCGATCAGCGTGCCGGCATGCGAGATCGCATTGATCATGACTTCGTCGCGGCCGGTGATGCCGAAGAAGTCAGACGCCAGCAGCACATGCGCGGAGGACGAAATAGGCAGCCATTCCGTAATGCCTTGCACGATGGCGATGAGGATCAGTTGGATCAGGGACATGCGCAGGCCCTCTGCAATTTCGATGCTCAGCGCGTAACGCAATTCGAGCTGACTTTGCAGGCAGAATTACAGATATCAATACGATATGCTATCGCTCAGATAGCTGTACGATTTGCGATGAAACAGCAGGAAAAGATACCGATACATATTGATTCAATATTCTTTTTCTGAAATTCAACTTCACCTCTTCGCTGCGAACGCCTAAGTCGTCATTTCGCGATCAGGAGACCGTCATGGCGGAGAAAATGCTGCAGTTCACCCGGGTAACCCGGTCCATGCCGGCCAAGCGCT
>JBKBVT010000090.1:0-9069 GCA_046289305.1 Hyphomonas sp. | reverse complement strand
GTAGAACATTCGTTCGCGCAGGGCGATCCGAAGCTCCCGCGATTTCTCCCCGGGTGCCCAGGCCTGCGGCACCAGGTCAGCCCGCAGCAGATGTGCCAGAACCGTCGCGTCGATCTTGTCGGTCTTGATCTTGGCGTCGGCGATCGCCTTTACCTTCAGCGGATGCGCCAGCACGACATCGTCGCAGATGTCGTCCAGCCAGTCGTACATTACCATCCAGTTGCGCGTGGCTTCCAGGACCGCGTGCGAGTTTTCCCGATACCGTTCAAGGAACCCGCCGAGCGACTTGCGATCGTTCTTTACCCGCCCGGACCGCAGCGTCTTCCCCGCCGAATCCTGCACGACCAGATGGCTGTAGCTTTTGTGGTAATCCACCCCGATGTGATAGTCATAAGGTGCAGTCACGCTTTGCCCTCCTTCATTGAGATTTTCAGAACTCAGGAATGGTAAGCCAAACGGCGCAAGGCGTGACCGTCCCAAGATCATCTGCATCTCAGCGATCCGTTCTCTCAATGGGCGCGACCTCTTTCATGCCACCTCCTCGGTTTCGACCGGCTCGGTCGGCTGGCTGGTGCTGGTGGCCTTGGCGTCGTCGCTGGCCGGGGTCTGGGTCTTGTCCGTCATCGGGAATGCTCCGTGCTCTGTGGGGGCGTCCCGGCGGTAAAGGACGCAGTCGTGAAGGGGATGCTGGGCGCGGAAGCCCGCTGCCGGGTCGGCTCCGACCGCGACGGCGGAGACCTCGAAGGGTGTCCAGTCCACCGCGCGCCATAGTTCTCGGGCGGCCTCGGGCTTCGAGACCTCGAAGCGGTGGACCTGATAGCCGATCGAGACCGCGCGGATGTGCCCGGCCTGGATGTCGCGCCAGATCGGCTCGACGTCGGCGCGTTCGCTGATCCGCACCAGCGCGATGCCGCGGCCGTTCTCGATCCGCGCCGAGCCCGGCACGACAGAGCCGATCACAGCGTCGAGCGTGTCGAGCTCGTGCACCTTGAGGAACGGCGCGCCCGCGTTCAGCCGGTCGAGCCGGACATGGGCGGGATCGAGGCTCAGTTCCTCGTCATAGGGCTCGCCGAAGAAGGTGGCGCGGCGAACGCGGGCCCCGGCCGACCAGACCACCTCGACGGTGCGGCTGTCGGCATCGGCCGTGTTCGGCGCAAGCTCCGCCGACCGGCGCATGGCCGGCAGTTCGATCATCGTGTCCATGGGGTCAGTCCTGTTGGTCGGCCTGCGCCGGGTCATTGTCCGCGTCGGCGGTCGGGTCGTCGTTCGCCGGATCGCTCGTCTGCGCGCTGCCGGTCTTGGTGACGCGCCGCGGGTCGCTGTCGAGCACCAGCCCCAGCGCGTCGAGCTTGGCGTTGGTCGCGGCGATCTCGGCCAGCACCGCGTCCGGGTTGCGGCCCTGCCGCGCGATCACCTCGGCCAGCGTCATGGTGCCGGAGCGGATTGACAGCAGGTTCGCCATCGCGTCCTTCTGCGGATCGACCGCCTCGAACTTCGGCGGCGACCATTCGACCGGCACGACCGGCGACGGAATCTGCCCCGCCGCCCAAGCGGCCTCGGTGAACCAGCGCCAGACCGGCGCGCAGAGCATCGGGATGAAGAGCTGCCACTGGACGGCGTCGATCTGGCGGCGGAACTCGACGAGCCCCGCCCGGATCGAGGAATAGTTGACCTGGCTGAGATCGCCGGTCAGCAGCTCGTAGGGCACCCGGAACCCGGCCGAGATCGTGTGCAGGCTCGCCCGCTTGTACTCGCCGTAGCCGCCGGTGGCCGACGGCTGGTTGAACCGGATGTCCTTGCCGCCGCGGGCATACGCGATCAGCCCCGGTTCGAACTGCTCGACCCTGTTGCCGTCGGCGTCGACCACGGAGGGCGCGATGCCCTGTTGCGCCTCGTCGTCGCCGAAGACGATGGCGGTGACGCAGGCCTCGGTCTTCTTGCGGACCAGTTCGGCCACCTCGTAATCGTCGAGATCGCGCAAGCTGCGGATCACCGGCGCGCCCCAGGGCACGCCGCGCGCCTGCGTGCGCTGCTTCTCGTAGACATGGGCGATCTCGCTCGCCGGGACCGGGCGGCTCTGCAGGCCGTTCTGCAGGGCGCCATAGGCGTCGCCGGGATGCTCGGCATGGAGCCAGTACGCCCGGCGCTTGCCGACCGGGTCGAACTCGATCCCCTGCACGAGGCGTCCTGCGCCGAGGACACCGGATTTCGTGGCGTCGAGGAAGTCAGCCTCCAGCACCTGCAATTGCAGCGGCACCGGCAGACCGTCGCTGGCGCGACGCAGCCTTCGACGGACCAGAACCTCGCCCGCCTCGACCATCTCGCGGCAGATCAGCGTCTGCAGGCCGTAGAAGTCGAGCTGGCCGTCAGCATCGCATTCCGCCGTCCAGCGTTCGAACAGCGCATCGACGCGGCGGTCGAGCGCCTCGTCGCCACTCGCGGCGCGCGGCATGATGCCTGCGCCGATGATGTTGTTGACCAGCACCGCGGCGGCCTTGGCAGCATGCGGGTTGTTGCGGACCAGATCGCGCATCCGGTCGCGCAACAGCGCCCCGGCGACGCCGATCTCGGTGTCGGCCGAGGATCCCGGCGCGCGCCAGCCTTCCGTGCGACGCCCGCGCGCCGCGCCATCATAGCCCCGCGTCAGGGTCTCGAAGGCCTGACGCGCCATCACGCGACGCGCGGCCATGCGCGGCGCCACCGTGGCGATGGCGTGATCGAACCAGGTCGCCGACATCAGCGATCCCCGCGCGAGAAACCCGCAAGCCCGGCCACCGGCAGCGGCTGTGTGGTGCCCGCGATGGCGCGCTCGATGGTACGGATGCGGGCCAGCAGGTCTTCGGCCGAGCCGTAATCCACCGACTTGCCGTCATAGCTGACCCGGGTCGTGCCGCTGGCATAAGCCCGGCGCAGCGCCGAGAGCTCGGTTTCCGTCCAGTCCGTCATCAGAACCATCCTCCGCGCTGCCCGAGCCAGTCGGAGCGGCGTTTGCCCTGCGGGGCCTGTCCCGGCCGGTTGATCTGCCCGGCGGGGTCGGTGTCGGTGGGGGCCGCCCCGAGCTGATCCTCGAGGTCGCGCCATTTTTCGTCGGGCCAGCGGTCCGCGCCCGCGATCCAGGCGGCGGCGCGGGCATAGACCCGGCAATCCAGCGCCTCGTTGCGCTCGCGCAGCTTCTGCCATTCGAGCCGGGCGAAGCCGCGCTTGGTGCGCACGGTGACCAGCTGCTCGGCCACGAACTGCTTCAGCCATTCGTTCTCGACCCAGTGCGGCAGATGCACCGAGCCGGGCGGGAATGCCGCCCCGTCGGCCATCTCCTCCTCGGTCGGCCGCGCCAGCCGCAGGAAGCGGTAGGTCTCTGCCTTGAAGGTCGAGACCGCCACGGTCCAGAGCCGGGCCCCGCGCCGCAGGCGTTTTCCGCCCTCGGTCGCGTCCACGAAGGTCGGCCCCGACACTGGGCTCGAGCGGTTGAACCCCTCGACGCCCTTGACCGGCGATACCTGCCCAAACCCCTGCGCCCGCGACCAGGAATAGACCGCCGGAGCCTCGTAGCCCGTGTCGATGGCGAGCCGCGCAATGCGCAGATGCGCGCCGCGTTCATGCGGCCAGCTTCGGTCAAGCAGCGCGGTCAACTCCGACCACGCGTCGTGCCGGTCGGGGCCGCCCTCGATGACGACGTGATCGACGAGCCAGCTTTCCAGACCACGACCCCAGGCCCAGACATCGACCTCGATCCGGTCCTTCTGCACGTCGGCGCCGGCGGTCAGGAACAACCCGCCCGCAGGCACGGTGCCGGACGTCCAGCGTTCGCGCCGGTCATAGAGCCGCTGCCAATCCGGCGCTTCCCCGGTCTCGACCCATGTCTCGCCGAGGATGGTGTTGCGGAAGGCCTTGATCGCCTCGTCCGACCCCTGTGCCGCGTCCCATGCCCGCACGATCCGCTCCCAGCTCAGCCAGCCGATTGGCGAGTAGAGCGCCGAGAGGTGATACCCGGCCGTGGTCGGATCGGCGGCCGTGGCGGTCGCCCGCCATTCGCCCCCCTCCAGCATCGCCGTCTTGTGGTGTTCCGCGATGGGCGTGTCGCAGCCCTCGCAGTGATATTCCGCCGTCTCCGGGCGGCCCTTCTGCCAGCGCAGCCGGTCGAACTTCAGCCACTGCATCGCACCGCAGTGCGGGCACGGCGCGAAGAACCGGCGCTGGTCGCTCGCCTCGTATTCCCGCTCGATCCGGCTCAGCCCCCGGATCGTCGGGGTCGAGACGAGCAGCACCTTGCGGCGGTGGGCGAAGGTGAGCGACCGCGCCTCGGCCAGCGTGACCGGATCGCCTTCCTCGTCGGCCGAGGCCGGATAGGCGTCGACCTCGTCCAGAAAGATGTACCGCGCCGGGGTGGACCGCAGCCCGACCGCCGAGTTGGCGCCGGTCATGATCAGGATGCCGCCCGCGAACTCCTTCGACAGCATCGTGTTGCCCGCGTCGCGGGACCGGGCCGGTTTGACGCGCTCCCGCAGCTCCGGGCTCTCGTCGATCAGCGGGTCGATCCGCTGGCGCGAGTTGCGCTTGGCCAGTTCCACCGTCGGCTGGACCGCCAGCATCGGGCCCGGCGCCTGGTGGATCGCGAACCCGATCCAGTTGTTGCCCGCCTCGGTCGCGCCCACCTGCGCGGCCTTCATGAACACGATCCGCTGCATGGGATCGCCGGGCGACAGCCGGTCCATGATCTCGCGCATGTAGGGCGTGCGCACCGTGCGGTATCGCCCGGGCTCGGCCGAGGCGCGGCCCGAGAGCATCCGGTGCCGATCCGCCCATTCCGAGACGGTCAGGTCCGGGTCGGGCCGCAGCCCGCTGCCCCAGGCGCGCAGGATCTCGCCCGCGCCGTCGAAGTCCGTCAGGCCATCGCCGCTCTCACCGGAAGTCGGGCCGGACCTCGGCGAGTTCGTCGAGGTGGGCGCGTACATGTTTCTCCAGGACCTTCTGCATCGCGGCTGGCTCCACGGTGATCTGCTGGCCCGTCGCGTCGCTGCACGAGGCAGAGAGCTCGGCCGCCATCAGCGCCGCCGCGCGCGCGGGCCAGTTCACCCACGCGTCCCGCACCTCCCGCGCCAGCCGGAACACCAGCGCCAGCGCGCGGGCCCGCTCGATCAACTCCCCCTTCAGCTTCTGGAGCCGGATGCGCCGCTCTTGCGCCTTCAGCACCTCGTTCGCCGTCTTCGCCTGCAGGAAGGTCGTGCCGCCGCCCACCGCCGGGACCGCCAGCCCCTGTTCGCGCAACGTGTCGCCGACGGCGGCCACCGCCGCCTCGGGGACGGGTTTAAGCTTCGGCGCGGGCGTTCGCGGGGCTTTCGCGGCGCCACTGGCGCCACGGTCCCCGCTCACCCTCGTCTTCGACGGGTCCGTCATCTCGGCACGCCTTGCGTCGCTGGCCGCCGCGTTGATGCTGCCGTCAGGATAGAGGACCAGCCGCTCGGCCGTCTTCGCCTTCTGGATCGCGCCGCGCGACAGCCCGACATGCGCGGCGTACTGGCGCTCGCTCATGCCCTGCATCGACAGCTCCGATTATCATTCAAGATCATGTGCTTATCGAGTTGATAAGCGGCGCGGACAGAGGGAACGTGTCTCCAGAAGGACGATGCAACTCACCACGGAGCCACCACGATGACGACCCGCCTAAACCCGACCACCACCCCGCGCTTTGAGCCCCGCGCCGAGAAGGCGCGCCGGAACAAGGACGCCGCGCTCGCCGCCTTCATCAGCAAGAAGACCGAGATCGACGAGATGCTCGCCCGCCTGCAGGCGCTCAGTGACGACCACTTCAACTGTCACCCCGACGAGGCGGGCTGGGCCATGGTCGGCACTCTCGAACACTACGCCAGCCTCCTGAAGCGCATTACCGATAGCGCCTTCGGCGAGGGCGAGCACGCCCGCTGATCTCCGGCACTGCCGGAACTCCCGCCGCGCGCCCTGCGCGGCTCGGGGTCGTAGAAGGCGCCGCATGACGCGGGCCCGAATACGGAGAAGACTCCATGACCAAGCTTTCCGATACCCAAGCCATCATCCTCAGCGCCGCCGCACAGCGCGAGGACCGCATCGCCCTACCGCTGCCCGAAAGCCTGCACGGCGGCGCTGCCGCCAAGGTGGTCGGCGCGATGCTCGCGAAGGGGTTCCTGCAGGAGGTCGACGCGGACATGCGCAACGGCGGACCCGTCTGGCGCGAGACCGGAGACGGCCACGGCGTCACGCTGGTCGCCACCGACGCAGGGCTCGCCGCCATCGGCATCGAGCCCGAGGACGCGAACCCCGCGCCTGCGGGCGCGACGGACGCGCCGACCGAGCCGCCCGCGCCGGACGCTCCCACCGGACCCGAAGCCGCGCCCAAGGCGCGCACGCCGCGCGAGGGCACCAAGCAGGCCACCCTGATCGCCATGCTGCGCGCGCCGGATGGCGCGACCATCGAGGATATCATGGCCGCGACGGGCTGGCAGTCGCACACTGTGCGCGGCGCGATGGCCGGGGCGCTGAAGAAGAAGCTTAGGCTCGAAGTGAGCTCGGAGAAGGTCGAGGGGCGCGGACGGGTGTATCGCATTTCATAGCCGGAAGCTAAGGAAGTTGGCCTCCGCTTTCCGAGGCTGTGCCATGGGCTGGCAGCAATGTCGGCCAGCCCTCATTTGTCGAATTCACTCAGCAAGGTCTTTGTGACCATGCATCTCAAACAGCCTTGCCTGCCGCTCAAGTGCCGATTTTTCGGATTGCCCAAAGCCAAGATCAGAAATGATCTCATCGACTAGCTCTCGTGGCTCAGGGAGTCGATTGACCCTCTTTCGGGTCTTATTCCAGATAACCATCTCAGGTGGAGCGGTCGCGATAAGTTCTTTCTCCAGTGCCTCAAGTGCCGCTTTTGTTGCGGCGCTCGGCACACAAGCTGCGCGACAGTGTCGTCGAATAAATTCCTTTCGAACCAGCTTTGCCAACTTAGCATCAGCAGCAACATGGCACGGAGCTTTTCGGTTCCGCCACATCCTGCCGATGTTATAGTTGCAAGCAAGCTTGTGGCTGCGCTCTTCGCTGCCATTCACATGCCGACTGAAAATACGATCTCGAAACGAGTCTGCAGCCGTAATCCCGATATAGTGGATTTCACCCAAATGATCAGCTAGCGCGTAGACCCCAACTGCGACCGGCAAGTCATCGATCTTCTTCAATGGTTGCTCAATCAGTGCAGCAAGGCAATCCTTGGCAGAGATCAAACTGGCAGACATGGAATTCTCTCAGTCGTGGCACGCATTCGACGCCCCTATCTCATTGATGCTGCTTGACCCGGATTGCTTCAAAAATCCTGCGCAAGCAATAGCTACGAGCGATGGACACCATCGTGAACACAGCGCCCATCATCAGGTTTTGCGCCAGCGTCGTGTGCAGCCCGAAGACGGGGAAGATCAGGATCTGCGTGACGACCGCGACGCCGTAGCCGACGATCACGTTGGCTACGGATTCGACCAGCGACATGGCGCGCGACTGCTTCATGCTGGCGCCCCGTCATCGATTGGCCAGCAGTTCAGCCGCCAGAGTTCGCAGCGCATGCGCCGCAACCAGCGGAACCACGCCGTTGCCACAGAGGCGAAGCCGGTCCACCCGGTGGGCCAACCCATCAGCGCCTCGACGAACAGCGGGTTCAAGGTTCGGCGCGGCTCGGAGGTATCGCTCCCAACCATCGGCATCACCAGGACCTGGCGGCCAAGCAGGCCGTTCACCGGCGTGTTCGCCAATGTCGTCGCCCCGTCCTTGTGATCCCGCGCCGTCGGCGTCATCCACATCTGGCTGGCGTGGGTCAAGTCCGCCGTCTTGCGGTTGCCCGCGCTCGGTTTGCAGCCGTCGTTCGCCATCGGCGTTGGCCAGTCCCGCGCCATCCTGTCCAGACCCTTCTCGTCGCGCCGCTCGCCACCCCGGCTGCGGAAGCTGTCGATCTGCGGCGTCGGCCACATCGCGGCCGTCGTTGCAAGGTTCATCCCGTGCTGGCCTGCTTCCTGCGAGGGTGAGGGCTTCGTCTGTCGGTTCTCGTTGGCGCTGGCCCTCGGCATCGGCCAGAGGCGAAGCAGTTCGGTCCGGTTCCCGCCACTCGACCGGGTGCCAGAGCAGGCGCGCGGGGTCGCCGTGGTCACGAGGCTGATCCCGCCGCTGCTCACAGACCGCGGTAGCTCCGGCTGCCGTATCAGTTGACACTGATACGGCGGTGCTTATTCTGCGCATGATGCAAAGTGCACGTTTGGACGCAACGCGCTGCGATCGATTTACTGAAGTGATGCTGGAATGCTTAAGCTTTGAAGATGGGGAATCAGTCGTATGGCGAAATTTGAGGATCAAGTGAGCGCCGAACTAACGCGACTTGCTAGAGAACAAGAGTTAATGAACGAATGGGCCAAAGCCAGAGACTTAGCTTTGGCCGACGTGTTTACGGAAATTTCCCCATCATTTCGCAAACATGGTTTAGGCATTGTGAATAATGTTGGGCGCATTGAGGTTTTCGATCCGAACAGCACATCTTCGAGTGATCCACGCCTTGTCATATCTTGCTTTCATTCGGCAATTTGGCGTATTGGTGATGAAATTTATTTTTCAATTGGTGATTATGGCGAGGGCGGCTGCGAACGAGCGCAAATAATGGCTTTGGCTGCAAATTATCTTGGCAATTGGATAGCTCGAAATAAGGGAGGGTGATAACTAAAGAAGGCTGTTGAACATTAGCGTTTTTGCGACTGTGCGAAAAATAATTTTGAATCATATAGGCTTTGTTGCACAAATCCTGTGAGGGATTCATCTTGTGAATCCAGCGTGATAGCTGGAGGCCATGAGCAGACCGAACACACCGACCTACAAGACGCTGAACTGGCCCGCGTACAACAAGGCGCTTAAGCGCCGCGGATCGCTGGCGATCTGGTTCGATCCTGACATGGTTTGGGCGGCGCAGCCCACCGGCAAACGTGGCCGACAGCCTGACTACAGCGACGCCGCCGTCCAGACCTGCCTGACGATCAAAGTGCTGTTGGGTATGGCGCTGCGGAAAACGACAGGGTTCATGGA
>JBKBVT010000089.1:0-9078 GCA_046289305.1 Hyphomonas sp. | reverse complement strand
AAGGCCATTGGCTTCGACACCAAGGCGCTGCGCTCGGTGATCCGCCTGCGGAAAATCGAGAAGGCCGAGCGGGACGAACAGGAGATGATCCTGGAGACCTATCTCATCGCGCTGGGTGAAGCCTGAGATTGCAGCTGAGTTCAAATTCGTCTCTGGTGGGGCCATGGCGAGAGAAGTTGATGAGCGCAAGAAGCGCGCCGCGCTGAGAAAGCTGCAACGGGCCGCCGCGCTCGCCGAACAAGGCCTCGGCCCGCCGCTCAGCGATTGGGAACGCGCCTTCCTCGAAGAAGTCGAACAACGCATCGAGAAGTATGGCTCAGCCTTTGCCGACCCCATGAAAGGCCAGGAGGGCGAAGCGCTCTCGGGCCTTCAGCAGGCGAAACTTCGCGAGATCGACAAGAAGGCCCGCGGCAAGGCGCCGAAAGGCCTTGCCATGCGCAAACCGATGGGCGCGAAACGCCGCCCGCCCCGCGAGGTGCCCAGCGCTGCGGAGGACCACGCCGAGGACGCCCCGTCGAATCCAGCCGAACCACGGCAGAAACCCGCCCTGGTGGCGGCCTCCAACCTGCCGCCGCCCCCGGCCGGCAATGTCACGCGGCTCAAGGGCGCCCGGCCAAAACTCACTGTCATCGATGGCGGCAGAAAAAAAACCGAAACCTGATCGGGCCTTCCGCCGTAAAGAGACACATGACAGCACTCTCCGCCCCTGCCCTCGCCCGCACAATCGTTATCACAGGCGCCTCGACAGGCATCGGCCGAGCCGCTGCCCGGCACTTTGCTGCGCAGGGCTGGACGGTCTTTGCGGGTGTGCGGTCTGAGGCCGATGGCCACGCGCTGGCCGAGGGCGCAAGCGGGGACCTGCGCCCGATCCTGCTGGATGTCGTTAAGGCAGCCGACGTCGAAGCGGCTGTCGCCGCCGTCGCTGCGTCCCTTGGCAATCGCCGCCTCACGGGCCTCGTCAACAATGCCGGCATCGCCAAGATGGGGCCGTTGGCGATCCAGCCGCTTGAGGATTTCGAAGCGCATTTCTCGGTCAATGTCTTCGGCATGCTGCGCGCGACCCAGGCCTTTGTGCCCCTGCTCGGCTCTGATCCGTCACGCGAAGGCCAGCCCGGCCGGATTGTGACGATCACCTCAGTCGGCGGGCGCATCGCCTCACCCTTCCTCGGCGCCTATGTGGCCACCAAGCACGCCAACGAAGCGATGACCGACACGCTCCGGCGCGAACTCTCCATCTATGGCATCGACGCCATCGCCATCGGCCCCGGATCGGTGCGCACCCCGATCTGGGACAAGGCCGAAAAGGACAATGCCGATGGCCCCTACGCAAAGAGCGACTGGGCCGAACCGATGAAAGTCTTTGAGAAAACGATGCTCGACGGCGGCCGGACCGGTCTGCCCCCCGAGAAGATTGCCGAAGTGATCGAGACCGCGCTGACCGCGTCAAAACCGAAGGCGCGCTATGCCCCGGTGCCCGACAAGCTGACGAATTTCACCATCCCGACCCGCCTGCCGAAACGCTGGCTCGACAAGATTTTCATCTCCCGTTTCGGCATGAAGCGGAAAGCCTAGCACCCGGGCACCTGCTCGTAACACTCTGTCTTGAAAACGGAATTTTTGCCCTGTTTGCAGGCGAGTGAGCTGCATTGCAGATTATCTGCATGACCCGGACACCTCGCCCCCGAAAAACGCCCGCCAAGCAACCGAAAACGGTGCGCCTCGAATTCGACTTCGCCGGCATCAAGAGCGGCAGCCTGATGTTCGTTGCGACGCCGGACATTCTCGCTGCTTACATCCGCCAGATTCCCTATGGCGAGACGCGCACGATCATTGCCATGCGGCGCGAAATCGCCCGGCGGCGCCGCTGCGATGCGATGTGCCCGGTCTCGACTGCCATCTTCCTGAGACAGATTGCCGAAGCCGCCCTGCGGGAGCTTGCGGAGGGCCAACCCGTCTCGGATGTCACGCCCTTCTGGCGGCTGATCTCCAGCGGCGACAAGATCGCCAAACGCCTGCCGGTCGACCCTTCCTGGATCGACACGCAGCGCGCCATTGAGGCGCAGTCACCCCAAACAGAACCGCCCTCTTGACGCCCCTAGCGGAAGGGTGCCGCAACTGCCCCGCAAACGGGAGGAACAGACATGGCGGATCTTAGCGGAAAAGTGGCAGTCATCACAGGCGCGGCCAGCGGTATCGGGCTGGCGGGTGTGGAGGTGTTCGTCGCGGCCGGCGCGCGCGTCATCGCCGGCGACATTCAGGACGACAAGGGCCGCGCCCTCGAGACGCGTTTTGGGGCCGATAAAGTGCGCTTCGTGCACTGCGACGTCACCAGCATAGCCGATCTGGAAGCCATCATGGCCGCCGCGCCTGCGGCCTTCGGAAGCCTCGACATCGTCTGGAACAATGCCGGCCATGGCGGCACGCCGACTTCGGTCGAGGAGCTCGATCTCGACGGCTATGACCACACGATGAACCTGCTCCTGAAGCAGGTCTTCGCCGGTACGAAATTCGCCATTCCCCACATGAAGGCTAAAGGCGGCGCGATCATCAACACCTCTTCCATCAGCGCCGTCTGCGCCGGTTATGCGCCGATCACCTATTCGGTGGCGAAGAAGGGCGTTGCGCATTTCTCGAAACTCGCGGCGGCCGAACTCTCCAAATACAAGATCCGCGTCAACGCCATCCTGCCGGGCTTCATCGCGACATCCATCTTCGGCGCCTCGCTTGGCCTGCCGCGCGAAGTGGCGGACCAGATGGCCGAGATGATCGCCCAGGGCGGCGGACGCATCCAGCCGGCCGGACGCGTCGGCTCTGGCCAGGACATTGCCGAGATGGCAGCCTTCCTCGCCTCGGATCATGGCAGCTTCATCACCGGCGGCGAATTCGTCGTGGACGGCGGCATCACCGTCGGCCCGCGTCACAGCTGGGACCCCACCGCGGCCAGCCCCGTGCTGGAAGCGCTCGGCATTACGCCGGAACAGGCCGAACAGATGCGCCTCGCCATGCAGGCCGGGGCTCAGTCCTGAGCGGAGACGCGCAGGGCAGGCAACGCCTCAACCGCGCGCAGCAAATCCTCGAGGCTGCCAGCCTCCCGGAACAGGCGCCCGCGCTCATCACTGAGGGCGTAGCCCGCCTCGGTCCGCGTCAGCGCGAAGCGCCGCCAATGCACCCGCGACCGAAACAGCCAGACCGTGTCCGGGGTCTGGCCAGTGGCGGCCCATCCGGTCCACATATGGTCTGCCGGCAGGCTGCGCCACAGCCGGTCTATCTCGTCGATATCTTCAGGTGAAAAGACTGGCATGAACGGACAGACACCTTCTGGCCCCTCGCCATCTGTAAAACGGCCCGGCCTGTCGGGCAATCTCCAGGGCGCGCTCTGGATGATCGTCTCGGGCGTCGGCTACACGCTGCATCTGGCGCTCGCCAAGGAGATCACCGCCGACCTCCACCCGATCTTCCTGGCCTTCTGGCGCAGCTTCCTCGCCTTCCTGTTTGCCGCGCCGTTCATCCTGTTCGGCCGCGTGAAGATCCACACCGCACGCTTCGGCGCCCTCGTCACCCGCAGCCTGATCGGCTCGTTCGGCTTTGTCTTCGGCCTGATCGCCATCTGGCCGGTGTTCGGCCTGCCGCTGGCGGAGTTCAACGCCCTCAGCTTCACGCGGCCCCTGTTCGTGACGCTGCTGGCGATGTTCCTGCTGCATGAAAAAGTCGGCATCCACCGCACCAGCGCCGTCATCGCCGGCTTCGTCGGCGTGCTGGTGATGACGCTCGTCCCCGCCCTCCTCGGCGAAGGCGGCGGCGCGGGTTTCAATGCCGGCAGCGTGTTTGCCATCCTCTCCTCGCTCTGCTTTGCCTTCACCATCGTGCTGGTGAAATCCCTCACCGGGGTTCACTCCCCACTCGCCCTGCTGATCTGGGCCAATGCCCTCTCATCCATCTTCATCCTGCCGGTCGCGGTGTTCTTCTGGGCGAGCCCCGACGCCGAAGGCTGGCTGCTGATCTTCGGCATGGCGCTGATGGGCGTCGTCGCGCAGTTCTGCTTCATCAAGGGCATGTCGGTGGGGGACGCGTCCTTCCTCTCGCCGATGGATTATCTCCGCCTGCCGATGGGCGCGCTGGCCGACTGGGTAATGATCCGCCTGCTGCCTGGCCCTTTCGTCTGGGCGGGCGCCGCGATCATAGTCGTCTCGACCCTCTACATCACCTGGCGCGAGAATGTGCGCAGCAAGCAGAAGCCGGTCCTGCCGCCCAAACCGATCTAAGATTCCCGTTGTGAGCGAAGAACAAATCATTCATTCTTCCGCAAACCAAGGGAGGCCCAGATGGCCAAAGTCGTCGTCACAGGCGCAACCGGCTTTATCGCCGGCCATGTCATCCTCCAGCTGCTCGACGCAGGCCACGAAGTCATCGGAACGGCACGTTCCGTCTCGAAGGCTGAAGTGCTCAACAAGACCCTCTCCGACTATGCCGGCAAGCCTGTCGCCATCGACATCCGCGCCGCCGATCTCGGCAGCGATGCGGGCTGGACCGAGGCGATCCAGGGCGCGGACTATGTCCAGCATGTCGCCTCCCCCATCCCCACCGCCGTGCCGAAGGACGCCGACGAGCTGATCGTGCCCGCCCGCGACGGCGCCCTGCGCGTCCTGAAAGCCGCCAAAGCGGCTGGCGTGAAGCGCGTGGTGATGACCTCCTCGATGGCCGCCGTCGCCTATGGCTGGGGCAGCCGCCGCCCGCCCCTGCTGACCGAGCAGCACTGGTCCGACGACACCAACCTCAAGGACAACACGCCCTACACCCGGTCCAAGACCATCGCGGAGCGCGCCGCCTGGGGCTATGCGGGGCGCGAGGGGCTGGAGCTCGCCACCATCAACCCCGCCGCCGTGCTCGGCCCCGTCATGGGCGGCGACTTCTCGGCCTCGGTCGAGATCCTCACCCAGCTGATGTCCGGCAAGCTGCCCGCCGCCCCGCGGGTTGGCTTCGTCATCGTGGATGTGCGCGATGTGGCCGCGGCGCATGTGCTGGCGATGACCGTGCCGGAAGCCGCCGGACAGCGCTTCCTCACCGGCGACCGCTTCCTCTGGTTCACCCAGGTGGCGGATATCCTGCGCAAGGAGTTTCCGACCTATGCCCGCAAGCTGCCGAAGGGCGAGATGCCCGACGCGCTGGTCAAATTCGTCGCCATGATCAACCCGCCCGCCAAACAGATCCTCGCCGAACTCGGCCGCGAACGCCACATCTCCAGCGACAACGCCGCGCGGGTGCTCGGCTGGAAGCCCCGACCCGCCGAGGAAGCGATTATCTCGGGCGCGAAGAGCTTGATGAAGTTCGGGGTGGTGTAAGTCGGCACCTGATCTGACGCTCAGGATGAGTCGTCCAGAAGGCGATCACGGACTAGCCATCGCCCCTGTCGCGGGCTGGATCCAGACATGATCCAGCACATCGCGCAGCCGGTCTGTCTGGTCGCGCGCTTCATCCCCAGCTTGCCGCCATTCTGCGGCGGACGCGGAGTCCTGTCCGGCCTGTTCGGCCATCTGCCGGCAGAGTTCGGCGCGTTCGTTCATTGAGCGCAGCGCCGCTTCCACCGATTGCTGCATAGCGATGAACTGGCCGTGGATCATCACTTCGGCCGTATAGATGTGCCCGATATGACAGCGAAACTGTTTCAAGGTGCCAAGCTGGCTCTGCCTGAGGGCGCCGCCGCAGTCGGGGCAGGTGATGGCGACGGGCCGGTCCTCGGTGAATTCGGCGGTCATCTCTTGCTCCAGTCCTTCACTGGGGGTTTGAGGGGAAAGCTCCGCAGGCGCGCCGAGATCGGCCACGGCCTGCGCGATCAGGCGCGGGATCATAGCGACCGGCGCGCAGTGATCGATGGCGACATGGCGCATCGCGCTGCCCGGCATGCCGGGATTGGCGGCCTCGTCCGGATCCTGAACAATCGCAGTGCCGCCGCGCCGCTTGATCTCGTAGAGGCCCGCCGTGCCGTCATTCAGCCCGCCGGTCAGGATCACACCGATCACGGACGCCCCATAAGCTTCCGCCGCACTGCGGAAAAGCGGATCGATGCTGGGCCGGGCGAAGTTCTCGCGGGGGCCTTTCGTCAGGCGGATCGCCCCATCCTCGACAATCATGTGATGGTCGGCCGGCGCCACATAGATACGGCCCGCCAGGATCGTCTCACCATCCGCCGGATCAACCGCCGGCAGCGGTCCGCTGCGGTCCAGGATCGAGGCAAGCGCGCTGTTGTTCGCCCCGATATGCAGGACCACCAGCACGGCCGCCGGCAAATCCGCAGGCAGCCCCGCAACGAGGGCGCGAAGGGCCGCGATGCCGCCTTCCGACGCGCCGATGACAACAATGCGAAGAGGGTTCATGTGCCTGATAACGCCGCGGCCGATCCGGGGTTCCTGCAGCCCGTCAGCCTGTCGCCTTCAGCACCGGTCCTAGAAGTCGTAAGCAATGCCCTTGCGTTCCCAGTCGCCATAACGCGTGGGCTCAATTGCCTTCGGCCCGCCGATTTCGTCTGCGGGCAGGGCTGCGGCATCGGCGGCGTCCTTCGCCTTGCGGGCGTCGGCCTCCTCCAGTGCGCGGCGGGCTGGCTCCGGCAAAGCCGCGCGGCGGGCGATTTCTTCGTGCGGCAGCGGATCGGTCATTCAAATCTTTCCCATGTGTTCACGCCTTCCCATATAGCGTGACATATACGAAAAGCCGCTTTCGCGCGCTGCTATCGTTCTTGTTGATGAGGAGATCCCCACCGATGGGTACGGCAAAGACATTCATTCTTCTGGCCGCGATGACCGCGATCTTCATGGCCATCGGGTTTCTCGTGGGCGGCACGGCCGGCATGATCATCGCCTTCGGCGTGGCGGCCGCCATGAACGTGTTCGCCTGGTGGAATTCCGACAAGATGGTCCTGCGCATGCAAGGCGCGCAGGAAGTGCTGCCCGACACGAAAAACGCGATGCTGCGCGCGTTTGGTGAGGACGTGGCCCGACTGGCGGAGAATGCCGGCCTGCCCGCCCCGCGCATCTACATCATCGATACGCCCCAGCCGAACGCCTTTGCCACGGGCCGCAACCCGCAGAACGCCGCCGTGGCCGCCACGACAGGCCTCCTCAGCATGCTGACCCGCGAGGAAGTCGCCGGCGTCATGGCGCATGAACTCGCCCATGTGCAGAACCGCGATACGCTGACGATGACGGTCACCGCGACCCTTGCGGGCGCCATCGGCATGCTGGCGAACTTCGCGCTGTTCTTCGGGCGCGAGCGCACCGGCATCGTCGGCGCCATCGCCATCATGATCTTCGCCCCGCTCGCCGCCGGCCTCGTGCAGATGGCGATCAGCCGCTCGCGCGAATATGTCGCCGACAAGCGCGGCGCGGAAATCTGCGGCAACCCGCTCTGGCTCGCCTCGGCGCTGGAAAAGATCGAGCGCGGCGCCCGCAGCCAGATCAACCCCTATGCCGAGCGCAATCCAGCCATGGCGCACATGTATATCTCCAACCCGCTGAACGGCCGCGGCGCGGACAACCTCTTCTCCACCCACCCGGCCACCGCCAACCGGGTCGAGGCCCTCCGCCGCATGGCCGGCGAGATGGGCGTCTCCAGCGCGCCGCCCGCCTCAAGCGGACGCCAAAGCGGACCGTGGGGTTGAGCCCGCCTGACATGACCGGACGCCGCGCGTGAGCGGTGCCCCTGTCCGGCTGGCCGCGGGCCGGCTCTTGAATCTCGTGCTCGACAAGCGGCGCACGCTGGATGAGGCCATGCCCGCAGACGAAGCGTTCAGCGCGCTGGAGGGCTCCGACCGGGCCTTTGCCCGGGCCATCGCCTCCGCCGCGTTGCGCCATCTCGGCTGGATCGACGCGGCGCTGGCCCCGCTGCTCTCGCGCCCCCTCGCCGCGACCGGCCAGGAAATCCGCGCACTGCTGCGCGCCGGCGCGGCGCAGCTCTGGTTCATGGACGTGCCCGCACATGCCGCCGTCTCCGAAACGGTGGAGGCGGCACGGCTGTGGCACCCCGCCCGTTCCGGCGGCAGTTTCCTGAATGCCGTGCTGCGCCGGGCCAGCGAAACCCATCCCAGCGAGGCGGCCTTCTCGCCCCTCGCCCTCTGGCCGGACTGGCTCTCCCAGCGCATGACCGCCAGCCTCGGCGAGGCGGGCGCTTCAGCCGTTGCGGCTGCCCAGCTGACCGAGCCCGCCCTGCATCTGTCCGCGAAAACGGATCCCGCCGCCCTCACGGCCGCCACCGGCGGCCATCTCTGGCCCTGCGGCACGGTTGAACTCCCCAATGGCGGCGTCGAGGCGCTGCCGGGCTATGACGAGGGCGACTGGTGGGTCCAGGACGCCGCTGCACGCCTGCCCGCACGCCTGCTGGCGCCTCAGCCGGGCGAGCGCATCCTCGATCTCTGCGCCGCGCCGGGCGGAAAGACGCTGCAGCTCGCCGCTGCCGGCGCGGCGGTAACAGCGCTCGACCGCTCCCGCCCGCGCCTCGACCGGTTGAAGGAAAACCTCGCCCGCACGGGGCTTCACGCGGATGTGATTGTCGCCGACGGTGAAGCCTGGCAACCGCCCGAGCTGTTCCCGAAAATTCTGCTCGACGCCCCCTGCTCCGCCCTCGGCACCCTCAGGCGCCACCCCGAAGGCGCCTGGATCAAGGCGGAGGCGGACATCGAACGCTTCCCGCAGGTCCAGGGCCGGCTTCTGGCGGCGGCCGCTGCGATGCTCACACCCGGCGGCACGCTGGTCTATTGCGTCTGCACGCCGCTGCGCGAAGAGGGCCTGGACGTCGTCGAGGCGGCGCTCGCGGCAGGCCAGCTGGCCCGCGAGCCCGTCACGCCCTCAGAAATCCCCGGATTCGAGGCGGCTATCACTCCTCAGGGCGATCTGCTGTCCCTTCCGGGCCCGGACCGGGCGCATGATGCCTTCTACATCGCCCGCCTGGTCCGCTCTGGAACCTGACGGATTTGTAAGCGTTTCCTGAACGGAAAACCTGAACGGAATTCATATCTCGTTCAGGCGGTTCTGAGCTATAAGACGCTCACTCGCAGGTATGCAGTGCGAAAGGAAACGAAATGACTATGGC
>JBKBVT010000088.1:0-9282 GCA_046289305.1 Hyphomonas sp. | reverse complement strand
GGCGGCATCAGCTGGGGCAATATCTGGTCCATCGCCGCCACGCTGGTCACCATGGCCGTGGCCTATGCCACCCTGCAGGCCGGTCAGTCAACCGAAGCTCTGCGCCATCCCGTCGATGAGATCATCGTCCATTGCGCCGCGACCCGGCCCGACCGGATGACCGGGCGCGGGCTGGCGAGAAGGTCGCCGAGATCCGGTGCTGGCACCTGATACCCTTTTTTCACCGCAGGACAACATATGACAGACCCCGGATACCGCCGTGACCTAGCCCGGCTGGAAGCAAAGGTGGACCGTCTCGGCGATGCCATCGTCAGCCTCGCCCGAATGGAGGAGAGGATGATCACCCTGTTCAAACGACTGGACAATCACGAGGCGGCTTTGCGCGAGACCCTTCTGCGCGTGACCGAGCTTGAACGCCTGACTTTTGGGCGGGGCGTGTTTTTTCGCTGGCTGGACCGGGGCGGGGTTGCCGTCCTTGGCGCCGCTGTGGCGCTGGCCTTCCAGCAATGGGCGTGATGCCGACAGCGCCTTCTCCAACGCATCATTGGCCCGTTGGCCAACTGCGCTGCGGTCGATTGCGGCTGGAACGGCGTCGGCTTCAATCATAGTCTTGTGCCAGAATGAACCTTGGAGGCCGCCCGTGGCATACGACTATTCTGGCTACAAACATTTTACCGATATTAATGATGTGAAGCAAATTTCTGCTCCGTCTGATGGGGTGTATCGGATTGGCACGGTAGGACGGAAGCTGGATGTTCTCTTGGAAAATTTTGACGGTAAGAACAGCATCACTCGCTGCCTCGTTGTTTTTTCAGGTGCGGTTCATAAGCGTGAAAGCAAGATGGGACCATTCTTTTCCGGACGAAAGCTGTCTGGGAAAGTCAGCATCCCAACGATATGCATATCCGACCCGACCCTTGAGCTGGATGACCAGCTATCAATCGGGTGGTATGCAGGTTATCGTGGCCGAACCGACATCCGCTCAGAGGTTGCGTCAGTTCTCAACGATTTCGGGGAGAGGTTTGGCTGTGAGTTCATGATTATCGGCGGTAGCGCTGGCGGCTTCGCGGCACTGAACATTTCGCCGCTCATTAACGCCAAATGTTGCATCTTGGCATTCAACCCACAGACAGACATTTCGCGATACTGGCCCAGCCATGTAAGCAGATATTTGTCAGTCGCATCGGGACTACGTGTCGAGATCGCGTCACCGAGAGAAGCTGCGGCGATCTTTGGCGATCTGGAGATCAAGCCGGACCTGAGCTACGAGGACTTGGAGGCAACCGAACATAGGATACTCTACGTCCAGAATGCCCATGACAATCACGTATCAAAGCACCTAAAGCCCTTCATCAGGAACGGGCATTTCTCCGAAACCAATAAGAATACGTTTATTTCTGCGAGAGGTGGGATCAACGTGTGGATCGGCGATTGGGGCGACGGACACGCGCCCCTTCCCGGAGAAGACGTAATTGCTCTTGTGGAGCTGTGGAAAACGGGTGGTGGGCCACAAGAGTGGATAGAAGCGCTGGCCGTTCGGCACGCTCACGATGAAGCCGTCATTTAGCGTGCGACAAACACCCACCGCATTAGCCCGCCCTCACCGGCGGGCTTTTTCATGGCGATCCGCCAGTCAGAGCAAGCAGGTAACCAGACCATTTGGGGTAACTTTGCGTCGAGCATTAACGACGGGACCAACTGGGGCGATGCTTATTCGATAGACGCGACACTTGTAGTTTGGGTCTTCGCCTACGCCGCCCTGCAGGCCGGACAGGCGACCGAAGCCCTGTGCCAGAGCCACGAGAAACAGCTGACCGATATCCGCGCCGATCTGGTCTCGCATCGCCGCTCGATCCAGCAGCTCAAGATCTCGGACGCCCGCAACAGCGAACGCTACGAGGCGCTCAGCCGCTCGATGGAAGAGCTGAAAGCGGCGCAGCGCGAGACCAACGAACTGCTGCGGCGGATCACCAGCGGGCGCGGCGGCTGAGGCCGCAAGGCGACGCAAGGCGCCGTTGTCGGGCGGGCGGAAAATAACTTGAACACACCGGCAGCACTGCCGTCCGTCCGCTATCTCCAATTTGTCTGACTTGATCGGCCAATCAAGTTTCTTGGTCAAGTCGCACCCCAAAAGCTCCAATTTGCCCCTAAAACCTGCTGATCTGCGGGTTTTTCATCGGAGATCCCACATGACACGCGACGCTATCCGGTCGATCCAGACCGGGCTGAATGCACTTGGCCACGCGCCGGGCGCAATCGACGGCCTCTATGGCAACAACACCCGCGCCGCCACCGAACGATGGCTGGCCGCCGGGGGCCGCGCCGCACAGGCGTCCGCTCCCGCGCCAGTCGCTGCCCCCTCCCCCGGCGCCATGATCAATCAGGGCACCGCGCGCTATCCCGTCGACGAGATCATCGTCCATTGCGCCGCGACCCGGCCCGACTGGATGGCCGGGCGCCCGCTGGCCGAGAAACTGGCCGAGATCCGGCGCTGGCACATGTCGGTGCCGCTGAACTGGAAAGACATCGGCTATCACTGGGTCATCGACCGCGACGGCAAGGTGCTGGCCGGGCGCGCCGAGACGGTGATCGGCGCGCATGCTGGCGCGGTCAAAAATCGGGGCACGCTTGGTGTCTGCCTGCTGGGCGGCCACGGGTCATCTGAGACCGACAGTTTCTTTCAGCACTACACCCGCCAGCAGGACGTGACCCTGCGCCAGATGATCGACGCGATCAGCGCGCGCACCGCGATCAACAAGATCACCGGGCACAACGAATATGCAGCCAAGGCCTGTCCGGGCTTTGATGTCACCACCTGGCATAAAGGAGCCTGATCATGGACAGCATCAAGACCATCGCCCCCATCCTCTTCGCCAAGACGCGCAGCTTCTGGTACGGACTCGTGCCGACCAGCCTGACCGCGCTGGACCTGGCCTTCACCCATCTGACCGGCGATGGCAGCGTGCCGGTGGCCAACGCGCTGGCCAGCGCTCTGCAGCTCGTCGGGTTGGACTGGACCGGCGAACAGATCGCCGGCTTCATGCAGACGCTGCTGCCCCTTTATCTTGTGGTCTTCGCGCAGCAGCGCGGGACGTTCAGCGGCGCGATCCCTCGGCCCTATACCGCGAGCCCCTCGAAGGAGCGCGCGTTGATCCAGACGATCGAGGACGGCAAGAGTGCGTTCGAGGCGGGCAAAGCCTTTGGCGAGCGGCTGCGCCGGGCAGGGGGCGCGCCATCCCTGCTGCGCACCTCGTCCCCGCCGCCTTCAAAGAAATGAAAATCGGCCGGAGCGGCGGCTGGCGCCGTCCCGAGCCGAACTACAGGCAATAGAATACCCTATCAGGGTTACCGGCTCTTACAGTTGATTAACCGAAATGCCTCATGTAGCGTCCGGCGGCATGGCACCTCGCCGCGCTTCTGGAGTTTTTTCATTTGTCCTTTATCGAACTTGACGCCTGTGCTGACCATCGACTTACGTTGCACGAATTCAATCCCCAGTCTGATAAGCTGTTGATTTGTTTCTCTCGTAAAGGGGGCGGCATGGGACAGACTGGCTTCGGAACGGCATTTTGCCAGAAGAACGGTTGGAACCACCTGTATGTCGGTCATACGCCACAATCCCGTTATCAGTCACTTTCATTCGAGCGGTTCCAAGAAGCGGTTTCTCCGCACACTGAGGGTCGCGACGTCATTACATATGGCCCAAGCGCAGGAGGCTATGCAGCTCTGTACTTTGGAGGCGCAGTCAATGCGCGTATTCTCGCTGCGTCGCCCCGAAATACCTACCACCCCATCCGCACGAATGCATGGAAGTGGGAAGAAGAAGACAAGCCAACAGACCCGGACGGAAAGTTCACGCACTCGGCGCGGCTGAAGGATCTGCCCAGATCATCCCATGCACCGACAATTCTGTACGATCCGAGAGATGGACGCGACAGCGCGCTTGTAAACCGTTGGGCACTGTCGGCTTATCCCGATGCAAAGCTCATCCACTTGCCAAACTCAGGCCATAAAAGCCTCGATTATCTCAGCAAAATTGGCAGTCTGTCATATTTTCTGAGGTCGTTCGTTGAGCAGACGCCCCTTGATCCCGAGAGGCTGTTGGCACCGAAGGGTACCTTGGAGCGCACGCTCCAAGATGGTGCGACGGCCTACGAGAGCAAGGACTACGACCGCGCCGCCGAATTGCTGAGCCAAGATTTGTCCTGCTTGGGAACCAGCAATTTGCTGGACCTCTATCTATCGTCCACGGCCCTCTCCGAGAACAAGCTGGCTAGCCAGAGAATACGAGCCTGGGTAGAGGCTGGCGAGCTGGTCAGCTCAGATCTCCGGCCGTGGGCGCGGCGCGATCTTGCAAAGATACTGGCACTGGACGCAGCAAAGGAAGAAATCCAGACCAGTCCGTGAGAGGCACCTTGCAACGCGTTCTGCGGGAACGGAGGCGGCGTAGAATGTCGTAGCGATCAAGCCTCTTGTAGGACTTGAGCGTGCGGTACCACCCTCGCGGACCTAGAGGTTATTGGGGGTTTGCTCTTTGGTTCGCCGGACCTGTCTGCACCTGATTACTCTGTCCAAACCGAGAACATGCCTGCAACGGGGGCTGCTTTTCTGCCTATATTCGCTAGTTCTGCGGGGGAACCTTGCCCCTCCTAAGGGGCAGGTTGCAGGTTCGAATCCTGCAGGGGTCACTAAAAAACCCAATAAAGTATAAGGTTTTTTCATGGTGCTGTACAGCAACATGCAAGACCGTACGTTCGATTGCGCAAAAAATTAGGCCTGATTGTGCTGTGACACCAGTATCTGCAATGAAGTGCGAAGAGATCCGAAGATCTGCGAAGGGCCAGCACAGCGGCCCTGCCCTGCCCCTGCTGTGCTTACGGCAGGGGACCGGACCTTGCGGTCCGATCCATGCGGCGAGTTTCTGAGGCCAACCGCACCGACCAGCATAAGCTTATGGTCGCCTGCACCCCTCGAGGGCAGGCGCCGCGTAGGCGAGAATCACCTGATGATACAAGTAAAATCCGCAGCCCCCGTCGCCCCCTGGCTCGGCGGCAAAAAGCGTCTGCACGGGCGCATCATCCAGCGCATCGAGGCCATCGATCACCGCACCTATATCGAGCCCTTTGTCGGCATGGGCGGCGTCTTCCTGCGCCGCCGCTTCCGCCCGACGCTTGAGGTGGCGAACGATCTCAATGGCGAGATCATCAACCTGTTCCGGATCCTGCAGCGCCACTATCCGCAGCTGATGGAGGTGATGCGCTTCCAGCTGGCCAGCAGGCGCGAGTTCGAACGCCTGCGCGCCACCGACCCCGCCACCCTGACCGATCTGGAACGGGCGGCGCGGTTTCTTTATCTGCAGCGCCTCGCCTTTGGCGGTCAGGTCACCGGCGTCTTCGGCGTCGCCGCCACCAGCGGCCCACGGTTTTCCCTGTCACGGCTGGAGATCATTCTGGAAGAGGCGCGCGAGCGGCTGGACGGCGTGGTGCTGGAATGCCTCGATTGGGCCGATCTGATCCGCCGCTATGACAGCAGCCGGGCGCTGTTCTACCTCGACCCGCCCTATCTGGGCGGCGAGGCCGATTACGGCAAAGGCATGTTCGACCGCAGCCAGTTCGCCCAGATGGCCCAGATGCTGGCCGGGATCGAGGGCGCGTTTCTGATGTCGATCAACGACACGCCCGAGATCCGGGACTGGTTCGGCGCGTTCCACCTCGAGGAGGTGTCGCTGACCTATTCGATCAGCGCCTCCGGCGGCACGCAGGCGAAGGAGCTGATCATCTCGAACCGGAAGGAGATCGCGCGGTTGATTTAGGCGTGCGGGAGGGGGAGCGAAGGAAGGGGCGGCGCGTCGGTGTGCCGTCCTGTCGAAATATCGGGCGGCCCATAGGGAAGACCTAGATGCAGCGCAGAGAGGTGAGACGCGGGATTGCCGCCTGCAGAGCGTAGAGGCAATCGTCCAGCGGCAGCAACAAGTCCCGGCTGAAGGCAACGATCATCACCTCCTCAGTCTTGGCCGAAACCGCTGATCGCAGCTCCTTCGACCCGGCCTTGAAATCCTCGGTCGTTCCGCGATTGCGCCACTTCGCGACCGCCTTTGGCTTAATTTCATGCTAATGACTTAGCGTTGCAAGCGATCATTGAATCGTAGCTCCGTCCGCGAGTTCGGTTATAGCGCTTCTGTGGCGAACTGACCAAGAATGTTTCCTTCCATTCTCAAGAAAAGACCACGCCATCAAAAGCCTGAGATCAACCATCTATAATCTCAACGGCTTGGCATCCCGGGTAAACCCGAAACCCAATACAGCTAGGATCATCTTTTAGCTCTTTCGGAGTTAGCCAGCGCTCGCCTATCCAATTTAACAAACTTCTTTCGGCCAGTCATTTTTACTAATTCCGCAAGATCCAAATGCGCTTCCGCATATCGTCCGGCACGCTGCAGCGCAGAGGCTCTATATTCAAGGAGATAATCTTGCGGACCATACTTCGAGATCAACCTGTCGAACGTCTCCGCTCTATTAATCGGCTCCATATAGTTTCTTCTAAGGATAAGATTGTACTCAAAGACACCTCTCGCATTGCGCGATTTCCTAACAATCTCGCGCGCGGCAAAAACGTTTCCGTTAATAATCATCTCTTGGGAAAATTCTCTGTACAACCCAGATCTCCGGACCTCCTCAAGGGGCATATGGCCCATGAACGGCGCGGGAATTCTACGGATACGCAGGCCAGAATCCGTCATATGCCGAACGTGCTGTCTGTCAATCTTATGGAATGGATCATAAACAACAGTAGTCATCTCAGGCTGATTTTTACTGAAGTCAGGAATATGCAAAAGCGAGCGATCTTTCCAAGATTCTTGAAATCTAGGCTCCCAAGGAGCATATTCCTGATCGACAATCAAAGGCGGTGACGCGACAATACAATTCTTGATCGACATAAACTGACTAGCTAGTAGAGCACCCGATCCTCCCATGCTAGTTCCGTAGGCGGTAATTTTGGCCTCAGCACAAATCTGCCTCTTCAGGCAATCAAACGCCAAAGGAAATTCCTCCGTTTGCCACCAATGATTGTCGAGAGACACAAACCCGATGAATCCAAAGCCATTGGCTTTTGCCAGGCCCGGGCTGAAGGGTTTGTGGGGCGGGTTCGCGGCCCGCCTGGTGAAGGTCATGAGGATATTGGCGCGATCTAGGTCAAACCCGACCACCCTGATGCTCTCCCCTCGAAAAAGGGTCTTGAGCGAGTAAGTAGCAATATGACGTTTCGGCATATCAATCTCCGGCTGCGTGATCATAAACCAAGACGCGTGTGCGCAGCGCGCATTTTCTCAGCAAGTTTAGCGAACTTCTTCCGGCCGGTAAGCGTTTCGCAATGCTCATAATCACGCGCCGCCAGAAGATACTTTTTCTCAAATGCCAAAAAAGCCGCTCTGGCTTCCAGCCAAGTGTAATTAGGCCCATAAGAAGAGATATGATTATTCAAGACATCAAAATGCTGTGGGCGATTCTTTCGCAACTGAAGGCAATTTCTTCGCAGGGATGCATTGTAAGAAAAAAGTCCATTCTCATATCTTGCCCGTCGATAGAGAGCATGCGCGCCGTTGATGTCGTTATCGACGATAGCTTTCTGCGTGAACTCCCGCAGTAGACCAGATTGTTTCAACTCTAATAGTGGCGTATGATTGGCAAAGGGCAAGGGCCATCTTTTCACTTTTCCCCGCGCAGCTTCAATAATCTCCACAAAAGGAGTATCCACTTTATAGAAGGGATCATATAGAATATTTATTTCAGTTCTATCGCTTATGTTCTGACTTAACTTTATTATCATTCGCTCTTGCGCCTCAAAAGGACTTGCAACCTCGCTGGCAAAGGAGGCACTTTCTTCATCGCCCAGCTCAAGATTTGATGAGGGTGCGCTTGTAGGTCTTGGAGCGACCGCAATAACTCTCTTCACATCAATAAACTGAGATGCAAAAATTGCTCCCGTTCCTCCCATACTTACTCCGAACGTCGTAATCGAATGGTTGGATCGTAGAATTTTTTTGATCGCGTCGAAAGCCTCGGGGAGTTCAGGTGTTTGCCAGCGATGATTCCGGAGTGAAACAAATCCTATGAAACCCATTCCTGCTACATGTGCAACGGTAGGATAAAATGGCTTTCGCGGCGGCTTGTTCGCCCACTGCGTAAATGTCATTAAAATGCGCTCATTCTCCATTCCGAAATAGAAAACTCGGATATCTTTCCCCTCATATATTTTTGAAAAAGCATACGGCCTTGACTCTTTCATCTGCGCTCACCTTATAAAATTACAGCTATTTGACTTTACGTGATTATGGGGGCTAGCATCTTCTATGCAATGCGTAGCGAGAGCCGTCGGGTACCGTCAAGTCGCTTGAAGCACCATGGCCACGCGCTATTTTCAGCGACCGGCATGAGCTTGCGCTGCGAGCGACTGCATCGATTATCGAGGAGAGTCCTGCTTCCCACGGTCAGCGCCTAGTTTCAGGGGGCCTGCACCGTCAAGCCCAGCCAAGATGGGTGGATACCGCAGTACATCAAAGGAAGGAACTTGACTGCTGACTGCCGCCAAATTCTGGTGCCTCTATGCCGTCGTCTGCGGAACTTCGGTCTGCTTCTCATACGCTGACGGGGCGCCAATGCGTTTCCAGAACTGCTTGTAAGCTATTGAACTCCAGCGCTAGGAGAGGGGGCTCGTTTCCTACCCAATAGCTTGTTATGCAGCGATTTTTGTATTCCAGTCGGGGGTGTCGATGGGATAGTTGAACTCGCTTTCCATCTGCACATAGGTGCAGCCACCGCGCAGGATTGCGACGGGCAGCGATGCCTGATCCAGCCACGGACGCTTGCGCGCATGGTCCAGCGTCTCGTCGTAGTCGATGATCATGGCCGTATCCAGCCACAGTTCCCCGAACCGCTCACCCCGCTCGGTCACCTCGGGGAATGAGATGAACCCCGCGTTAAAATAGGGCGGCTGTTCATTCGTGGTGCGCACCATTTTCATGCGCTCTTTCGGGGTTTCGAGGCCAAAGACGGCATAGGTCTTGTCCCAGACCTCGATGAAACGACCCGCATATCCGGCAATCGATTCAGGAACGGCAGCGATGCGGTTGGGCTGATACAGCCGCGCGTCGTTCAGCGGCTGCGCCAGATAGGTGTCGGTGTCCAGCCAGACGCAATAGTCGGTATCACGCCGTTCGGCCGCCGCCAGAATCTTGTTGCCGTGGTAATATGGCTTTGAATTGTTGCGCCGGGCAAATTCCAG
>JBKBVT010000087.1:0-9293 GCA_046289305.1 Hyphomonas sp. | reverse complement strand
GCGCATCAGGCTCATCCGGCCGCCGCCGAGGTCTTCGCTGCCATCGCCGCGGCGCCACTCTTTGAGCTCGAATCGCCCCGCTTCGCCCTTGTATAGGGGCGGCACGGCGGCACTTTCGATGGCCTCGAACCGGGCGATGATGTCGGCCTGCAGCGACCGGAACCAGGCGCTGGCGGTGGATTTGCGGGTTTCGAGCGCGCTGCTCAGTGTGTCTTGAGTCATGCTGGCAGTGATGCGCTGCGCGCCTTTGCCTCGCAAGTCCCCTGTTGTCACAGGAATGGAACGGCGCTAACGCCCTAGCCGGAATAAGGGGGGCTGGCCGTGCAGAAATGCCGCGCCCGCGCCCACTTGCCGCAATGTGCGGATCGCACAGCTTTAGTACAGACGGCACAGAACCCGTTACGCCTTTAGGGATGGACAGACACGTGACCATAGAGACGGCCAAGCCCCATGACGAGACGGTCGATGATGACCGCCGCAATTTCATTCACATCGCAACCGGCGCCTTCGCCGCTGGCGGTGCTGCCCTGTTCGCCTGGACCCTCGTGGACCAGTGGAACCCGGCAGCGGACACCCGCGCGGCCTCCTCGCTCGATGTGGATGTCTCGAAAGTGCCGCTCGGCGGCGAGATCCGCATCCTGATCGGCGGCAAGCCATTCTTCGTGCGCCACCGGACGGCAGCAGAAATCTCGGCGGCTGAATCGGTCAACATGGCCCTCCTGCCGGACCCCGAGACAGACGCAGATCGGATTCGCCCGAAGGCGGATGGCTCGGTCAATAAGGCGATTCTCGTGACCTCCGGCGCCTGTACCCACCTTGGCTGCGTGCCTGTTGGCCCGGCCCAGGGCAATACGGGTGACTATGGCGGCTGGTACTGCCCCTGCCATGGCTCGCACTACGACACGTCCGGCCGGATCCGCAAAGGTCCTGCGCCGACGAACCTTCCCGTTCCCAATTATCGCTGGGTCTCGGACTCGGTCATCAACATTTCCCTCTGAGAAGGACACCTTTAGATGAGCGGACATGAATCTTCCTACAAGCCGAACTCAGCCTTCGAGCGTTGGCTCGACACGCGCCTGCCGATCGTCCGGTTCGCGCATGACACGGCGATTTCCTTCCCGACGCCGAAGAACCTGAACTACTGGTACGTGTTCGGCGGCATCCTCGCGGTCTGCCTTGCGATCCAGATCCTCACGGGCGTGATCCTGGCCATGCACTATGAAGCCAGCGTCGACGGCGCCTTCGCCTCGGTCGAGCGCATCATGCGCGACGTGCCGTTCGGCTGGCTGCTGCGCTATATCCACTCCAACGGCGCCTCGATGTTCTTCCTCGCCGTCTACATCCACATGTTCCGCGGGCTCTATTACGGCTCCTACAAGGCGCCGCGCGAAGTGCTGTGGATCCTCGGCTGCGTGATCTATCTCCTGATGATGGCGACTGCCTTCCTCGGCTACATGCTGCCCTGGGGCCAGATGTCCTATCACGGTGCAAACGTCATTACCGGCCTGTTCGGCGCGATCCCGCTGGTTGGTGAGAGCCTGCAGACCTGGATCCTCGGCGGCCCATCCATCGGCAACCAGACACTCCAGCGCTTCTTCTCTCTGCACTATCTGCTGCCGTTCATGATCGCCGGTGTCGTCATCCTGCACATCTGGGCGCTGCACGTGCCGGGCAACAACAACCCGACCGGCGTGGAAGTCCAGGACGTCGAGAAGGACACTGTGCCCTTCCACCCGTACTACACGGTGAAGGATGCCTTCGCGATTGTGCTCTTCCTTATCCTGTTCGCGGTCTTCGTCTTCTATGCACCTGACGTGCTGGGCCATGCAGACAACTATATCGAGGCCAACCCGCTGGTGACGCCTGCCCACATCGTGCCGGAATGGTATCTCCTGCCATTCTACGCGATCCTGCGCGCCATCACCTTCGACCTTGGCCCGATCGATGCGAAACTGCTCGGCGTGATCTTCATGTTCGCTTCGATTGCCGTTCTGTTCGTGCTGCCCTGGCTCGACACGTCGAAAGTGAAATCGATGCGCTACCGCCCGGTCGCCCGTCAGTTCTTCTTCGGCTTTGTCGTGGTCTGCCTGCTGCTCGGCTGGTGCGGCGCGGCAAACCCCGACGATCCGGTCATCCCGGCCCTGCAGGGTCAGCCGAGCCTCGTGGTGAGCTACACCGCCGATGGCGCAGTCGCGAGCAGCACCTATCGCGGCGGTCCGGAAGCCTTCGAAGCAGCGCGTGCCTACATGGCAAGCCTGCCGGAAAGCGCGAATGCAAGTCTGTCGACCGTCCCGGCGCCGAGCTTCCTGTTCCGCCACTTCTCGCTGCTGTTGACGATCCTGTACTTTGGCTACTTCGCGGCCCTGTTCTTCATCGGCCTGACCGAGAAGCCGAAGCAGCCGCCGGAATCCATTCATAAATCCGTGCTGAAGCGGCAGCCTGCCGCGACCGGCACCGCCGTTCCGGCCGAGTAAGAAGCAACCCTGGGGAATAAGTGACCATGAAAACGCTCCGTATCCTCACGGCCAGCCTCGCCGGCCTCGCCTTTGCGGGCCTCGCGCATGCAGCGGGCGGCGCCAAGCACGCCCACGGCCCGGAAGGCGGCTGGCCCTTTGAAGGCTTCACTGGCCAGTATGACCAGGCGTCTGTTCAGCGCGGCTACCAAGTCTACAAACAGGTCTGCTCCAGCTGTCATGGCATGAAGCTGCTCAGCTACCGGAACCTCGGCGAGAAGGGCGGCCCGTTCTACGACCCCGCCTATCCGAACGCCAACGACAACCCATATGTCCGCGCGCTCGCCGCCGAGAACGAAATCCTCGATCCGGTGCCGAACGATATGGGCGAGTTCGATTTCCGCCCGGCGACGCCGGCCGACGCGTTCCGCTCGCCCTTCGCGAATGACGCGGCTGCCCGCGCGGCCAATGGCGGCGCCGTGCCGCCCGATCTCTCGGTTATCACCAAGGCTCGCCATGGCGGCGCCAGCTATATCTACAATCTGATGCTCGGCTATCCGGACTTCGATCTGTACGAAGACCGGATCACCGAACGCGACGGCGAGACGATCTATGAAACGCTGATCGATCTTTCCAAGTTCGAGAAGCTCGGCGACTACCGGCCGGAGACTGGCCCTGCCTACATCCTCCAGCCGACCGGCCAGTATTATAACCCCTACATGCCGGGCGACATCACCGCGAACTTCGAGGGCGATCCGCGCCACACCCCGCCAGGCGGCTTCCTCGCCATGGCCCCGCAGCTGACGCCGGGCCGCGTCGAGTACACCGACGGCACCGAGGCTACGATCGAGCAGATGGCTTATGATGTGGCGCAGTTCCTGGCCTGGGCGACGGACCCCAAGCTGGAAGCCCGCAAGGAAGTTGGCCTCGCGACGATGATCTACCTGCTCATCCTCTCGGTGCTGCTGTGGTTCTCCTACAAGCGCATCTGGCGGAAAGTGGAGCACTAGCGGCTTCCCTGACGCACGGTCTGAATTGACAACCCCGCCCTGGACCGCGTCCATGGGCGGGGTTTTCACATGGAGGCGTGATTGGCAGGCTGGACACTCGGCATCATCGGCGGCTCGGGCCTCTACGCCATCGACGGGCTTGAGGACCGGCGCGCGCTGGACATCGATACACCCTGGGGGCGCCCCTCGGACACGCTCGTTGAGGGCCGGATCGGAGAGGTCCGCCTCGTCTTCCTGCCGCGACACGGCCAGGGCCACCGTCTGCCGCCCACCGAGGTGCCTTACCGGGCCAATATCGCTGCGTTGAAGATTGCCGGCGTCACCGATGTGCTGTCGATCTCCGCCTGCGGCTCGCTGCAGGAACAATACGCGCCCGGTGAGGTGGTCGCCGCCGACCAGTTCATCGACCGCACCTTCGCCCGGGACAAAAGCTTCTTCGGCGCCGGCCTCGTGGCGCATGTCTCGATGGCGGAACCCGTCTGCGCGCGGCTTTCGGCGCTGGCCGCGGATGCGGCAGAGGCGGCCGGCGGCAAGGTTCACCGCGGCGGCACATACCTCGCCATGGAAGGCCCGCAATTCTCGTCCCTCGCCGAAAGCCGGCTTTACCGGCAATGGGGCTGCGACGTCATCGGCATGACCAACATGCCCGAAGCCAAGCTCGCCCGCGAGGCGGAACTCCCCTATGCGACCCTCGCCATGGTGACGGACTATGATTGCTGGCGCGCCGAGACCGAAGCGGTTAGCGTCTCGAACGTGCTCGAGACCATGGCGCAGAACACTGCGCTCGCCCGCCGCGCCATCATCCAGCTGGCCAGCGCGCTGAACGGTACTCCGAGGACTGCGTCGCCCCAGGGCATCGAGCGCTGCCTCGATTTTGCGCTGATCACGGCGCCGGACGCGCGCGACCCGGATCTGATGAAACGACTGGAGGTGATTGCAGGCCGCGCGCTCGGCGTCTAGAAGTCTTAAGGGCCAGGTTTGTCTGGCGTGCGCCTTGCTTGAGATGGCCGGGATGCAGGGGGAACTCAGAATGAGCGAAGCAGAATTTTATACATTCCTCACAGGCGGGCTGGGGCTCCTGATTGCCCTGATGACGATGGTCGCCTGGAACCTCTGGCGCATGCGCGATGACGCGAAGGCGGGCCGGTTGTCGGCGCTGGAAGGCGTCTCCCACGAAATGCGCATCAATCTCCAGCGGATGGTCGGCGAACTGATCCAGGTCGCACAGAATTCCGGCGTCGGGCCAGATGTGCTCCTGCCGATCCGCCATCCGCAGCTGGACGGCGTCAACAGCTCCCTGATCCGGGCAAATCGCAATGGCATCGCGGTCGTCGGATCGACCTATCAGGAACTTGAGGCCCGCAAGCTGGGCCTGCGCGCCATTCTGGCCCAGGGCCGCGAACCGGGTAGCGCCCTGGATGACGCGATGGAGGCGGCCGTCAACGGCATCGCCGCGCTCTACATGTGGGAAGTCCACAAGGGCGCCAGGCCCGGCGAAGTCGGCTCCGTGCGCAGCTGGGCTGTCCGCGACTGGATGAAGGAACAGGGCTTCCGCGCTGAGGTCCTGCCGGGCATGCACCTGCGCGATGAAGTGGTCGAGCGCCTGCGGATGTACGGCCTGACGCTGACCCCGCGCCCGCTGACCCACACCGCATTTGAATATTACAGCATGCAGTATGACCGTTATGCCGACCGGCGCGGCCCGCTCGGCCTGCGCCGTCAGCAAGACGACGAAGAGACCGAGGCCGAAACTGAGGTGATGGAAGACCAGGTCGAAGCGACGGAAGCCAAACGCAAAGGCGGCCTCTTTGGTCTCTTCGGCGGCAGGAAGGCGGCTGAGGCCGAGGCGGAGGACGCCTATTACGACGCCGAGCTTCCGGCTGAAACGAGCGAGCCTGTTCAGGAACTGCCGCCCGCGATCGTGCCCGCCGCAGCTCCGGTGCCGGCCGCACCGCCGCCCGTCGCACAACCCGCGCCAGCACCGGCACCCACGCCTGCTGCCGCACCGGTCGCCGCAACGCCGCCGCCCACGCCTCCCGTGGCGCCTGCGCCCGCACCTGCAGCAGAGACACCCGCTGCCGAGCCCGCGACAGACGGCAACGTGCCCCCGCGCAACACAAACTGAACCGGCCTGAAGCCGGCCCCGCCGCGCAAAAAAAGCCCCGCCCGGCTTGAACCGGACGGGGCAGGCAGGGGTGAAGTCTCAGCCCTGGGGAGGGGCCGGAATTACGAGGCCGGGATCAGAACCGTGTCGATGACATGGATGATACCGTTCGAGGCCCGCACATCGGCGGCGATCACGGTGGCGCTGTCATTGATGCGCACACCGTCCGTGGCGTCGATATCGATCGAGCCGTTCAGCGTGTCTGCCGACAGTTCCTGACCCGCCAGATCGCCTGACTTGATCTTGGCGCCGGCAATCACGTGATACTGGAGGATACCGGCCAGCTGGTCCTGGTTCTCAGGCAGCAGCAGGCTCTCGACGGTGCCTTCCGGCAGTTTCGCGAACGCCTCATCGGTGGGGGCGAACACGGTGAACGGGCCTTCGCCCTTCAGCGCGTCGGCCAGGCCAGCAGCTTCGGCAGCGGCCAGCAGCGTGGTGAAGGTGCCGGCGGCGGCAGCGGTCTCGACGATGTCGGTGGTCACGGCGGCGTATTCGCCGGACGTGTACTCGGCCTTGTCTTTCTTGGCGGCGTCGCCGTGATGGCCCGCCATGGCGGGCAGGGCGACGATGAGGGCAGCAGCGGCTGCGGATGCAAAAATCTTCATGACGAAAGTCCTTCTGTCTGTTGGGCGTCCGGTTTCTCGTTGGGACGTTTTGTATACGTAGCGAGATACAATATGTTTCTCTTTCTTAACAAGGTTTAATGTAATTTGGAGCGACCCGCGGCGACTGGGTGTATTCCGGCGTCAAACTTCACATGCTTGTCAGAAGTGCTGACTGTCCAAGCCCCCTGACCCTGCGCTATAGGTCGCTCAGTCATGAGTTTATGGACCACACTTCTGGCCAGCGGACGCCGCCTGTTCGATCCGGGCCCGGAGCCGGATACGGCTGCGGGCGGAGATGACACATGCGCGCCGGATCCCAACGATGTGGGTTTCACCGCCGCCGTTGTTGGCCTCGGCGCGAAGCTGGCGATGGCCGACGGCCACGTCACCGACTCCGAGATCATGGTGTTTTCCCGCGTCTTCCGGGCGCCGCCGGAGGAGATCGACAATGTCCGCCGGGTGTTCAATCTCGCCCGCCAGACCGTGCGCGGCTACGAATCCTATGCGCGGCGGATTGGCCGGCGCTACAGTCACCGGCCCTGCCTGCTCGAAGGCGTGCTCGACGGCCTGTTCCAGATCGCCGGAGCTGATGGCGCCGTGACAGAACCGGAGATGGACTATCTGCGCACCGTCTCCCAGGCGTTCGGTTTCAGCGAGGCAACCTTCCGGAGGATCCGCGCCAGCCATCTCGGCCCGGACCGGGAGGACCCTTATCACGTCCTCGGCGTCGCGCATGATGCGGACTTCTCGGACATTCGCGTCGCCTATCGCCGCCTGATGGCAGATCACCATCCGGACCGGATCGTACAGATGGGCGCCCCGCGCGAGTTCGAGGACACCGCCCATGCCAAGGCCGCCGCGATCACCGCTGCCTATGCGCGGATCAGGGCCGAACGCGGCCTGATGGTGCGGCAAGATTGACCAGAAAGCCTCGAAGGCCTGATTCCTGCATCGCAGCACATTGACGGCCCGCCTTCATGGCGCCACTTTCGCAGCGCAAGGAGCTAGATATGGTCCAGACGCATCCTTCCTCCGCCCCTTACGCCCGCAACCTGATCGCCATGCTGCGCACGGCGGCGGCGCTTGGTATTCAGGTCGTCATCGGCGCTCTCCTTATCCTGGTCGCCGGTATGGCCGCCCTGATGACGGCGATTGCCGGTGTCACGCTGGCGGGTGCAGCCCTGGCCATGCGCTTCCTTGCGACAGCGCGCCCCACCCCGCCCGTCGCGGTGCCAGGGGACAGCGCTGTGACGCTGGAAGCCCGCAGGACGCCTCGTGGCTGGACCGTCGAATAGTCAATACAAATTGACACGCGCTGGCGACAACGCTTAACTCTCCAGGCATGACCGGAGAGATTTCATCTGTGACAGATCAGTATGAACAGGTGATCCTGGTCGATGAGGCGGACCGCGCCGTAACGCCCGGGGACAAATGGCAAATCCATCAGGACGGCCTGTTGCACCGCGCCTTTTCGGTTTTCATCTTCAATCCGGCCGGCGAATGCCTGATCCAGAAACGGGCGGCGGGAAAATATCATTCTGCTGGCAAATGGGCCAACAGCTGCTGCGGCCATCCGAGACCCGGCGAACCGACCGGGCAGGCCGCCGAGCGCCGCCTACGGGAAGAAGTCGGGCTTAGCGTCCCGCTGACCTTTGGCTTCAAGAGCCGGTATGTCGCCTATCTCGACAATGAGATGATCGAGAACGAGATCCCCCACCTCTATTTCGGCCGCACCGAGCACGTGCCGGTATTGAACCCGGAGGAGGTCGAAGAGATTTCGTGGATTGGCCTGGAAGCCCTCGAGCGCGCCGTCCGCGAGACGCCCTCGGACTACGCAGCCTGGTTGATCCATTACATGAATGCGCATGCCGGAGCGCTCCAGTCCTGGAGAGACCAGGTCTGAATTTTGGCGGCACAAGAACCTTGGCGGCGGACCCTTGTGACCTATCCTCACTACCGTCCGAAAAGTTAAACGGAGGAATGAATGAAAATGATGACGCGTAATCTGGCGCTTCCCCTACTGGGCGGTCTTGGACTGATCCTGGCGGCCTGTGGCGGATCAGACCCGGCGCCGGCGGCACCCGCTGCAACGCCCCCGGCGGCTGCACCGGTTGAAGAGGCGGCGCCGGTCGAGGCCGAAGCGCCCGCAACGGATACCGCCGAAACGGCACCAGCAGCAACCGACACCGCCACTACGCCGGCCGCTGCGCCCGCAGGTGAGGCGACGACAGGCTTTGCAGCCTATACCGGTGACGCAACCCGCGGTCGCCGTGTGTTCGCCCAGTGCATGACCTGCCATGCCGTCCAGGAAGGCCGCAACAATGTCGGTCCTTCGATGTACGGCATTGTCGGGCGCGAAGCTGGAACGGTTCCGGGCTTCCGCTATTCCCAGGCCAACCTTGATTCGGACGTGACCTGGACCGAGGAAAACCTGTTCGAATATCTTGAGAATCCCACCCGCTACATTCCGGGCACGATCATGGCCTTCCCAGGCCTGCGTAACCCGCAGGACCGCGCGGACGTGATTGCATACCTCAAGAACCCGAGCTGATCGGCGCCATAACGGTTCGATACAACAGGAAAAGCCGCCTGACAGGCCGTCAGGCGGCTTTTCTTATGGTCCGGCTTGACATAGGCTGGTGTCAATCTGGATTGATAGAAAGCAGGATGTGACCGTTTATCCCTTTACCGCCATCGTCGGCCAGAGCGCGCTCAAGGATGCGCTCCTGCTGGCAGCGATCGACCCTTCCATCGGCGGCGTGCTCGCCCTTGGCGAACGCGGGACCGGAAAATCCACCGCCATTCGCGCCCTTGCCGCCTTGTTGCCCGAAATCGAAGTCGTCAAAGGCTGCCCCTATAATTGCGCGCCCAAGGCGAAGGCCGGTCTGTGCGACGCCTGCAACGGATCGGCCAAGCTCGAAGTCAGCAAGGTCGCCGCGCCGGTTATCGACCTGCCGCTCGGCGCCACCGAAGACCGCATCACTGGCGCGCTCGATCTCGAACGCGCCCTTGCGCATGGCGAGAAACGCTTCGAGCCGGGCCTGCTCGCCCGCGCCCATCG
>JBKBVT010000008.1:0-31555 GCA_046289305.1 Hyphomonas sp. | reverse complement strand
GCAGCCTGCCAATCGCCAGCTCTATCCGCCGATTGACCCGACACTGACACCGGGCTTCACCGACAAGACGAACCTTCTGGCGACCATCGACGCGTTCGCGCGCTCGGCAGACCCGCGCGTGGTTCAGGTGTCGGTTTCGCTGGCCGGCAATCACAAGGAAATTGACATCCTCCGTCCGGACGGGGCGCATTTCCATGACATCCGCCCGCTGGTGCGCCTGAATGTCTCCGTTACGATGGAAGAGCATGGCCGGCGCGAATCGGCTTCCGCGGGCGCGGGTGGGCGCGCGGCCTATGACGAATGGATCGAGGCTGGCCGCTGGCAGGACATGGTGCGCCGCGCGATTGCCAAGGCGGAGGTGAACCTGCGCTCCATCCCTGCCCCCGCGGGCGAGATGGAAGTGGTGCTTGGACCTGGCTGGCCGGCCGTGCTGCTGCATGAAGCTGTAGGCCATGGCCTCGAGGGCGACTTCAACCGCAAGGGCACGAGCGTCTATTCCGGCCGGATCGGCGAGCAGGTGGCCGCCAAAGGCGTGACCGTGATTGATGACGGCGCCATCGATGGCCGCCGCGGATCGCTGACCTTCGATGATGAAGGCACGCCGACGCAGCGCACCGTGCTGATCGAGGACGGCATCCTCAAAGGCTACATGCAGGACCGGATGAATGCCCGCCTGATGGGCATGGCGCCCACAGGCAATGGACGGCGCGAGAGCTATGAAGCCTCCACCATGCCGCGGATGACCAATACCGTGATGCTGGGCGGCGACCGCGACCCGGCGGAGATTGTCGCCTCGATCAAGCGCGGCCTGTGGGCGGTGGATTTCGGCGGCGGCCAGGTGGACATCACCTCCGGCAATTTCGTCTTTCAGTGCACGGAGGCTTACCTTGTCGAGAATGGCAAGGTGGTCGCGCCGGTGAAGAATGCGACGCTGATCGGGCATGGGCCGACTGTGCTGTCGGATGTGACCATGATCGGCAATGACTTTGCCATGGATGACGGCATCGGCGTGTGCGGCAAGGCCGGACAGTCGATCCCCGTGGGCGTTGGCCAGCCGACCCTGAAAGTCGGTTCACTGACGGTTGGCGGCGCGGGGTGAGGATCGCGGCGATCATCGCGGCGAGCCTTTCGATGAAGGCCGCGGATGGCCGCCCTGCCCCGCCCATAAGCCTGATCAGCGCGCTGGACGCGCATGAGAACCTCGCGGCGGGCGATCTGGTGCTGATCGATGTGCGCAGCGCGGCGGAGCGCGCGGCGACGAGCATTCCCGAGGGCGCCTTGACGGCCCATTTCCGGGACCGTGATTTCTTGCCGCAGGTGATGCGTCTGGTGGGGGATTTTGATACGCCGACCGCCTTCATCAGCCGCAACGGGCAACGCTCCATGCAGGCGGCGATGCAGGCGCGCGCCGCCGGCTTCACCCACCTGTTCAGCGTGACCGGCGGGCATGAGGGCAATGGCGGCTGGCTGGCGCGAGGGCTGCCGGTGGTGCCGGGCTAGCGCGGCGATGACAGCGCTTTTGACGCATCGCCGCAATCTCACAACGCCCATGCCTGTGCCAGAATGGCCGGACGGCATTTCGCTTGCTACGTTCTCTGAAGACATGGCCCCTGCGCTGCATGCGCTGATGGCGGCAGGCTATGGCCCCGGCGAAGGCGATGTCGAAGCGTTCGAGCAATGGTGGCCCGCCCTGCTGAATGACCGCGAGTTTGATCCGGCGCTGGTCTTTGTGGCACGCGCCTCAGATGGAGCCTATGCCGGCGTCTGCCAGTGCTGGACCTCCGCTTTCATCAAGGATCTCGTGGTCGCGAAAGCCTTCCGTGGACGGCGTATCGGTGAAGCCCTGATGCTCACCGCTTTCGAGGCCTTCAGGCAGCGCGGCGCCGACTGGCTGGACCTCAAGGTGTTGCCCGGCAACGTACGCGCCCTGAGGCTTTACCGGCACCTTGGCATGGTCGCGGCTTGACGGGGCGCCTACCGCAAGCGCTCAACGCACCCATGCCCCCGGCGCATTCGTGCGGTAGCCGAGGGCTTCATAGGCCGCATCGATCAGCGCCTGGCCGCGCGCGTTCACCAGCAGGCCGGGGCCCATCTGGTTCATCGTATAGCTGAAGGCGAGGCCGCATTCGGGATCGGCAAAGCCGATCGAGCCGCCGGCGCCGACATGACCGAACGCCCTGTCGCCGATGATGGCGCTCATCTGCGTGCCCTGCGGCAGGGCGCGGTTGTCCATCGACTTCATGAAACCGGAGGCAAAGCGCGTGGGCACCAGGAGGGTTGCGTCGCGCTGGGTGGCGGCCGAGACCATCGACATCGCGGCGAGCCGGTCCGCCGAGACGAGGCGGCCGCTATTGGTCGCAAGCTCCGTATACCACGCGACCTGGCCGCGGGCATTGGACAGCCCGCCTGCCCCGCCGATCTCGGCCGTCTGGCCCTTGCGGTTGTTCCAGTCCCACCCGCCGGTGTTCATGAAGGATTTGTGCTGGATGGAGGCCGGGTCGGTCATCAGCGCAATGGTGAACTCCGTAGGCTGATCGCCGGGCTGGGGCGCGTACATCCGGATTGGCGCAATGTGGACTTCCTCCGTCTCCGGAAGACCTATCCAGAAACGCGCGCCGGTCTTCTCCGCCACTTCCTCGCGGAAGAATGTGCCGAGGGATTTGCCGGAGACGCGGCGCACAAGCTCGCCGACCGTCCAGCCGAAATTGACCATGTGATAGCCATTGCGGATGCCAGGTTCCCAGAAGGGCTCCTCTTCTTCCATACGCTGGATCATGTAATCCCAGTCACCGAAGCCGCCGGGGCGGACAGGGTCGCGGAGCGTTGGCAGCGCGCTCTGATGGTTGAGCATCATCTGGACGGTGGTTTTCTCTTTGCCGTTCCTGGCAAACTCCGGCCAGTATTCACCGACCAGCGCGGCCGGGTTCAGCTGGCCCCGGTCGATCAGCATATGCGCGCAGAGCGCCACCGCCGCCTTGGTGCAGGAGAAGACGATGGAGACGGTGTCTTCCTGCCAGGGCTCGTTCGTCTCGGGGTTCGCCAGGCCGCCCCAGAGGTCCACCGCCGTCTCGCCGTTGACCGACAGGCAGACCGAGGCGCCAACCTCGCCGCGGCTGGCGAAATTCTGCTCGAAGGCGGCTTTGAGCTTTGCGAATTTCGGATCGCACTTTCCGCTAACTTGGCCCTGAACCTGGCCTTGGATGGCAGCTGTCATCGGTCTTGTCTCCCCTGATGGCCCGCCGGTGGACCGGCTTTGGGCGCTTGTTTCTCTGGTGCGACCTTAGCGGATCGCGGGGCGCTGGCGAGCGCTGCCGCAGGGGGAAGCGGGGGAAATGCTGGCGGAGGGCGGGCCGGGGCGGGATTTTCCCCAGCGCAGCGCTTGCGCTTTGCGCGCGGGCGCGATACTGCACCCGACTTCTAAGACCCCGGCGCGGAGAGGTGGCGGAGTGGTCGATCGCGTCGGTCTCGAAAACCGATATACTCGCAAGGGTATCGAGGGTTCGAATCCCTCCCTCTCCGCCACCTGATCTTTTCCGCGGCTGTTGTGAAGACTTTGTGCGCTTTACCAGGAATGATGCAGGGACAGCCAACGCCATGACGGAGACGGGCGCTATGAGACTGATCAAGAAACTCGTCCATCCCGACGCCGAGGCCAGGACGGGTGTAATCCTCACTCGCCGGGCGGCGCGCGGGATCGTGTTGCGCGAGACGTCGATCCTGCTGCTGTTCACCGAGCGATACAATGATTTCAGTTTTCCGGGCGGCGGCGTTGCCGAGGGAGAAGACCTGATTGACGGGCTGCGCCGCGAACTGGAAGAGGAAACCGGCGCCAGCAATGTCCGCGTGCAGCGCGGCTATGGCTACATTGAAGAGCTGCGGCCGCATTGGCAGCCTGGCTTTGATCTGATGCACATGACGTCCCACTTCTTTGTCTGCGACATCGATCCAGAATTGCGCGCCCCGAAAATGGAAGACTACGAAACCGCGAACGGGATGCGGCCTGTCTGGGTCGGCCTTGACGAAGCCCTCGCCCACAATCGCGGTGTGATGCAGCGCCGCGAAGCCAAGATGGGCCTGTCGATCCAGCGTGAAACCTTCATGCTGGAAGAACTGGCGAAAGATCTGGAAAAGGCCGGATAGGCGCCCGCACCACAGTGTAGCTATCCGGATCAGGTCTTTCGCGGGTAAGGCCGCAAGCCCAGCAACATCTCGGCTTCCTCGCTGAGCGGGCGCGCCAGACGGTCGCTGCCGGTCTGATCCGCCAACTCCGCGCGGAGCAAACCATAGACGGTCTGCCGATCCTGACTGGTGTCGATTTCGACGCATTTGTCCTGGCCCTTGAAATGCTCGACGATTGGCAGGGTCTCGGCCTTGAAGGTCTCAAAGCGCTGTTTCATGCTCTCGACATTGTCGTCGCTGCGGCCCGAATATTGTGCGCGGCCGAGAATACGCTGGGTCAGCACCTCGAGCGGGCATTCGAAATAGATCATCTTCGGCAGGTCGCCGTCTTCGCCGAACACCTTGTACCAGGCATCCATATTGCTGAAAGCGCGCGGGAACCCGTCGATGAGAAAGTTGAGATTGCCGGTGTGGCGGATCGTGTTTTCGATGGCATCCTTGAGCAGCCCAACCACGATTTCGTCGGGCACCAGTTTGCCGGCATCGATGTATGACTTGATCAGTGCGGTTCTCGGGCTACCGGCTTTCAGTTCGGCACGCAGAAGGTCGCCGGTGGACAGGTGGGTCCATCCCAGCTGGATGTTCGCCAGTTCGCACATCGTGCCCTTGCCTGCGCCGGGACCACCCAGAATGAAGACGATATTCGGCTGCGGGGTGGGCAGGCGCGGGTCGCAGTGGTGCAGCGTCACGGACGGAGCGGGCGCGACGCCCATCTTGTAGACGTTCCAGGGCAAGCCGGTGGGCGGCAGCGCGTCGTCGCAGGTGATCTCATAGGCCAGATGACCGTCAAGCCGCGAAATCCGCCACGACTTGTAGCTGTTGGAATAGGAGATTGCGGGGCTGCGCGCGGCCTTGCCGTCGGCGCGGTCCCAGGCGGGTTTGCCGTTCCAGAAGCCGGGGCTGGACAGGGTGCCGGATTCGGATTGCGCTGGCGGCGCGGTCGAGGGGACGTAGAGGCCATCGACCTCCGACAGGCCGGCACCAGAGACTTCAACGAACAGGGTGTTGGATGTGGATGTGTCGGTTTGCGTCATGGGGTACCTTTAATCAGGGGTGAAGGCCTAGAGAGGCGAACTCTTTCAGACCGTTGACCCTGTATAGGCTGTGCTCGGTGATGGACAATGGCAGCGGCCACCCATCATGAGTCCTGCATGTCCCGCCAAATGAATGCGCGTGCGACTGTGTTTGCCGCAAGCATCGGTTTCGTTAGGACCAGATCTCTGTATCACCGTGAAACAGCCGTCTCTCTCCGTGCTGTGACACATGAGAATACAGGACGCTGCAGGACATTGTCCTCAATCGTTATCATTGGCTGGCTAGCCCTTCGGGGCTGCGGCCTTCAGAACGAGTATTTGCTGGGCGAGACGCCGAAGGAACGCTGGAACATGGCGCAGAAGGCGCTCGCGCTGTCATAGCCGACATCCATGGCGACATTCGTGACGCTGGACCCGGTCGATAGGCGCGACAGAGCTTCCAGGAGACGAACCTGCTGGCGCCAGAGGGCAACACCCATGCCTGTCTCGCGCTTGAAGGCGCGCGTAAAACTCCTCCGGCTCATGCCGGCAAGATCCGCCCATTTGTCGATGTCGCGTTGATCGGAGGGGTTCTCAATGATCTCGCGGCAAACACGCACCAGTCTCGGGTCGACAGGCATCGGTGCGGCATAAGGCACTTTGGGCGAGGCCAGCAATTCACTGATCAGGAGGCTGACGATCTGCCCCTCCCGGCCCTCAAGATCATAGTCGCGCTCGAACTGGGTCACTTCCAGGATCAGGGCGCGCAGCAGCTGGCCGACTTCCACGATATGGCAGTCGGGATCGTTCCGCTCATATTTCGGGTCGATATAGAGCGTGCGCAGCGAGACAGGGCCCCGGCACGACACTTCATGCTGCACCTGGCTCGGGATCCAGACGGCCCTTTGGGGCGGGATCACGAAACTCGTGTGTTCAGTCACGACCGACATAACGCCGGAACAGGCATAGAGCAGCTGGATGCGCTCGTGAGAATGGGCGGTATCCACGAAGCCGGAGGGATATTCGTCGGCCAGAGCCACGACCGGGCGGCGGTTCAGATCGAGCTCATGGGTGCTTTTCATGCTTCACTCTCATGATTGTACTAAGCTGAGCGCGATGATGCCATTGCCCTTTGATGTGACAAGACGATGACTGAGCCAGCGGCCTGATTCAGCAAATTTATGACCCCTATGATGATTTTGGGCCACGTTTTGGTCATGCAGTGCTCAAAGACTGGACAGAAAGGGTCACCGGCAGACTGTCCGGCCTGCCGGTGAAAGTGCCCGGTCAGGGAGTGACGGACAGGCGAATGCCGACAGACAGACCGGAATTGCGGAAAGAGGTGATGTCGCCGTTTTCGATGCGGCGGGCGAAGGAGTCCTCGTTGGCGGCATCGAAGCGGGCGAAAGCGCCGAACGCGGCAAACTCAGAAACCGGGCGTTCAGCGCCGATCTCGATGCCGCCATACGTCCGGGAGTCGCCGCCGTCGCCCGGTTTAACGAAACCCGCGCGGGCGAGCGCGTAAACTGTCCAGTCGCCGGCCTCCCATTCCGGCCCGGCTTCGAGTTCCACGCCCCAATCTTCGAAGTCCACATCGTAGAAGCCCGTCAGGGTCGGTGCGAGCGGTGCAGCCAACGTAATGGATGCGGCCAGCTCCAGGCTGGCTTCAGCGTCCTCACCTGGATAAGTCAGCCAGTTAGCGGAGACATCCGCACTGTAGCTATCGCGCTCCCAAGCAGCCCCAATTGTATAGTCCGCTTCGTCCTCGAAAGCGGCCTGTTCGGCGCCGACTGGCAGAAGCCGGTAGAACGCGCCATAGAAGGTCACGTATTCAGTCTCGAACTCGGCCCCAACGGTGAGTTCAAGTGTTTCCCGGCCGATCTGTTCGCCCCGGTCATGCAGGGCCGATACGGCGCCGACGTCCATAACTACACGTTTCTCGCTCGCCTCGGCGGCGAGTGCAGCGCTGGCAGCAAGGGTTCCTGCAGACAAAAGTGTGCGTGTGAGGGTCACAAGCGTTCCTCCCTTAGACGTGTGGTTTGATTTGTGAGGCGGCGAGGTAGGCCGCCTCAGTGGTTCACCGTTGCACCCGCTTCGGTGAGGCTTCCGGGGTCATACAACCGGCCGTTTTTCATGACGAACCGGATGTCGAGCGTACTTTTTATATCCGTCAACGGATTGGTATTTAGGATGACGAGATCGGCAAATTTGCCGGCCTCAAGACTGCCAAGAAATTGATCGCGCGCGATGGTCTTGGCGCTGCCCATTGTGGCGGCCCAGAGTGTCTCGGCCGGCGTCCAGCCGCCATCCACATGGGCCTGCAATTCCCATTGTGTGCCAAGGCCCGGAATATCGCCGTGAGCGCCGACACCGACGAGGCCGCCGGCACGGTACATGCTCAGGGCGCTGGCGCCGACATTGCCATATGTGTGATCGCAGAACGGGCCGGCGGACGCATTTGCGAACCGCATCTGGCGGAACCATTGCGGGACGAAGTCGGCATACTTTTCATCGTTGATGGCATCCGCACGGTCGATGAAGACCTTGTCAGCGGGAAGGCCGCCATGCGTGATCATCAGGGTGAGCGTGCTGCTGGTGCCACTGCGGGCAAATATTTCGTAGAAGTCTTTATACTGAGTTATGGGAGGGATGCCATGTTCCACCCCGGAAAACCCATCGAGAATGGCTGACAGGCCGAACCGGTATGAGAGGGCGCCCTCGGTTGTCGCCGCGATGCCGAGCTCGGCTGCAGCTTCGCTGAACCACTGGCGCACGCGCCGGTTGCCCGTCCTGTACTGCTTTACATTGTCGACGCGGTAATACTCCTTATACCGCTTAAGGACAGCCATCACCTCCGCCTTAGAGCGGAAATCATTGTAGTCATAGATTGCCGGGCCGGTGGTGTAGAGGCGCGAGCCGGTCACATCGCCTGTCTCCACCAGGTCCTGATAGGTCAGCATGTCAATCGTCAGGGAGGATGGATCGAACAGGGTGGTGATGCCAAAGGCGAGATTGGTTTTCAGGCCCCAGACATCGAAATCGAGGACATCCCGGCGAATGTCGGCAAGGTGATAATGCGCGTCAACCAGGCCGGGGATGATATAGGCCCCGGAGACGTCGACGACGGAGTCGCCGCGTTGAACACTCATGGCTCCGGACGGTGCGATTTGAGCGATGCGGCCATTCTCGATCAGGATATCCGAGCTCGCCAGAACGGTGTCTGGAGTGCCTCTGTCCGTCATCGGAATGATAGTCGCGCCCTTCAAAAGCACGCGCCCGCTGGGATCATCCCGCTTTGCGGTGACCGTAATATCGGTGCGCCGGGCTGCTGCCTCGGCACCGCCCTGTTTGAACACGACATCAGCAAAAGCGATGCGCCGCAGAGTGGCGCCTACGGACCAGTAGATCTCCGCGCCGTCTTCGCTCCAACCGAAATAGTCTGCGCCAATGTTCGTCAGGCGAACGTGGGGTCCGGACGGGTTGGACAGATCAAAGGTGTCGCCTGGTCCGTTGCCGAGTTGGTAGAGGTGCAGCTGTTGCGCGATATGGGCGAGGGCCCAGTTCCCATCGGGAGAGACACGCAGGTCATAGGCCGCGCCGGGCCCTTCGGAGAAGTACCAGCCCGGCCCGACCGCCTGCGTCACGAGGCGGCGCGCACCGTCCGCCAGCGACACAGCCTCGATCCCGTCTCCGGTGCTGATCAGGATTTCATCCGGATCTGAGCCGAAGTGCGGCGTGCCGCCGAGCCAACCGCTTGTGAGCACGCGTTCAGGGGCGCCGTCCAGCGGCAACAGAACCAGGTCGGCCTCCCGCCACTGGCCAAATTCCTTGTAAGTCTGCCGCCGATCTTCGGCGTCCGAACGAACGGCGACCATCGAGCGGCCATCCGGTGTAAAGACAGGGTGCGTATAGAAGGCCGGCTTCGAGGTCAGTTGCCATTCGGGCGCGCCGTCCTGCGGCGCAATCCAGACTTCACCACCCGCCTCTTTCGACCAGCTGACAAAGGTGAGTTGGTTACCATCGGCTGACCAGGAAGGGTGATAGCCCAGTTCTCCGACCGTACGGATACGACGCGGCGCACTGCCGTCACCCAGTGCCTGAACATGCAGACGGCCGAGCGCTGTGAAGGCCAGCGTGCCGCCATCCGGAGACAGTTCGGACGACTGAATCAGGCGGGCCTGGACCGGTCCCGTTTCGAGCCTTGCCTGAGGCCGCACGAGGGGACCGAGTTTCTGCACCACTTCCGCCGTGAACGGAATGGACGCGGGCGCTCCGCCTGACAGCGATAGGCGGTCGATCCTTCCGTGACGGTTGATGAAGACAGAGTGTCCGTCTGCTGAAAAGTCGTAGCGGGCAATCGCATCATTTGTCAGCGCGGCCAGGATGGCGTCGGGGTTAATCTCGGCGATTTCCTGAATAGCGCCGCTCTCAAGATGCAGGCTCATCAACCGTGTCGTGCCCGCTTGCCGTTCGCCAAAGACAAGATGGCTGCCATCGGGAGAGATAGCGGGGCGAAAGCGCGGGAGGACGCTGCTTCCCGCCCTGCCCGCGGGCAGGATGGTGGTTTCATCGCCGGATACCGGATCAAGGCGCACGAGGTTCCAGGAGGACAGGGCATTGAACAAAGGCTGCGACTTGTTCAGGGAAGCGAGGTAGATCGCGCTGCCATCCGGGGAAAAGCGCGCGCCGAGAGAGCTGATCCCGTTGCTGATGTCGCCGTCCGTGCGGGTACTGCGAAGGACTTCGCCCATGTCGCCCAGGACGGGCCGGAACCGCCAGAGTTCATAGGCGTTCCGGTCGGCCCAGAAGCGGGTGACGATGAGGCTCTGCCCGTCCGGCGCCCATTCGGGCGACACAAAAACCGGGTTGTCATCGTAGAGGCTGATCTGGCGGAGGTCGCCGCCGTCCGGGTTCATCAGCCAGAGATTCTCGGCGCCGGACCGGTCGCTGATGAAGAGGATAGCCGTACCGTCCGGCGACCAGACCGGCTGGGAGTCGAGCGCCATGCCGGAGGTGATCCGCCGGGCCGCACCACCGGCCGCGGGCAATGTGTAAATGTCACCCAGAAGGTCGAAGACGAGCGTCGCGCCATCCGGGGAAAGATCCAGAGACAGGTGGGAGCCTGCATCGGTTTCGAAGGAGATTTCACGGGCTGCTGCCAGCGGCAGGGTCTGACCCGGACGTGCCAAAGGCGTGTCCCGTTGACCTGTAATGCCGGCAGTCATTTCCATCGCCGAAGGGACCGCCAGCGCCGTATGATCCGCCTCCTGCGCCGGTGTGACGGCGCAGGAGGTCAGACCACAGAGGACGGCCGCTGCCAGTAGGCCTGCGCGAAGCGAAGCGGCGCTTCGTATGTCCCTTGGCAATAGATGATGCATGTTGCGGCCGTCCCTCCTGCCCTGCTTTAGAATTTGCGCGTGACCGTCGCGATGACCTGGCGGCCTGCCCCGAAGTTGCAGTTCGCGATGCCGGCGCAGCGAGCGACATATTCCTTGTCGAAGATGTTGGAGCCGTTGATGGCAAAGCGCCAGTCCAGTGTGTCATAGCGGATGATCGCATCGAAGAGGGTCGACGCTTCACCTGTATAGACGATCGGTGAAAATGGACCGGGCAACCCGCCCTGGCTCTCGCTGGTGTAGCGGATGCCGCCGCCGATCCCAAAACCGGCAAGCGGACCGTTCACAAAACTCCAGTCGACAAAGAGCGATGCCATGTCCTTCGGCGTGACGGGTAGTTCTGCGCCGACTTCCTGGATGGTGGAGCTGGCCACGACTTCACTGTCCGTGCGGGCATAGGCGGCATTGATCGACAGCTGGTCATTGATCCGGCTGACGAGTTCCACCTCAAACCCCTTCACCTCGACTTCGCCGGTCTGCTTGTTGGCGACCGGGGTCGGAGAACCGACAGCGGAGACGATGTTGTTCTGGTTGATCTGATAGACTGCGGCTGTCAGCAGCACATCGAATCCGTCCGGCAGCCCGCGCGCATCATATTTGATACCCGCCTCGACCTGTTCGCCTTCGCTGGGCTTGAAGGTTTCGCCTGTGTCCACATCCGTGCCGAGCAGCGGCTCGAACGATGTGGCGTAGCTGACATAAGGGGCAAAGCCGCTCTCGAATACATAGTTCGCGCCGACGCGGTAGGTGAAGGCGCCCTCGCTCAGATCGAGACCTGTGAGGTGGTTTTCGACCTTGATGTCATCATAGCGGCCACTCAACGTGACGAACAGGTTCCCGAAACCCAGATGATCCTGAACATAGAAGCCGGTGTGGTTCAGTGTCTGGTCATTGTAGGCGGTCGGATAGCCGGGCTTGTAATTGGCAAGCGGCGTATAGACGGGATTGAACGCATCAATCTGTTCGGCAAAGACAAAGCCGAAGCCGGCTTCATTCTCGGCCTTGCGATAATCAAAGCCGACGATCAGGTCATGTGTCACGCCGCTGGTTTCAAAGTCGAAGTCCAGGCGGTTGTCCGTAGTGAAACCTTTGACATCCTCCTTATACGCATAATTGTATTGCTGCACTGTCCGGAAATAGCTAGGATCGGCCGGGTCCGTCGTATTGATAAAACCGCCGCCGCCATAGACCAGCGTCGATGAGCGCTCGGCATACCGGCTGAAGCGCGTGTTCGAGATCAGTTGAACGCTGTCATTGAAGGCGTGAACCAGCTCATAGCCTACGCCCCACTGGTCGCGGTCGTAGCGATTGTTGGGATCGCCGAGGTTGGTGGAACGGCTAAGCCGGCCATTCGGATTGGGCTCGAGCGTGCCGGCGACCGGCAGGTAACCATTGGTGTCGCCATTCACGGCGTCCGACTGGAAATATCCCAGCAGGGTGAGGTCAGTCGATGGGGAAATATGCCATGTCAGTGCCGGCGAGATGAGGGACCGGTCTGCGCTGACGAGATCGCGTTCGGCTTCCCGGTCGCGGTAAAGTCCGGTCAGGCTGTAGCTGAGATGCTCGCCGATCGGCCCAGCGACCGTACCGGCGACCTGCTTGTAGTCCTGCGTGCCATACTTGACGGAGAGTTCACCGCCGAACTCGTCTGACGGCCGGCGAAGCGACAGATTGTAAAGGCCGCCCGGAGGCGAGTTGCCATAGAGCGCCGAGGCCGGGCCTTTGAGTAGCGAAAGGGTCTGGAAGGCGTAAAGGTCCAGACCAACGCTTGAGATGGTTGTCGTCGCAGGCACGGCCAGGCCATCGATATATTCCCGCGGACGGAAGCCGCGCACGGAGATGAAGTCAAAGCGCAGGTCCGGGCCGTAATTCTCACCAAACGCGCCGGCTGTGTAGCGAACGGCCTGCTGCGTATCGATGAAGTTGAGGAGGTCTATCTGATCCCGGGGGATCACCGAGACCGATTGCGGCGTCTGGATCAGGGGGATGGCGCTCTTGTTCGCGGTCAGTCCATCCTCAGGCACAAAGCCGGGCGCGATCACGATGATCGTTTCCTGAATGCTGGCGGCTTCGTCTTCGCCTTCTTGCGCCAAAGCTGCCGGCGTCAAGGCGGCAATGCCTGCGGCCGCGCCGAGCAGCGTTGCCTTGAAGAGCGTTTTTCCTACCGAAAGGCGATCTGTATACGCCATGATTTTGCACCCCTGCAGATTAGCCGTTCGCCCTTTGCGAACTGGTCAAACGGATATCACCTCGTTGAAAGCGTGTATTTCGGCTTCGGGTCTTGAAGTGTCCCAAACTGGCCAAAATCGGCCTGCTCAAAAAACTGCGCCGAAGCAGCGGACCCGATCAAGATGATTTTCGGCCCAATAGGTTATGGCTGCCATGCTTCAGGTCTCTTAACGTCCGGGCATATAATTGAGGAGGATGGGCTGTGGTGAAACCGGCAACCAAGAATTCATGGCTGTTCCTGCATCGCTGGTTTGGCATCATCACGGCCCTATTCCTTCTGATCGCCGCGGTAACTGGCAGCATACTGACAGCCCGCTCAACGATTGATCAATGGGCCAATGGCGATCTCTTTATCTATGAAGGCGCTGCCAGTGAGCGCCTCTCGCCGCTCGAGGCTGTCGCACGCTATGAGGCGGCTAATCCCTCCATTCAGGTGACCGGGTTTCCGCTGAGTGCAGATGACGGCGAGAACATCATGATCACCGTCGCGGCCAAGCCGGGCGAAGGGGCTCTCGCCTATCATGAAGTCTTTCTCGACCCTTCCAGCGGAGAGGTCGTCGGCACAAGGAGCATGGAGCCTGGCCTTTCAAGGCGCCAGATCATCCCGCTTCTCCTGGAACTGCACTATAATTTGCTGGCCGGCGATGCTGGCCGGATTTTCATGGGCTTCGTGGCGCTAGGGTGGCTTTTCAGCACGGGCATCGGCCTGTATCTCACCTTTCCGCGCAAAGGACCTTTCTTCAAAAACTGGTGGCCCCAGTGGGGTTACAGCCCGAAACTGAACTTTGCGCGGCAGATGCTGGACATCCACCGGGCCAGCGCGTTGTGGCTCTTCCCGTTCCTCTTCATCCTGGCGTTCACGTCTGTGACCCTGAATTTCTTCGAGGAATTCTGGGACCCCTTCTCCACAGCGGTCGCCCCGCTCGAAAAGTCCCTCTTTCATCTTGATGCACCCTATCCTGAAGGCAGGATACCGGACCTCAGCTATGCCGACGCGCTCGCCTTATCGCAAAGTCAGGCCGAGACTGAGGGGATCGAATGGAAGCCGGCCACAATGCTGTATTACCAGAACTGGAACCTCTACGGCACGACCTTCAGCGACTCCGGCCAGATTAACTATAAATATCTCGGTCCAATCTACTATTATTTCGACGCGGCCAGCGGCGAATGGGTTCACGAGGTGAATCCTTATACGGACAGTGCTGGGCTGGTCATGATCCGGATGGTGTATCCTCTGCACAGCGGTGAGATCGGAGGCTGGCTGACAGTGTTTTTCGTCTTCGTCCTGGGGCTCGCCACCGCGGAGCAGTGCATCACTGGCATCTGGTTGTGGCTGAAGAAACGCGGGCCGCGCATTGCAGCAAAGAAACGGATGATGAGTGCAGAGACTGCTGACACCTGATTCTGAACATTGTCCGCCGCGGCCAAGAGGCCGATCAGACCAAACCAATACAATGAGTTCTCCCCAATGAACGTTTCGCCACTTTCCTGCAACCGGAACATCGATCCGCAAGTGCGCGCCTTCATCGTGCGCACCGGCGCAGACTATGCGGCACTGGCTGCCGTTGCGCCGCCGACAACACTGGCTCGCCGCCGGGAGATTGCCGAGCAGGTTCGTGCCCCCTGGGCGCGCGGCGGGCCGGATATGTCCGCGACCCACATGATCCGTATAGGGCCGGACGGCGTGCGCGCCCGCCTTCACATTCCGCAAGGCGGGCCGGGCAAAGGCATTCTGCTGTATCTGCATGGTGGTGGCTGGACCCTGTTCAGCATCGACACGCATGACCGGCTGATGCGCGAGTATGCGGACCGGATTGGCTGCGCCGTGATTGGCCTCGATTATTCGCTGTCGCCCGAGCACCGTTTTCCGAAGGCGCTTGACGAAGTCGAGACCTGTATCGGCTGGCTGCGCAAAAATGCAGAAACATATGGCCTTTCCGCAGACCGGATCGCCATTGGTGGCGATTCAGCGGGCGGCAATCTGTCTCTGGCAACGGCGCTGCGCCTGCGCGACCGGGGCCAGACGCTTCCTGCAGCGCTGCTGCTGAACTATGCTGCGCTCGATACGGAAGCCCGCCCCTCCTATGAGGTCTATGACGGCGATCCCTACATGCTCAATGTCGAGGAGATGCGGGATTTCTGGCTGGATTATCTTGGAACGCCGGATACGGATGACCCCTATGCCAGGCCCCTGCTCGCAGACCTTTCCGGTTTGCCGCCCGTCCATCTCTGCATTGCCGAATGTGATATTCTGGCCGACCAGAACCGGGAATTGGCGGACCGCCTCGAGAGCGCGGGTGTCGAAGTGTCCGCGATCGTGTATGAAGGCGCGACACATAGTTTCCTGGAAGCTGTCAGCATTTCGGATTGCGCTGACCGCGCGATTCAGGACGCATCTGAATGGTTGTACCGAATATTGAACGCATGACCTCGCTGTTTGAAGCCGTCTCCCGAGAGGATGTGGTCCGGTTCATCGGGGAAAATCCAGTCGCCTGGATTGTGCCTGTCGTGGATCCCGCATCGGCGATCCTAATGCCGCTTTTGTGGGAACCGGCCGCCGCAGGCGACACAGAGTGCCTGCTCGGCCATTTGCCGCGTTCTGCGCCTCTTCTGGACTGCTTCAGGCGCAACACCGACACGGTGTGCCTCTTTCTGGGCCCGCATTCCTACATCCCTCCCGGCTGGGTCTCAAAGCCTGACTGGGCGCCGACCTGGAATTTCGTCTCCCTCAAGATCTCTGGCAGACTGGTTCTGGATGACGGGCTTACGGAAGAAGCCGTTCGCAAACTTGTGGACCATATGGAAATTCTGGCAGGGTCCGGCTGGAAAGTTGAAAATCTGGGTGAGCGGTTTCACACACTGCTCAAGGGGATCATTGGGTTCCGTTTGCAGATCGACAGGATCCAGCCTCGCTTCAAGGTTGGGCAGGACGAAACCGAACGGTCGCGGGCGGAAATCTCCAGCGCACTCGAGCAGCATCCGCTGCAGGCATGGATGCGCTAGCGGCCTGATCGGACTCAGCGACGTGGCCCGAATGCGCAACAGATCGTCCCGCTACGGAGCGCCTTGATGCATTACGACTGATAAGCTTGTGTTCGTACGGTACACTTCAGCCATAGGCTACAAATAGATCAAAGGGAGCTGAGATGACTTTCCCCCAGAACCAGCCCGTCCGCAGCTTCGCCCCCGGCTCGCCAGAGCGCGCGAGCCTCATCGCCGAGATCGCCCGCCAGCGCGCCAACCCGCGCCGCGTCCTCCCGGTCATCAACGGCAGGGCGGTCGACACCGGCACGTCCACCGATATGCGCGAGCCTCATGCGCACGCCAATGTCCTGGGCACCTACGCCTCTGCTGGCGCGCCGGAAGCCAGCGCTGCCATCACCGCCGCCCTCGACGCGCGCCATGACTGGTCGCGCATGGCGCCGGCCTCCCGCCGCGCGGTCTTCCTGCGCGCCGCAGAGCTTCTCGCCGGCCCGTTCAACGACCGGCTCCTGGCCGCCACCATGCTCCAGCAGAGCAAAACCGCCTTCCAGTCCGAGATCGACGCCTCCTGCGAGCTGATCGATTTTCTCCGCTTCAACGTCGCCTTCGCCGAGCAGATCGAGGCGATGCAGCCGCTCTCCTCCGCCGCCGAACGCAACCGCCTGGAGCATCGCCCGCTCGACGGTTTCGTCTTCGCCGCCGCGCCCTTCAACTTCACCGCCATCGCAGGCAACCTCGCCCTCGCTCCGGCGCTGATGGGCAACACGGTCGTCTGGAAACCGTCCGAACGCGCCGTCTACAGCGCCGCCTTCCTGATGGACCTCTTCGAAGCGGCTGGCCTCCCCCCCGGCGTCATCAACATGCTTCCGGCGGAGACCCCTGCCGCTGTCGGGAACACCATCCTCTCCAGTCCCCACCTTGCCGGCGTCCACTTCACCGGCTCCACCGCCGCGTTCGACCGCATCTGGGAGACCGTCGGCGCCAACGTCTCCAACTACCGCTCCTATCCCCGCCTTGTCGGGGAAACCGGCGGCAAGGACTTCGTCTTCGCCCACGCCTCGGCGGATGTTGACGCTGTGGTCACCGCCCTTGTGCGCGGCGCATTCGACTATCAGGGCCAGAAATGCTCCGCCGCCAGCCGCGCCTACATCCCGCAAAGTCTCTGGAAACCGGTCACCGAACGCCTCGCCGAGATCATCAGCAGCCTGACGATGGGCGACGTATCGGACCTGACAAACTTCATGGGCGCGGTGATCGACCAGCGCGCCTACACCCAAATTTCCGGCTTCCTCGATCACGCCGCCAGCGCGCCGGGCTACCGGAAAATCGCGGGCGCCGCGCCGTCTGACAATACCGGCTGGTTCATTCCGCCTACGGTTATCGCCTGCGACGATCCAAAATCCCGCATCATGACCGAGGAAATCTTCGGGCCAGTCCTGGGCCTCTACGCCTATCCTGATGGCAAACTCGCCGATACCCTCGCCCTCGTTGATCAGTCCACACCCTATGCCCTCACCGGTGCCATCTTCGCGCAGGATCAGACCGTCATTGATGAACTCTCTCTTGCGCTGCGCGACTCTGCCGGCAACTTCTACATCAACGACAAGCCGACCGGCGCCGTCGTTGGCCGCCAGCCCTTCGGCGGCGGGCGCCGCAGCGGCACGAATGACAAGGCCGGCAGCCCGTTCAACCTCCTGCGCTGGTCCTCCCCGCGCACCGTGAAGGAAACCTTCGTGCCGCCCGTCTCCCACCTTTATCCGCATATGGCTGGCTGATGGGCGGGCTGCAGGACGCCCTCTCTGCTTTCGGCGACGGGTTGATCGGTCTGGTGTTCACCGCCGTGCCCGTGTTCGGGGTCGAGGTGAACCTGATCGTTCTCTGGCTGTTTGCGGGTATGGTGTTCTTCACGCTGCGGTTTGGCTTCCTCAACCTTCGCGGCTTCGGCACCGCAGTCTCCATCCTCCGGGGACGGAATTACGATCCCTCGGCGCCCGGCGAAATGACACCCTTCCAGGCGCTCTCTACAGCGCTTTCCGGCACGGTCGGCCTCGGCAATATCGCCGGCGTCGCCATCGCCATTGCCATGGGCGGCCCAGGGGCGGCTTTCTGGATGGTCGTTGTCGGCTTTTTTGCCATGACGCTGAAATTCGCGGAAGTCGTGCTCGCTGTGCGCTACCGCTCAATCGACGAGACGGGCCGCGTTTCCGGTGGCCCGATGTGGTATCTTTCCCGTGGCCTTGCCGAACAGGGAATGCCGCGGTTTGGCAAGGTTCTCGGCACACTGTACGCCTTTTTTGCGCTTATCGCCTTTATTCAGATCGTGCAGGTCAACCAGTCCTACGCCCAGGTCAGCACTGTGCTCGGCCTTGAGGAAAACAACACGGCCGCTCTAGGCTATGGCATCCTTGTCGCGGGCCTTGCCGCCATCGTCCTCCTCGGCGGGGCAGCCTCCCTCGCCCGGATCACCTCGAAGCTCACGCCCCTTATGTGCGGGCTCTATCTCGCGGGTGCTGTCACTATTCTGGCCGTCAATGTCACCGCCATTCCGGCTGCCGTCGCGACGATCATTGGCCATGCCTTCACGCCTGACGCCGCCGTTGGTGGGATCGTCGGCGCTTTTGTGGCGGGCATGCGCCGCGCCGTGTTCTCAAACGAGGCCGGCATCGGTGCGGCCTCCATCGCCCACGCCGCCGCCAAGACGCGCTACCCGGCCTCCGAAGGCTTTGTTGCTCTACTCGAACCGTTCATCGACACAGTGATCGTCTGTTCCGCCACGGCCCTCGTGATTGTCACCACCGGCGTCTGGCAGGATGGTCACCGGGACATCGCTATGACCTCGGCCGCCTTCGGCACGGTTTCGTCCTGGTTCCCGGCCATCCTCGCGATCACTGTCTGCCTGTTTGCGTTTTCCACCATCCTGGCGGTCGGGTATTACGGCCTGCAGATCTGCGCTTACCTCTTCGGTCCGCGGCCGCTCATCCGGCGCATCTACCTGACGCTCTTCTGCGTCCTATTGCCAATCGGTACGATTGCGGACGTCACGACCGTCATCAACATCGTCGACAGCCTGTTCTTCCTGCTCTCGGTGCCAAACCTCATCGGGCTCTACATCCTGTCCGGCGTGGTCGCGGGAGAGCTCAGCCGCTTCCGAACCGCTCAGGCGCTGCGATCGCCGTGACTGGCCCGGTCAACGCACTGGTAGCGGGCTGACCGGGCACAGGCGTTGTTCAGGCCGACTCTGCTTCGATGTTGACGGTCATTTCGGCGAGCTTGGTCATATACTCGTCATTGCCATAGACTTCCCGGGTGAGCTTGTCGAGTTGGGTCTTGTCTTTCTTCTGCCCGAGGGTACCGGCAAAGGAAGCAGCTGTGCCAAACCCCGCAATCGCATAATGGGTCATGCGCTGATACTGGGCGATAACAACGGCGTCGAGGACAGGGCCCTTGTCGGGTGCTTCGTCGATGGTGTGCTTGATGGCTTCGGCAACCAGCCCTTCCATGCCCTTGCAATGTTCCTTCGAGACCTTCTCGCCTGAGGCAGCAACGAGTTCCTTCAATGTCTCGGAATGTGTCTCGATGGAGCTGATGGATTTCTCCATCATCTTCTGGAGGTCAGGATCGGTGCATTTCGGCGCCATCTTCTTCAGGGCGCGGTGCATCTGGTCGTTGGCCGACCAAAGGTCCTTGAGTTCGTGATTGTAAAGTTCTTGCAGGTTCTGGGGTGCGGACATCGGTTTCTCCTGGAGCGTACTGCAGGACTGCAGCCCTGTTTGAACGGTTGAGCGGATTGCCAGTTCCACTGCTGGCCGCTTGATTTGGCAGGCAAAGACCAGTCCACCGAACCGAGTCCGTTTTTTTGCCGGTGTCCGGATTTTTGCTGCACCACGTATTCATTGGCCACAGGCGCATTTTACGATTTGCATGAAAGTTCATGCGGCGCCGGCGGAACAACCGCCCTAGCGCTGCGTCTTTCCTACATGCCAGATCCTGAAAGGAAAGCATGATGATTACTGATGCCAGAACACGTACATCCGCCGACGGAGCTTATTCCGGATCCCAGACCAATTCGCTCGGCAAGGAAATCGAGAACAAGACGTCCGACATCGCACACAGCGTTGAGAAAACGGCCCATGCGGCTGTCGAAAAAGGGCAGGAAATCGCTGAAATGGCTGGAGATAAAGCCCAGAAGGCACATCACATGCTCGCCACGCGGATCAAGGACCATCCGATGTCCTCCATCGGCGCGGCGTTCGGTGTCGGCGTTATCTTCGCGCTGCTCCGCAGGTAAATCCATGTTCGCGAGAGGCTCATGGCGTCTCGCTGTCAACGCCGGGGCCGTTTCAGGTCCCGGCGGCTCTGACTGGAGGCAGCGGGTGCGCCGCTGGTCGCATTCCCATCTTGGCCGGTTCAGTCTGCAGGAGATGCTGACTCATGGCTGACACGCAGTTTTCAACGGTGGTGCCCTCCAGGGACTGCGGAGATTCCGATCCCTGGAAACATTTGATCAGCACCGACGAGGCGAGCAAGCATGCCGCAACCCTGGATGCTCTGCCCCGGCCGCGATTTGGCGCGGCACTGGAAGTCGGATGCTCGATCGGAGTGCTGACAGACGCTGTGGCCCTGCGGTGTGACCGCGTCCTGGCGATCGATGTGGACGAAGCGTTGCTGATACAGGCCCGCCTGCGCAATGCTCAGCATGCGCATGTGCGCTTCGAGCAGGCCTCCTTCCCGTCTGGCTTGCCGGGGGATGACGCCGCGCAGGGTTTTGACCTGATCGTATTGTCGGATGTCCTCCGCGCGCTGGATCAAGAGACGCTTCAAGAAGCGGCGCGCCTGACTTTGTCCCTCGCAAAGCCGGGCGCCAGCGTCCTACTCGTCCACTCGCTCGGTCCGGCGCCGACCTGTTCGCTCACGGGAGATCAGGCCTCCGAACGGTTCATCACCGCACTCGGGCGTGATGCCATGCTGCTCAGCCAGCAACGCCGGCCCGCATACCGGATCGACATCCTGTTGCGCTGAGCCAGCAACCGCAAGCGTCCCGCGTCCACTCCCTCAATAAACGAGACGGACGCTGGGCTCGCGGGACCAGAGCCGGCCGCCAGCCGCGCTCTTGAGACAGGCCGTGATGGTCTTCACACTGGTGATCTCAAAGATGGCGTCGTCGTCCAGCACACCGGCGGCGTCCATGAGGGGTTTTGCGCCAGCGCTGTAACCGATGGTTTTCAGATGCTGGAAGGCGTCATGCACGAATGCGACCGCTGCGGCCTCATTCGCGATCAGTGCGGCTTCCTCCTCTCCGAATAAAAGCACGACTGCATCGAACAGGACTGATGGCCCGCCCGCCAGTTGGTGGTCCGCAGGCAGGCCGCTTCCGTCCGAGAGTGTGACGCCGCCGATCTTCGGGGCGATGATCTTCAGCATCGCGCCTGCGTCAGCGACCTGTTTAGTCAGCGCGGAAACATGACCGGCGTCCGCGCCATTGGTCACAAAGCAGCCGATCTTGCGGCCCTTTAAAGTTGGCACAGCCTGTTTGAGAATACTTAAGGGATCGGACGGCCGGATGGACCGGTCGGGCTCAAATGCCGGAAACGCCATCTCGATCGGATCCGTAGCGCCAAGTCCCTTTGCGACGCGGGCCGCGAGGTCTTCGTCAATAACCTGAAGATGACCCAGCATGGCGGAGCGCACGATGACGGCGTCGACCTTGCTGAGTTCGAATACCAGTGCGGCGATGATGTGGTTCTGTTCTGGAACCGTCTGGCTGATGAAGAATTGCAGTGCCTGGCTGTAATGATCGGCGAAGGTCGGTGAGCGCTCACGCTGTTTCTCGCCGCTCGCGGGCGTCGGGAATGACCGGAAGCCGGCGGCGGGGTCTTCGCGCGGTCCAGATGGATTAAGGAGGCTCGGCGTATAGGTGACGCGCTGGGGGTGGACGATCATCTGCATATGTCCGTCCCGCTGCATGTTGGCGAAAGGGCATTTCGGGGCGTTGATCGGCAGCTGGTGAAAGTTCGGGGATCCGAGCCGCTTCAGCTGGGTGTCGAGATAGGAGAAGTTCCGGCCGTGCAGCAGTGGATCGTCCGAGAAGTCAATTCCACGCACGATATTCTGCGTACAGAAGGCGACCTGCTCGGTCTCATCAAACACATTGGCGGCATTCCGGTTCAAGGTGAGGGTGCCGATGATGCGCAGGGGGATGACTTCTTCGGGGATCAGCTTGGTGGAATCCAGGTGATCGAATTGCAGGGCCTCGGCCTCCGCCTCGTCGAAGAGCTGGACGGCCAGATCCCATTGCGGAAAATCGCCGGCCTCGATGGCGTCATAGAGGTCGCGGCGGTGAAAGTCCGGATCCGCCCCGTTGATCTTGACAGCCTCGTCCCAGATCACCGACTGGGCGCCCAGACGCGGCTTCCAGTGGAATTTGACGAAGGTGGATTTGCCGTCTGCATCGACGAGCCGGAAACTGTGGACGCCGAACCCTTCCATCATGCGGAATGAGCGCGGAATGGTGCGGTCCGACATTTGCCACATGACCATGTGCATGGCCTCAGGCGTGCAGGCGATCCAGTCCCAGAAAGTGTCATGCGCCGAAGCGGCCTGGGGAAAGCCGCGGTCTGGTTCTTCCTTGACGGCGTGCGCGAGGTCCGGAAATTTCATGGCATCCTGGATGAAGAAGACCGGGATGTTGTTGCCGACAAGATCCCAGTTTCCTTCAGACGTATAGAATTTCACCGCGAAGCCGCGCACATCGCGTGCAAGATCGAAGGAGCCGCGATTGCCGGCCACGGTCGAGAAACGAACGAAGACTGGCGTTTCGACGTCGAGGTCGGAAAGGATCGAGGCGGTTGTCAGGTCCGAAAGACTGTCGGTCAGCGTGAAGACGCCGTGCGCGCCAGTTCCGCGGGCATGAACGACCCGCTCCGGAATGCGCTCATGGTCAAAATGGAAGATCTTCTCGCGCAGCACAAAGTCTTCGAGCAGAATTGGGCCCTTCGCGCCGGCGCGAAGGGAGTTGTGGTCGTCAGAGATGGGGACGCCGTGATTGGTGGTGAGAACTTCCTGTTTGCCCTTTGCAATCTGATGCAGCTCGCCCCCTTCGCCGAGTTTGGTATCCGCGCCGGCAGGCACCTTGTCGTTTGGTTTCTTTTTAGTGGGCATGGCTTTGTTCCTGCTGGGTGATGCGGCCCTGACGGCGCATGTGGGATGAATGGAGCGACAATTCCGGGGAGGGAGGGATCCGGAATTGTCGCTCCCTGACACTCAACGCGGTCCAACCTACACCCGCGCTGACGGGTTTGTGTTGCCGGAGCGCCCGCATGCGTTGCAACTGACCGGTCCACTGGGAGAGTTTACAGGCCAATTGTAACGTAGACGGACTATTTGAGTGCCAACTCTATTACCTCCGGGTTGCGGCCACAGTCTGCCTGGCGTCAGACAGCCGTCTCTCAAACCCTGCAGCGGTCTGCCGGCGAAGGGATCGCCTCGCTTCCCGCAACACCTAAGTCTGATGGGCAGTAGATTCCCTTCTCCACGCGGTTTTGGAACCATCGGCATATACGGACGGGCGCGAAAGTCCTGATGGGCCAGGGGGCGCTTTATGAGCCAAGCATCATCGAGGCGGAGGCAGTACTCTCGGGATTTACGCAGATTTGCGGAGTCTATGGGCGGCAATGAACCAATGGCCCTCAGCGGCGTTGGTACTGCTGGAGCATAGATCATGGCACGACGCGCATACTGGAAGGGCTATCTTAGGTTGTCACTCGTGACTATCGGCATTGAGCTATACTCCGCCACCACCAGTGCGAGCCGGATTTCGCTGCGTCAGATCCACCAGCCAACCGGGAAGCGCATCCGCTATCAGAAGATTGCGGAAGGCATTGGCCCGGTCGACACCGATGAAATCGTCAAGGGGTTTGAAACCGACAAGGACGAATATGTCATCCTTGAGCCTGACGAGCTTGACGAAATCAAACTGGAGAGCAAGCGAACGATCGATCTCGTCCAGTTCGTCGAGACCTGCGAGATTGATCCGCGCTATTTCGAGAAGCCCTATTATGTCATTCCCGGTGATGACGAAGTTGCCGCCGAAGGTTTCGCAGTCATTCGGGAGGCGCTTCGCAAGACAAAGAAGGTTGGCCTCGGGCAGATGGCCGTGCGCGGACGGGATTATATTGTCGCCATCAAGCCCTGCGGCGAGGGGCTTCTGCTCGAGACGCTCCGCTTTGCCGACGAGATTGTCGAGAGCGACCGGATCTTTGAGGACATCGCCGATGTCAAACCCGACAAGGAGATGATGGAACTTGCCGGTGAGCTGATCGCGCGCAAGACCGCTCCGTTTCAGGCCGATGCCTTCAAGTCGAAATATGCCAGCGCGCTGAAAGCGTTGATCCGGGAGAAGCAGAAGTCGGGCGAAGTCAGCAAGGACACGTCCGGCGCGCCCATGAAAGGCGATGGCAAGATCATCGACCTGATGGACGCTTTGAAAAAGAGCGTGGCGAATGACGCGGCCCCGGCGAAGAAGAAGCCGGTCCGCAAGAAAGCCAAATCCACCAAGGCCGCCTGACCCGTCATGGCGCGTACGAAAACGGACTCTCTCGAACCATACCGCCGCATGCGGGATTTTTCCCAGACGCCGGAACCGGACGGGAGCACCAGCACAAGGCGCGGGAAGAAAACCGGGCTGTCGTTTGTCGTCCAGAAACATGCGGCCTCGCGGCTGCATTATGATTTCAGGCTGGAATTCGGGGGCGTCCTGAAGAGCTGGGCTGTCACCAAGGGTCCGAGCCTCAACCCGGCTGACAAGCGCCTCGCCGTAAGGACTGAAGATCACCCCCTCGCCTACGGAAAGTTCGAAGGCGTCATTCCGAGAGGCTATGGCGCGGGCACTGTCATGGTGTGGGACGAAGGCGAATGGATTCCGCAATCAGATCCGGCCGGAGGCCTGAAGCGAGGCTCACTGAAGTTTGAATTGAAGGGCCAGCGCCTGCGGGGCGGCTGGGCGCTGGTGCTGATGAAGAGTGCCAAGAGCGTCAAGGGCAAGGAGAACTGGCTTCTGATAAAGGAGCGGGATGGTGCGGCAGACGCAGAGTTTGACGCGCTGGCGTCATGGACGGACAGCATTGTTACCGGCCGGGATTTCGAAGGTATCGAGGCAGCGGCCGGCCGGGCGAAACCTGGAAAGCACCCCGTGCGCGCAAAGGTGAAGTTTCCGGAATTCGTTGATCCTCAACTCGCAACGCTCCGGGACGCGCCGCCGTCCGGGGACGGATGGGTGCATGAGCTGAAATTTGATGGCTACCGGATTCAGGCGTTGGTCTCGGATGGACGGGTCAAGCTGATGACCCGCAATGGTAAGGACTGGACGGCGCGGTATCCGCGCGTCGCGGCGGCATTTGCTGGACTGAAGGTGCAGTCGGCCGCCATTGATGGTGAACTGGTTGCTCTGGATGCAGATGGCCGGAGCAATTTCTCGGCACTGCAGACTGCGTCGGAGTCCGGACAGGATTCAGGTCTCGCATACTATGCGTTCGACCTGCTCTCGCTCAACGCAAAGAGCTTGCGGCGCCTGCCGCTCAGCGAACGCAAGTCTGCACTCCGGAAACTCATTCCGTTATCGGATGACGTAATGCGCTATTCCGACCACATGACGGCGCCGGGGCGCGAGATCATCGCCAAGGCCTGCACGCTGGGACTTGAAGGCGTGATATCGAAGAAACTCATAGCGACCTATCGCTCGGGGCGCAGCACGGCCTGGATCAAATCCAAATGCGTGGGGAGAGAAGAGTTCGTGATTGGTGGCTATCGTCGGTCGGACAAGAAAGGCCGGGCGTTCTCCTCCCTGCTCGTCGGCGTGTTCGAGAATGGCGAACTCCAGTATCGGGGGCGCGTCGGATCGGGTTTCAGCGAGGCTACGTGGCAGCAAGTGTCGGACCTCATGCGGCCATTGGAGCGAAAGACTTCTGGATTTGCCAGTCTGCCAGCGGACACGCGCCGCGACGCGGTATGGCTCACGCCCCGGCTTGTCGCAGAAGTCGCCTATGCCGAACGCACTGATGGAGATGTGTTGCGGCATGCCACCTTTGTTGGCCTGCGCGAAGACAAAGCTGCAAAGCAGGTCACAAAGACACCTGAGGTGAAATCCGGCGCGGGCGCAGGCGTTGTGTCTCAGAAGGAAGATGGCCGCGTTCTGGGCGTGCGCGTCTCCTCTCCGGACCGTGTCGTCTTCGAGAATGGTGTGACCAAATCAGACATCGCGAATTACATGGCCGAGTTTTCGCCGCACATGTTGCCCTATCTGAAACACCATCCGGTCAGCCTCGTGCGCTGCCCTTCCGGACTAACGGGGGACTGTTTCTTTCAGAGGCATGTCACGGATGCGTCCCCAGCTGAGTTTGGAAAAGTCTCGATCAAACAGAGCGATGGAACTCTCGCGGATTACACTTTGCTCGATACCGCTAAAGCCCTTGTCGCGGCCGCACAGATTGGCGTGATTGAGCTGCACCTTTGGGGGTCAGCGTCCGACCGGCTGGAGTACCCTGACCGTTTGGTGATTGATCTCGACCCGGATGAGAGCCTTACATTCAGCGATGTGCGCGCTGCGGCTTTCGAAGTGAGAGATGTACTGAGCGCGGCCGGGCTGGACTCCTTCGCGCTTCTGACAGGCGGCAAGGGTATACATGTGGTGGCCCCGCTCGAACGGCGGCGTGACTGGAGCGATGTCAAATCCGCAGCGCACGGCCTGGCCCGCAAGATGGCCGCCGCGAAGCCGGAGCACTACGTCTCCGAAATGTCGAAGAAGAAGCGGGCGGGAAAGATATTCATCGACTGGCTGCGCAATGAGCGTGGCGCAACCGCGATCTGCCCCTACTCCCTTCGGGCGCGGCCAGGTGCGCCAATTGCCACGCCGGTTCGCTGGGACGAACTCGCGCGGGTCAAGGCGGCGAATGCCTACACGATACTCAACATCCGTCAGCGGATGGCACGCCTGAAGAGCGATCCGTGGGCAGGGTATTCCGATGTCCGACAGTCCATCTCTAAGCCAGTGCTGGAATTTCTTTGCGAATGAACTGACCGTGCAATGACCCGGGCGTTTCAAGCTTGGGCCGCTATGTGGCGGAAGGTCTGCGGGTTTTGAGATCGAACTTCTGGCCGTCACTCAGAACATGCAATTTGAAATCGTGAATTGAGGGCGCGCATTTTGCCGTGCCCTCGGCCACATCGGAGAAGGTGACGCAGGCCGCATCGACGATGTACACTGAACCACTCCCGATCACCTTGAAGTCGTCTCCGCAGACCACAATTGCCGTGTCTTCATCGATCCCGATCCCGAGCTCCCGGGGGTTCTGCGAGACTGCGCCCAGCAGCCGGCCAATCCGGCCGCGCTCTGCAAAATGCTGGTCGATGATCACATCCTGCAGCAGGCCCAGACCTGGCGCCATGTGGACGGTGCCGGGACTGAACGAGGCGTCATCGGGCCCCTTGACCAGCATTGTCGTGCTCATCGCCGAGGCGCCGGCGGACGTGCCTGCGATGACACCTCCGCCGTGATAGATCTGCACGATACGATCATAGATGGGCGTACCGCCGATCTGGCTTGTGATCCGAAGCTGGTCGCCGCCGGAAAAGAATATGGCATTCACATCGCTCAGAGCATTGATCTTGTCTTCATGCCGGGCCTCTTCGCGGTCATCTATGTAAAGCTCCGTCACCTGATCGACGCCCAGCTTACCGAAGGCGGCCTGATAGGCTTCGAGATATCCTTCGCGGTTGTGAGACGCGATCGTCGCGAGGACGAGACGGCCATTGGTTATGTAACGGGCGACCTCTTTCAGGATGATCCTGTCTCCATCCATATCCTCATGACCGCCGATTATGATAAGCTTGCCTTTCGGCGCAGTATCCGACGTGTCTGCTGTGTGTGATGTCACAGCTGCGCCACTTTCCGGCTGGTGAAGACGGCAGGGCTGTCCATGCCGCTGCTTTGGTAAGCAACGGCGAAATCGCGACTTGTGTGCTCCCATCCGAAGCGGCCGTCTGGGGTCAGCACGATCCCGCCTGCTTCGCCGCCGATGTCTTCGGCTTCCCAGAGCGCTGCGAGCAGCGCTGCCTCAGGACTGTCGGCGGCCAGTTTCTGCATCACCCGCGCGGCTAGCATCTTCCGCGCAATCTGTTCTCCGTCTCCGGAGAAAGTTACACCCCCAATCTTGCTGTCGGCATAGTAGCCGCAGCCGGGTTGCGGAGCGTCCCCCACCCGGCCTGCCGGTGCCCCCTCAAGGCCGCCCGTCGATGTGCCGACTGCCAACACGCCGTCTTCATCCAGCGCCACGCACCCGACCGTATCGTGCGTGCCCTTTGCACGCGGTTTTTGCCCTGCAGGTATGAGGTCTACCGTTTCGCATGTTTCACACCCCCGTTCGAAAGCAAACGCCCAGGCATCATCCCCCGCAAGAAGGATCTCGTCTTCAAGCAACAAGGTCCGTGCCACGCTGATGGGGTGATTGACGCCCTTGATGACAATCACACCCCCTATATCGAAATGCGAGCCTTCCATTATGGCCGAACACATTTCCACCTCACCCTCAATATTGAGGGCGCTACCGAAGCCGGCATTGAATATTGGATCGGACTCAAGTTCGCGGATGGCGGCTTCGACCGCGTCGAGGGCGGAGCCGCCGCCGATCAGCGCATGACGACCGGCCCCGAGCGCGCGGAGGCAGCCCGCACGATGCGCGCCAGCCTTGTCGGCGGGAATTTCCTTCGCGCCGCCATGAAGAATGAGCGCCCACATCAGTTAGCCACCAGTTGCAGCTTGCCGCCCGCGCCGATGAGTGCCCTGCCGGTGTCTGGCTCGAACTCGGTGATTGTCTTCCAGGCCGCCCAGATATCATCTGCCGTCATGAGCAATAAGTCGCCCTCGCGCGCCATCCCGAGAAACAGGTCGATGGCTTCCGTCTCGCAGAGGGCCGTGTGAATGCGGTCCGGGGAACAGCCGGTGGAGAGCGCGCCCTGACGCAGCAGGGCCGCAATGGTCCCAGGCGCGCGTCCCCGAAGCTCGTTATCTTCGCGGAAGACCATGACGTCGAAGGTTCGCGCGACCAGTGCGCCCATCTCCAGGATGTCGGCGTCGCGCCGGTCACCCGGGCTGCCGAACAGCCCCATGGTGCGCTGATAGTCCGGCCGCATCTTGTCGAGAAGTTTGCCGATTTCCCTCAGCCCATCCGGATTGTGACAATAATCCAGGATCGTGCGGAAGCCGTTTCCGTCGAACACGTTCATGCGCCCCGGCGACTGTTCGAAGGAGGTCGTGAATGTCTCCATCGCCGCCCGGATCGTGGCCAGTGGCACACCGTGGCAATGCGCCATGGCCACAGCGGCGAGCGCGTTGGCGACATTGAACTCGGCCCAACCGCGGAACGTCGCTGGAATATCGCTGATCTTCATCAGACAGATGGCTTCGTTGTCCTCGTAGATGACGAGATCTCCGGTGCCTGAGGCAAACTCGCGGCAAACAGCGCGGCCGCCTTTTTCGACATGCTCACTGAGGAAGGCCGGCCACTGGCCCGGCCCTTTCAGTGAAAAGTAACAAATGTGACCGCGGGCATGAGTGGCCATCTCAAAGGTGGGCGCGTTGTCTGCATTGAGAATGCTCCAGCCGCCACGGCGCACCGCTTCGGTGACCACGGACTTCACGGCCGCAAGGTCTTTGAGCGTATTGACGCCGCCGAGGCCGAGATGGTCCTCGGCGACGTTCAGGACAGCGCCGATGTCGCATTTGTCGAAGGCGAGACCTTCGCGCAGAATGCCGCCGCGCGCGCATTCCAGAACGGCGGCGTCCATATGAGGTTCCTTCAGCACCAGACGGGCGCTCCGAGGGCCTGAGCAGTCGCCGCTGACGATCCGCCGGTCGTTGAGATAAACGCCTGTCGTGGAGGTCAGACCGACATTGAGGCCACTGGTCTGCAGGATATGTCCCAGCATGCGCGCCGTCGTCGATTTGCCATTGGTGCCGGTGATGGCGAAGATCGGTATCCGGCCGTCAGTCCCTTTCGGGAACAGCATTTCGAGCACCGGGCGCGCAACGTTCCGCGGACGGCCCTGGAAAGGCTCCAGGTGCATCCGGAAGCCAGGACCAGCATTGACCTCGATGATCCCGCCCCCGGTTTCGAGGACTGAGCGGCCAATGTCAGGACATATGAAATCAATACCTGCGATATCGAGCCCGACGATCCGCGCTGCCCTCTGGGCCATGAGCGCGTTTTCCGGGTGAATGTCCTCGGTGCGATCAATGGCGACGCCGCCTGTCGATAGGTTGGCTGTGGGCCTGAGACGCACGGCCTGGCCGGGGAACGGAACGCTTGTGAGCGAAAGCCCGACACGTTGAAGCGTGTTCACCAGGACGGCGTCGATTTCGATCCAGGTCATTGCCGAGCAATGTCCCTTGCCGCGCCTGGGATCGAGGTTGGCGGCGCTGATCAATTCGCCGACTGATGAGGCTCCGTTTCCTGTGACCTGGGCCGGCACGCGTTCGGCGACCGCGACCACGTCCCCTCCGATCACGAGGATCCGGTGATCTGCACCGGTAAAATACTGCTCGACGATGACGGAGCGGCTGTGTTCGGCGGCTTGCTCGAAACCCCAGACAACCTGCTCCCTGGATGATAAATCTGAGCTGACGCCCCGGCCGTGATTCCCATCAAGTGGCTTCGTGACCACGGAGTAGCCGATGCGCTCCGCCGCGGCGCAGGCCTCCAGGGCTGAGCGCACCACGGCGCCCTTTGGAACCGGAAGTCCGGCCTGGCTGAGCAAAACTTTCGTGAGGCTTTTATCCGCAGCAATTCCGGTGGCAATTGCCGAGGTCAGGTCGCTGCAGCTGGCACGAATGCGTTTCTGGTGCCGGCCCTGTCCGAGCAGGATCAGACTCGCCTCATCGAGGCGGACCCACGGTATACCGCGCCGGTCCGCTTCGTGTACCAGCGACCGCGTCGTGGGTCCCAGAGCGCGTTCGGCGGCCAGGGCTTTCAGGCTTTCAAGTCCAGCCCCGAAACTGCCGGGATGATTGCCTGGCGAAACAAGGCCGGCGCCCACCAGGCCTTTGAGATGTTCTGGCAACAGGCTTTCTACGAGTTCGATTGCGAGCCGGCCTGCAGCCAGGCCGATAGCCTCATCGACATAAGTGAACATCACATAATAGCGGCCAGGCTGTCCCCCAACAGAGCGGGTCTTTCCGCGTGTTACTCTGTTGCCGACAAGTGTCTGGAGTTCGATCGCAATATGTTCGGCAACATGGCCGAGCCATGTTCCCTGCCGCATCCGGCTCACAAAGCCGCCAGCGACACCATAGCTGCATCCATGTTTTTCCAGCCCGGGCAAATGAGCCATCAAGGCGTCAACAAAGCCCGGCAGCCGATCTGTCGGAAACTGTTCCAGAGTTCCCAAGTCAAGGTCGATCCGGATCATGGGAAGATTCGAGAAAACATGTGGACCGCGGAACACCTGTGTGCCGCACACCCTCATCCCCGCCCGCAGACCATCGACCAACTGGCTCATGACAAATCTCCGCAGCGCGTTGCGCGCTTGAACTCTAAACTCGCACAACTGAAGTACGTTCCAGCGAACCGCCCTCTTTGCTGCGAAACGTCAGAACACCTTGGGCAAGGCTAATCCATGTTTGTCCGCGTACGGTTATAGGATGGCCCTGTCGCCTCTGATCACGCAGTGCCCGACCGGCAGACAACTTGTAGTCCATCCGCTTTTTGT
>JBKBVT010000086.1:0-9379 GCA_046289305.1 Hyphomonas sp. | reverse complement strand
CGCTGTTCGACTATGCCGGCGAGGGCGCGCTGATCGGGCTCAGCCATCTCGCCAGCGAGGCTGCGCATGAGCGGCTCGTCCAGGCGGCGGATTATCACGCTGCGCGGCTGGATGCCGGCGGCGGCGATATCCAGAAGGCGCGCGTGCTGCCGCCTTCGCGGCTGTATCTCGAGCTTGATGAACTCGACCAGCTCCTCGCCACCCATGCGGTCGTGAAATTCTCGCCCTCCGAAGCCACGCCCAGCAGTTTCGACATGGGCGGCATCAGCGGCCGCGACTTTGCGCCGGAACGGCAGAAGGCCGATCAGAACATCTTCGAGACCGTCATCGCCCATGCGCGCGATCTCTACAAAGCCGGCACGCCGGTTGTGTTCGCCGCCTGGTCAACTGGCTCCGCCGACCGGCTGATCAATGTGCTGACCGATCATGGCCTGAAAGGTCTCGCCCAGGTGCATTCGCTCGACGCGGCGAAGAAGACCGACTTCACCGTCGCCGAAGTGCCGATCGAGGAAGGCTTCAGCCTGCCCGGCATCGCGATGATCTCCGAGGCCGACGTGCTCGGCGACCGGCTCGCCGCCCCGCGCCGCAAGCGCAAATCCGCCAGCTTCATCACCGATGCCACCGCGCTGACCCAGGGCGACCTCGTCGTCCATGTCGATCACGGCGTCGGCCGTTACATTGGCCTCAAGACGCTGGAAGTGACCGGCGCGCCGCATGACTGCCTGCAGCTGGAATATGCCGGCGGCGACATGATCTTCCTGCCCGTCGAGAATATCGACCTGATCAGCCGCTACGGTTCCGAGGATGCCGAAGGCCAGCTCGACCGGCTGGGCGGCACCGGCTGGCAGACGCGCAAGGCCCGCGCCAAGAAGCGCATCCTGGAGATGGCGGCAGAGCTGATGCAGATCGCCGCCGCACGCCAGTTGCGCCGGGCGGAAGCCGTCAGCGCCGGGCAGGGCCTGTATGAAGAGTTCGCCGCGCGCTTCCCGTATGAGGAAACCGAGGACCAATTGTCCGCCATCGAGGACGTGCTGGGCGACCTCTCCTCCGGCCGGCCGATGGACCGGCTGGTCTGCGGCGATGTCGGCTTCGGCAAGACCGAAGTGGCCCTGCGCGCCGCCTTCGTTGCGGCGATGAGCGGCAAGCAGGTGGCCGTGATCGCGCCGACGACACTCCTCGCCCGCCAGCATTTCAAGACCTTCGAGGAACGCTTCGCCGGCTGGCCACTCAAAGTGCGCCAGCTCTCCCGCCTCGTGACCGCCCGCGACGCCGCCGAGACGCGCGCCGGCATCACCGATGGCAGCGTCGATGTCGTCGTCGGAACCCATGCGCTGCTCGCCAAAGGCATCGAGTTCAAGCGCCTTGGCCTGATGATCGTCGATGAGGAGCAGCGCTTCGGCGTGAAGCACAAGGAACGGCTGAAGGAGCTGAAGGCCGATGTGCATGTGCTGACACTCTCGGCGACGCCCATTCCGCGCACGTTGCAGATGGCGCTCACCGGCATCCGCGACCTGTCGATCATCGCGACACCGCCGGTCGACCGTTTGTCCGTACGCACCTATATCGCCGAGGAAGACACCGTCACGCTGCGCGAAGCATTGCTGCGCGAGAAATATCGCGGCGGTCAGGCGTTTTTCGTCGCGCCGCGCATCCAGGATCTCGACAGGCTGGAGGAATTCCTGCGCACGCATGTGCCGGAAGTCTCCTTCATCGTCGCCCACGGCCAGATGGCGCCCAGCGAACTCGAAGACATCATGACGGCCTTCTATGAAGCCAAATATGACGTGCTGCTCTCGACCACGATTGTTGAAAGCGGGCTCGACATTCCGCGCGCCAACACGCTGATCATCCACCGAGCCGATATGTTCGGCCTCGCCCAGCTCTACCAGCTGCGCGGGCGCGTGGGCCGGTCGAAGCTTCGTGCGTATGCGTACTTTACGACGCCGAGGGACAAGGTCATCACCGAAGGCGCGGAGAAGCGGCTCAAGGTGCTCCAATCCCTCGACACGCTCGGCGCGGGTTTCCAGCTGGCCAGCCATGACCTCGACATGCGCGGCGCGGGCAACCTGCTCGGCGACCAGCAATCGGGCCATGTGAAGGAAGTCGGCGTCGAACTCTACCAGTCGATGCTGGAAGATGCCGTGCGGGCCCTGCAGGCCGGCGCGCGCGATGAGGGCGATGTGGCAGACGACTGGTCGCCGCAGATCAATCTCGGCGTCGCGGTCCTCATCCCCGAAAACTATGTCGATGATCTGAATGTCCGCCTGTCGCTTTACCGGCGGCTGTCTGATATCGCCACGGCGCAGGAGCGCGAAGCCTTTGCGGCAGAACTTATCGACCGGTTTGGTCCGCTCCCGGACGAAACGCGCCAGCTCCTCGACATCACCGCCATCAAGGTCTCATGCAAGGCGCTCGGCATCTCCAAGCTGGATGCCGGCGAGAAGGGGGCGGTATTCGCCTTCCGCCCGGATACGGTGATGGAGCCCCAGCGCCTGATGGAGATCGTCCGGACACGGCCGAACCAGCTCCGCCTGCGGCCAGACTCCAAACTCGTCCACACCGGCCTCGGCGGCGCGCCGGAGCGGCGGCTGTCAGGCGCGAAAGCCTTCCTGCGCGAGTTGGAAGCGGCCTGCGGCCTCGCTTCACCCGCCTCGACAGATGCGGTCGCCGCGATGCCCGCGCGGAAGGCCGAAACCGTGCAGGACAAATGGGCATCGTCAGTGAAAAAAGGCTTCCTGACGGAAGATTAGAATATCGGGTATTTGGTCTGCGCCAATCTCCCGAACGGCTCTTCCTGAGCGAAGTCGAAGGACGAGCCGGGGCTTGGGGCAGTTCTGATTGGCCCATCCTTTGACGTTGCTCTGGATTAGCGTGGGCTTACGGGGCAAAGTAGTCGCCCGCTGCGCCAGGCGAAGCCGCCAAGCGAGTCAGGCAGCAATCTTTGTACGGACGAAGGGTCCGATCAGGCTGGCCGAGAGCAGCGTGTGCGCGGTGTGATAGCTGCGCCGTTCGGTGACGCGCCAGCTATGGCCCGGATGCTCGGCCGCGCCCGCCCGCTCCATCGCTTCGCCGATCCGCTCGGCCAGGCGCACACCGCCGCGATAGGGCGTCGCGGGCAGTGAGATGGCAAACGCGCCGGGCTGGATCAGCGCCGCGCAATCGGTCTCGCGGATATGGCGCAGGATGATGTCGCCGGTCGTCTTCTGCGCCGGGCGGGAGCGCGCCTCGGACACGTCGAGCCGCAGCACAAGCACGGAGAGCGGCTCGGCCTGCTGCGCGGCGATGCTCATCTGGCGCGGCAGATGCGTCTCGAAGAAGCGGCGATTGAACAGGCCGGAGACAATGTCGGTCATGGCAAGCGCCAGGCCCGGCAGCGGCATCATCGGCGCGCCGTTATGCAGGCGGCGGCATTCCGCTTCGATCCGGTCCGCCATACCGGCCTCGCCGCCGGCAAGATCCAGGATCACGCTGGCATGGCCGAGCAGCGCAAGCTGGCCTTCGGTCAGTTCATCCTGCGCAGACGCAAGCGCGATCAGCGGCAGGCCGCGCAGGCCCTCGGCGCCGGTGATCCAGCGCGCCATGCTGCCGGCATCGGAGCCGGGCAGGGTGATGTCGGCAAGGGCCGCGGTGAAACGGTGACCGGCCATATGCTGGCGCGCGGTCTGGTGGCTGAGGGCGGCGGTTAAATTGATGCCGCGCTCGCGCAGGGTTTTCTGCAGCGACAGGAAGCTCGCGGAATAGTCGCCAAGATAAAGAATGGAGGGCGCAGCCGCGGCCACCGGGCCAGGCAATTCGGCCCCAAGGTCCACGGCCGTCTCCAGCCGGATGCACGCCTCGCGTTGGCGGGAGACGCGGCGCGCCTCAGCCATCAGCCGGCTGCGCAGGCTCGGAATGTCGAGATCGCGCAGCAGGCAGATCGCGCCGGCCGGGCAGGGCGCCAGATGGCCCGGCTCGCACAGGAAAACGAGTTGGCGGTCAGCGCCGGCGGCGTAGGTGTTCAGCGCCGTATAAGCGTCGTCCGCGCTCGCCAGATCAATCAGCAACGGGTCCGGCGCATCAAGTTCCGGCAGCTTCGAGGCCGGATAGGGCCGCAGCCCCGACGCGCGCAAACGCGTCATGATCATCTCGAGGCGCGGGCTGGAAGCCGCCACCTCGACAGGGGGATCGTAGAAGGAAAAGTCGTTCATTCCGGGGCGCCTGAAAGGGCCGGGAGCGACGTCGCGGCACCCCTTCCTTTTGCAGGCCCCACCCTTAAGGTTCCGCTAATCCGACCATTACGAAGTTGTACGATAAGGAGAATATCATGGCTCAGGGGCCGCTCGCGGGCATCAGAATTGTGGAATTTGCGGGCATCGGGCCAGGGCCGTTCTGCGGCATGCTTCTCTCGGACATGGGCGCGGACGTGATTCGCATCGACCGTCCGGGCGATGGCCGGCCGGGTCGCGCCTCGGATGTCGTCGGGCGCGGGCGCCGTTCCATCGGGCTCAATCTGAAGGATCCGGCGGACGTTGAAGTCGCGCTCAAGCTGCTCGAAAAAGCCGACGGCCTGATCGAAGGTTTCCGCCCCGGCGTGATGGAGCGCAACGGCCTCGGCCCGGATGTCGCCCTCGCGCGCAATCCGAAGCTCGTCTATGGCCGCATGACCGGCTGGGGCCAGACCGGCGCGCTGGCGCATTCGGCTGGCCATGACCTCAACTATATCGCCATCACCGGCGCGCTGCATGCGATGGGCGACGGCGATGGCCGCCCGCGCCCGCCGCTGAACCTCGTCGGCGATTATGGCGGCGGCGCGCTGTATCTCGCGATGGGCCTCCTGGCGGCGATCATCAGCGTCAAGAATGGCGGCAAGGGGCAGGTGATCGACGTCGCCATGTCAGACGGCGCCGCCTCGCTGACGGCGATGTTCTGGGGCATGCGCGCGATGGGCATCTGGACCGATGAGCGCGAAGCCAATCTCCTCGATGGCGGCGCGCATTTCTACGACACGTACGAGACCAGCGACGGCAAATGGGTCTCCATCGGCTCCATCGAGCCGCAATTCTACGCCATCCTGCGCGAGAAAGCGGGTCTCACCGATCCGGCCTTCGATGCCCAGATGGACAAGTCCAAATGGCCGGAGCTGAAACAGAAGCTCATGGACGTCATCAGGACGAAGACCCAGGCCGAATGGAACGCCATCATGGAGGGCACCGACATCTGCTACGCGCCGGTCCTCTCGATGGCCGATGCACCGGGCTACAGGCACAATGTCGACCGCGGCACCTTCGTGGAGATCGAAGGCGTGGTGCAACCCGCCCCGGCGCCGCGTTTCTCCGAGACGCCCCCCGCCATCCAGGGCCGCCCGCCGGGCCTCGGTGAACACACCGCGCAGATCCTCGAGGACTGGGGCGTTTCGCGCGGATGAGCGCGCTGCCCGGAACCACAGGGCGCCGTCGCATCTACCTGATGCGCCACGGCTTCGTGGATTACACCTCCGAAGCCGTGCGCAAGGCCCGCGACCCGAAGGTGGCCACGCTGACCGAGCAGGGCGTCGCCGAGGCGCAGGCCGCGGGGCTGGCGCTGGCGGACGTGCATTTCGATCTGGCGCTCTGCTCCGGCCTGCCGCGCACGCGCCAGACGGCGGAATATGTGCTCGCCGCGCACAGCAAGGCCCCGGCGCTGGAAGTGGACGAACGCTTCGGCGAGCTGCGCTCCGGCCACTACATGGACTTCCATTCGGCCGAGCATCTGGCGGCGGTGATGACCTTCACCTTCGAACAGGCGGGTGAGGAGGGCGCGGAATTCCTCGCCGGCGGCGAACGATTCTCCGACGCGCTGATCCGCATCCGGGAAGCGCTGGCGGCGCTGCTGGCCCGGCCGGACTGGGCCTGCGCGCTGGTGGTGGCGCATGAAGTGGTCAACCGGATGCTGCTGGCCGATGTCATCGGCGCGCCGCTCGGGGCGAGCGCCGGGTTCGAGCAGGACACCGGCTGCATCAACATCCTCGATTTCGACCTCGTGCCCGCAGACAGTGGCGAAGGCACGCGCGTCGAGCGCGGCGTGATCAAGGCCGTGAACCTCACCCCGCCCAACTATCTGAAAAACGGCATGAATCTGCGCAGCCTGGAAGCGATCTTCACACGCGCGTCAGGCGCCTCCCTGGAGCCGGGGGCAGACTAACCTGAACCCCATACAACGCCGGACCGGCGCCATCGTTCAGACTTATTCGCATATTAACTATGCCTGTCAGCGCAGAGCCAATCCGGCATTTTGCCAGGGCGAAGCACTGACGTCCTTCTTGCTTACCTTGGCCGGCCTCAGGGCCGGCCATTTTTATGGGGGGGCGCCGCCATTTCCAATACCTTCGTCATGCCCGATGCGCGAAGCGCATCTGGGTACCCATCTCCGGACTTATCCGTTGGTGGAAGGGAGTATGGCGGGAGATGGGTTTCCCAGACCGGCTTCGCCGGCCGGGAGTGACGAAAGAGCTTGCGCCCGTGATGATCCGCAAGTGTGATCGCACCTGAAAATCCTGCCGTTTCGTGCTTGCCATCCCCGGCTGGCTGCGTTAACAGGCCCCCTTTCCCGCGGTCCACAAGGGCGCGGGTCCCATCAGATTCCGGAAGAGTGCCATGGCAGTCCCCAAGAGTAAGAAATCGAAGTCGCGCACCCGCATGCGCCGCTCGCACGACCGTCTGGCGATGAACACCTACATCGAAGACGCGGATTCGGGCGAGCTTCGCCGTCCGCACCATGTCGATCTGAAGACCGGCGTGTATCGCGGCCGTCAGATTCTCGAGCCCAGCGACGAAATCTAGGTCCTGCAGGTTGCGCCGATTGGCGCAGCGGCATAAGGGTTCCGGCGCCTCCTGCAGCTTGCAGGGGGCGCTTTTCATTTCCGCGCCGTGTCAGCCGAAAAGGACCCCGCCATGAGCGAAATCATCGACATTCATGCCCGCGAAATTCTCGACAGCCGGGGCAACCCGACCATCGAGGTCGATGTCACGCTCGACGATGGCACCACAGGCCGCGCAGCCGTGCCCTCGGGCGCCTCCACAGGCGCCTATGAGGCCCACGAACAGCGCGACGGCGACAAGAGCCGCTATAACGGCAAGGGCGTCCTGAAGGCGATCGAGGCCGTCAATGGCGAGATCTGCAACGAGCTCGTCGGCATGGACGCGACCGAACAGCGCCTGATCGACACGCTGATGATCGATCTCGACGGCACGGAGAACAAGTCCCGCCTCGGCGCCAACGCCATTCTCGGCGTATCGCTGGCGATGGCCAAGGCTGCGGCCGATTCGACCGCCATGCCGCTCTACCGCTATATCGGCGGCGCCAATGCCCGCATCCTGCCGACGCCGATGATGAACATCATCAATGGCGGCGCACATGCCGACAACCCGATCGACATCCAGGAATTCATGATCATGCCGGTCAGCGCCGAAAGCATCGCCGAAGCGGTGCGGATGGGCGCGGAAGTGTTCCATGCGCTGAAGAAGACGCTGCATGATGCCGGCCACAACACCAATGTCGGCGATGAGGGCGGCTTTGCCCCGAACATCGGCTCCACCGATGAGGCCATCGGCTTCATCATGAAATCCATCGAGAAGGCCGGCTACAAGCCCGGCGAAGATATCGCGCTCGCCCTCGATGCCGCCTCGACCGAATTCTACAAGAACGGGAAGTATGAGCTGGCCGGTGAGGGCAAGTCGCTCTCGTCCGAAGAGTTCGCTGCCTATCTGGCCTCACTCTGTGACCGGTATCCGATTCTCTCGATCGAGGACGGCATGGCCGAGGATGACTGGGATGGCTGGGTCGCGTTGACCGAACTGCTTGGCGACCGGGTGCAGCTGGTCGGCGACGACCTGTTCGTCACCAATCCGGACCGCCTGGCCATCGGCCTCCAGAAAGGCGCAGCCAACTCGATCCTGATCAAGGTCAACCAGATCGGTACGCTGTCCGAGACGCTCGACGCGGTCGAACTGGCGCACCTGCACGGCTACACCGCCGTCATGTCTCACCGCTCCGGCGAGACCGAGGACGTGACCATTGCGGACCTCGCCGTCGCCACCAATTGCGGGCAGATCAAGACCGGCTCGCTCAGCCGCTCTGACAGGATCGCCAAATACAACCAGCTGATCCGCATCGAGGAAGAACTAGGCCCGATCGGCATGTATGCCGGCCTCGCCCGGATCAATGCGGGCTGAGGGGTTTGCCTGCTTAATGCGGAGTTAAGCAGCGCGCGAAATGCGCCGGGGGAAGTTAGCCGGGAAGTGATGGCGTTGTGTCAGACTCCGCCGATGATTCCGGATTCCCATAAGATCAGACAGTGGTGCCTTGGTCCCGGCTGGACGCTTGAGGCGGAAGTTGAGGCTGCGCTGGATATTACGCAGCGGCTGCGCGTAGACTGGGCGGGCCGCGTCGTTATCTGTGCGGCGATCTCGCTGCTCACATGCTGGATTGCGCCTGTCTGGCTGGCGCTGGGCTGGGGCATTCTCGTCTGCCTCGATGAGCTGCTGGAGCGCAACTGGCCCTACCGGAGTGTGGAGGAAGGCGGGTTCCAGCCCGGCGGACTGACTGCGCTGGTGGTGCACCGGTTGATGGGGGCTACGCTCTGGGCCGTAATGGGTGTGGTCTGGATGCTGGAAGGGCCAGTCTACCAGCTCCTTGGGCTAGCGATCCTGGCCGGCGTCCTGATCCACGTGTCGCAGCTTTACAATAACAGCCGCCTGCAGACCCTTGCCACGGCGGCGCCAATCCTCGCCGGATTCGTCGTGGTGATTGTAGGCACCTATTTCGATCCGCTGATGACGACTTATCACAAGCTGGTCGTTTCCTTCGCGATCCAGGCGATGGTGATCTATCTGATCGTGTCGACGCTGCATAACCTTCGGATCCGGGAGGAGCTGGGCGATCTTGTGCGGGAGAGCACGCGCCTCGCCGCGGAGGATGCGCTGACCGGCCTGTCGAATCGGAGGCGATTTGAAGAACTGGTTCAGAAACACGTTGAGTCCGACCCTTACGTCACGGTCGCCTTCATTGATCTCGACCGGTTCAAACCCCTGAATGACGAGTACGGCCATTCAGTCGGCGACGAAGTGCTCCGGGAAATTGGCGCGCGCCTGCGCGGTCATCCCAATACGCTGGCAGCCGCCCGGATCGGCGGCGATGAATTTGCCGTCCTTATCGGATGTTCCGTGAGCGAACACGCCGTCGAACGCGAGGTCCTGGCGCTGCATTACCGGCTGACGTCGCCGATCCTGTCAGGGGTCGGGAGTGTCACGGTGGGCGCTTCGATCGGATGGGCGAAAAGTGTTGGGCCAGACGCCCCCATCTCGGAAGTGCTGCACGCGGCCGATGTCGCCATGCGCCGGGCGAAGGTCGAGCGCCTCAGCTG
>JBKBVT010000085.1:2009-9381 GCA_046289305.1 Hyphomonas sp. | reverse complement strand
GAAGTGAAGTTGATTGTCATCCATGGCGGCGGGACCGGCGCCTTCGCAGCCGGTGCCGACATCTCCGAATTCAGTACGATCTACGCAACCGCGGAGGCCGCGAGTAGGTCCGGCCAATGCATCGCCGACGCGCTGAATGCGATCGAAGCCAGTCGCAAGCCGGTCATCGCTGCAATAGAAGGCGCCTGTGTTGGCGGAGGTGTCAGCCTTGCGATGGCGGCAGACTTTCGCATTGCAGGCGCAGACGCGAAGTTCGGGGTCACGCCGGGCAAGCTGGGCCTCGTTTATCCTGCCGGGGATACGCGGCGCCTCCTTGCTGCCATCGGGGCCGGAGCGACAAAGGATATTCTTTTCACAGGCCGCATCTTCGGTGCGGAGGAAGCCCGGTCCCTGGGACTCATCGACCGGTTGGTGGATGGAGGCAGCGCCATTGAATCTGCACGCATCCTGGCCCGCGAGATCGCCGGAATCTCTCAATGGTCCGTCCGGGCGACAAAGCAGATGATCCGGGGACTGCAGACCGGATGGACGGAGGATACGCCTGAAGCACAGCGCCTGTTCCTTGAGGGTTTCAACAATGAGGATTTTCAGGAAGGCTACCGGGCGTTCCTGGAAAAACGCCCTGCCCGGTTCACCTATCGCTGAAAGCGGGCGGCATCGGCGGAGCACCAAACAATCGCTCCAGTGCCTCCGCTACATCCAGCACGCGCGCATCCGCGCCTCCCGGGCCGATGACCTGCAACGAGAGTGGCAAGCCTTCAGCACTCAGGCCGCAATAGACGGCTACTGCCGGCAAGCCCGCAAAGTTCGCCCAGGCCGTAAAATCAGCCTGATTCTCCGGTGCCGGATTGCCGAAATCGAACGCTGTCTGTGGCGCAACCGGGGCAATGACGAAGTCATGCGTTTCGAAAATCTGATCAGCCCGCAGAGCGACCTGCCGCAGATGATCATGGGCCGCCTGCACTTCGTCAGGAGGGCGGGCCGCACCCCAGGCCATGAGCTTGCGAAAAAGGGACGAGAAGTCCTCCGCTCGTACCGACAGCATCTCAGCGTGAATCTCGCCCGCTTCGACTTCAGACACAAGCAACCCGGCACGACGTGACATTCCGTACAAATATCCGGAAGGTTCCGCAATACCGGCCTCTACGCCGGCGCCTTCAATCTTTGCTGCTGCCACGGCGAGCCCGTCCTCGACGGCGGCTTCCATGCCGACCCGGCCAGCACCGTCCCAGATCGCAATACGGAGTCCGTTCAACTCGGTTCCGAGAGCCGGCATTTCCCTGCCGGTCATCACAGCGAGCGCGGCGCGCAGGGCCGAGATACTCCGGGCATGCGGCCCCACCGTGTCCAGCGTGTGTGAAAGCGCAAGCACGCCGTCATTGGGAACAAGGTCCGGCCCGGGCTTGATCCCCTGAACACCGCAATAGGCTGACGGTATGCGCACCGACCCCATTGTATCTGAACCGAGCGCGAAATCGCACAGCCCGGCGGCCACCGCTGCACCGGAACCGCCAGACGACCCGCCCGGCGTGAACCCTTCCCTCCAGGGATTGTATGTCCGGCCAAAGAACGCGTTGTCGGTGGTCGCCCCGAGCGCGCCTTCATGCATGTTTACGATTCCAAGAATGACCGCGCCGCCTGCCTTAAGCCGCTCGATCACCTCCGCGTCGTCCTCAGCGACTATATCGCGATAGGCGGATATGCCCGCATGGTGCGGCATTCCCTGAACGGCAATATTTGCCTTCACTGCCACGCACCAGCCATCAATCGCCGACAGGGGCCGGCCAGCGTTGTAACGCGCTTCAGCCGCCTCAGCTTCGCGTCTCGCCGCCTCAAGGCGCAGATGCAGATAGGCGTTAAGCGCGCCATTGTGCCGGGCGATCCGCTCCGCATAATATTGAAACCGCGCCATCGGGGTCATTTGAAGCGCTCGTCGATCAGGCGGATCGGCTTCTGACGCACTTCGGTCTGCGTCAGCGCCGCCAGAGCGCCAGGGGCAACAAGTTCGACCCCCACATCAATGCCGAGCTTCTGTTTCAGCAATGTGCTCAGGCGCCCGGCAACGGCCTCATCTGCCGCGCCAGTCACTTCGGCGGCGACAATAAACTCGTCCCGCCCGGATTCGTCGCGCACCGCCTTGCAGATGAACTCACCGGCAAAGGCGGCGTCTTCCTCAAGGATCGGCCCCATGGCCTGCGGGAAGATGTTGATGCCGCGGATCTTCACCATATTGTCCGAGCGGCCGAGGAAGCCCTCGATCCTCTGGAAATTGATCCCAAGCGCGGATTGACCTCGCTTCACACGGGTCACATCATGTGTGTTGAAGCGGATGATCGGATAGATATCATCCTTGTAAAGACAGGTGCATATCATGTCACCTTCAGCGCCTTCCGCCACGGGCTTACCTGTCTCGATATCGCCGATCTCAAGATATTGCGCGTCTTCCATGACATAAAGACCGTCCCGGTCGGGTCCTTCGCCGGCAATGCAGCCTGTATCGCCGACCCCGTACCAGTCGAAACAGTCTGCGCCGCCCCAGGCAGCAGAGAGGGTTTCCTTGTCCTCCCGTCCGAGATGGCCCGAGATCATCCGGATCTTCAGGTCCCTGACGGGGTCAATGCCCTGCTCGGCCGCCACACGGGCAAGCTTCTTGATATAGTCAGCGAAGCCCACAATCACGGTCGCACCGAAATCCCGCATCAGGGCCACCTGCTTGACCGATGGCGTCTCGACGCCGGTGCCCGCCGAAAGAAACAGTGCGCTGGTCCAATGGGTTACTGCCTCGCGCACATAATGCCCGCCATTGATCATGCCGTGACCGTATACGGAGTGAATGACATCATCCGGCCTTAGCCCCTGGAACCGGTAAAGCCGGCCCAGTAGCAGGTTCTGGGTTTCGCGTGACTTGGCCCCGAACAACAGCACCTGGGGCGTGCCGGTTGTTCCCGAGGTCGTATGCAGAATGACCGGCGGCCTCGTGCCCGCACCGTACCCTTCAAAACCCGCGAAATCCCCCAGCGGCGGGTTGCGGGCAATGGAGTCCATGATGTCGCTCTTGTCAAAGCTCGGCAGAGACGGAAGCGTTTCAAGCCCTTTTATGTCGCCCGGCTCTATCCCCGCCTTGCCCCAGAGATGCTGGTAGAATCCAGTTGTCCAGGCCCGTTTGACCAAACGTTCGAACAGGCGCTCCTGATGCGCCCGGATTTCATCACGGCTCTTTTTAGCGAAGGCAATGAAAGCATCCCCCACGGGATGGTCTTCCTGCATTCTGGCCCAGTCGACCGAATTGAAGTATGTATTGTGTCCATCCGTCATCGGATTACTCCATAATGCCCGCCGCAAGGCGGGATATCTGCCCGGCGTGTTCAAGTTTTTCGAGATCGGCTACAGCCGCAATGATGGCTGCCCCGATCTCTGTCTTCGGTTCGTTGAACCCGAAAGCGACACACTCCCGGAATTTTGCTTCATTCTGTGCCGCACTGAGCGGGTCCGCAGGCGATCCGAACAGTATCGCAGTCGAAAATTCCCGCGTGTCACCCGATCTAAGGCGCAGTGTGAGCGTCTGCGGCGTGAACGCCGCCGGGGCGGTCTGGCCGTCTTCGACCACGTCTATCCTGCGGGCGAGGGCAGCCAAATCCTCACGCGCAAGCGCTTCAGTCGTGAAATCCTTCAACCCAACCCGGTCGCCGGACAGCGCCAGCGCGCCAGAGTACTGAAAACACAGGCGGGCATAGCTTGCCGTCATCCCGTCCTTAGCCGGACGACCCACGAGACGCCTGATCAAAGGCGGCGCGGTCAGCGTCGCCGAGGTGATCTGGTCAGGACGGATACCTGATGAACAGGCTTTTTGAGCGAGAACGATGCCGCCCTGTGCGGCGCGGCCGGTCGGGAAAGGCTTGTGGCTGACTTCAGTGATACGGAACACCTTCCCGATCGACGCAATGACCGGGGCCAGATCAACTTCGTCCTCGAACAGGGACAGGTAACCGAACGGCCCTTCGAGACTGTCCTGTGCTGCTTCCATTCCAGCTTCTGCAAGGTCGCAGGCCATGACAGCGCCGCGCGCTGCGTTGGCAATCTGAACAGGGAGGGCCGGCTTGCCTTCAGAATGCGCCTGCATCGTGCCTGAAGCAAAAGAAAGCGCGTAGCCAAGCGCATTGAGTGCCTGCGCCTGCGTGAAGCCCCGCAGCCTGGCGCAGCCGAGCGCCGCGCCAAAAATACCGGCTGTCGCCGGGCGGAAGAATTTCAGCGGCGTGCGGGCAGCCACGCCCAGCCCTGCCGCGACATCGACTGACGCCGCCAGGGCAGCGCCAAGCTCGGCGCCGGGGACTTCACCCAGCGCTTCGGTCGTCGCCATGAGCGCTGCGAGGATCGTTGCCATCGGATGCACCACAGCCGCCTCATGGACGCAGTCGAACTCCTGACAGTGAATCTGGAAACCGTTGATGAAGGCGGCGTTTGCAGGTGTCGTGCGCAAACCGCCCTTTCCCCACACATGTGCTGGCCCGGACCCTCCCCAACCCTTGGCCACCTGTCGGACCTGCGCCGTCAGGGGAGCCGCCGCGCCTGCTATGCCGACGCCCAGACTGTCGAGAAGGAAGGTTTTGACAGCGGCCTGTGCTCCAGCCGGCATGGCGTCCCACTGCAGGCCAAGTGCGTGGCCGACAAAGGCTTCCGCAGCGCCGGTCATGCAAGCACCAACCGGACGCGCTCGAGAAACCCGGTCGAAGCGATACAGCTATCCTTGATAAGGCTTTCCGCCTCTTCGGGGCTGAGGCCGCCGGCCGTCATCAGCGATCTTGTCTTGTCGCGCAGCCGGGCGTTGCTCACCGGGTTCTCGGGATCGCCAAGCGCATCAGGCATATCTGCGACGTGCGCGCCAATGCGCACCGATGCGCCAAAGCGGGAAGGATAACGCGCATCAAACGCATTGGATTGTACCAGCTTGACGCGCCGGCGCAGCGCAACGATCTGATCATCGGCGATTGCGGCAAGGCTGAAATCTTCCAGCGCCGGGGCCCCCCGCAACAGAGTCACCGCCACTGAATGCTGCAGTGAAAATTTCGCTTCGATCACGGTTTCCGGATCGGGCTTGTCGCAGAAGACGAGCGCGTCGCGGTAGGTTTCAACAATGACGTCTCCGCCGTTCTCAAATAAGTCAGGCGTCGCCCTGAGGACGAGCGCAGCATCGATTGCCGCATGCGCATGACGACAGGCCGGCCAGGGCTTGAAGCTGACCTCGTGAATACGCCACCCCGCGGCTTCCGCCATGACTGAAGCCGGATCTGCGCCCGGACACATGGCAGCGAAAAAGCCCTGCGGCCCTTCGAGGATTGACAGCGGCCCCCTGAAACCGGCGGCGGCAAGGCGGGCCGCATCCAGTCCGGCGCGAGCGGCAACGCTGCAGTGCAACTGCTTGCCCATGCTCTGAGGCTCTTGCCGCGTCTGCCACAGCCCGGCCGACTGGCTGACGGCGAGGGCGAGGGCCTGGGCGGTGGTTTCCGTATCAAGCCTGAGCAGGCTCGCGCATGCCGCTGCTGCGCCGATCGCGCTGCACGTGCCCGTACTATGCCAGAGTGCGTAATGATCGCGCCCGACTGCCCGGCCGAGCCGGATGGTCGCCTCATAACCGCGGACGACCGCGTCCAGGACCTCGTCGCCGCACGCACCGTGTTCGATCGAAGTTGCCAGGGCTGCGGCCATGATTGAGGGGCCGGGATGGAGCAATGCCTGCTTATCGACATCGTCCATTTCCAGAATATTGCCGAGGCCGCCCCAGGCAAAAGCGCGACCTCCGGCACCCTGCTCCATCTGGTCCAGAAGGATTCGGCCTGCCGGCTCAGTGCGGCCTGCAACAGCGCAGCCTGCCCAGTCCATCAGGTGCAGACCTGCGCGCATGCGGTCAGCGTCCGAAACAGGCGCTTTCAACCGTCCGGACAATTGCAAGACCAGAGGACCTTGCGTCTGCAGATTTGTCGAAGTTTGTCCGGACATATGCAGCCTGTATCATGATGACCCGGCAGGCGAAAACCGCTTTTCGCGCTGGAAGCAGATTATTTGATATATCAAATAATGATCGCCGTTTCAGGTGTCTTCTGCGCCCGTAAATCAGCCGGCGCACGGCGGTTGCAACGTGCTGTCAGCTTGCTGCCAGGGCCTGGTCGTTGTGAAAGGCAAAATGGGGTCTGGTGCGGCCGGAACATTCTACAATGCACGCGTTTCTTCGCAGAGTGTGCGGCGAAAGAGCTGGCCATCCCTGAACCAGTGCCATGTGCGTGCGCGATGTTTGCCGCCCTCGCCCAGGATTATGACTTCGACAAAGCTGGCGCCGGGCTCGTCTTTCCTCACAAGATCCAGCATCAAGTGGCCGCGACCGGTCTCCCAGCTTCGCCCATGAAAAGTCGCCGTGTCATAATGTAAATGATCACCCCGATCGACACCCTCAAAGCTCGCGTTGCTGTAGGTCCCATCTTCAGCCCAGAGCTCCGTCGTCTGCCGATAGAAGACGTCGTCCGTCCCGGGAAAGTCGCAGGTGACGCGGGAACGGAAGCGGCCTTCCTCCGTGCCATCAGCGGCAATATACCGGTAAGTACCTTCCCACACGCCCCGATGGGCCAGATGGGCCGGAAAACGGCTCTGCGCGGTTTCCGGCGGCGGCTGAACATGGTCGTCCGGTTCCCTGGATTTCATGGCGTGACGAGCCTCATTGTCTTCAATCAGTTACCGGGGCTGACGGCGTCCGAACCTCCGACAGGCCATCCGTCTGTTCGCCCAGCCTGGGCCCCCGTGAAGATACCGGACGGCGGCCATTGACGCGGAACGGAGAAGCAAGCGTGCGCAGACCCTGTTCCAGTTCGGGGTGATTGACTGTCTCGATCATTTCCGTTTCGGCCAGATACGGATTGTCCAGAGCGCCGGGGATGTCGAGCACGGGAGCGAATGGAACTTCGCCGGCAAAATGATTGACCCATTCGGCGCTGGTACGCTCACTGAGTATCCGGTCTATGATCTCGGTCAGCTCGGCAAGGTTTCGGTGCCGGTCAGCGTTCGCGGAAAAACGCGGATCGGCTTTCAGCTGGCCTGCGCCTGTGAGATCGCAGAACAACTCCCAGAATTTTGGTGTCTGGCACATCAGCAGACCCCAGCCGTCTTTCGTCTTTACGAGCTGGCTGGGCGCAATGGACGGATGGGCGCCGCGCGGAAGACGCTGCATGTCATGATTTCGGTTCAGATACCAGGTCGCAGGGTAGGAAAGCTGGTGGAGCGCGGTGTCGAACAGCGTGACGTCCACATCGCATCCCGAACCGGTTCGCTGAGCGCCAAGGATGCCGGCAAGAATCGCGGTGGCAAGGTGGCTGCCGCTGTGAAAGTC
>JBKBVT010000085.1:0-1999 GCA_046289305.1 Hyphomonas sp. | reverse complement strand
ACAGGTGGGCCCTCCGGTTCGCCGGTGGCCATCATGAAGCCAGCCTCGGCCTGCATCAGATAGTCGTAGCCTGGCCATCCGGCCCGCGAGTTATCCCGGCCGTAAGCTGACAGGTGCGCACAGACGATTTTCGAATTAATGGATTTCAGCGCGGGATAATCAAGTCCCAGCTTCGCGGGCTGATCCCCGCGCAGATTGTTGGCTACCGCGTCCGCCGTCGCGGCGAGACGGTCAAACAGAGCCCGGCCATCCTTGCTTTTGAGGTCGAGACTGACCGACTTCTTGCCTTTCGAGAAGGTCTGGAAAAAATCCGAATCGCCTTCGCCCAGAAAGTAGGGGCCGACTGAGCGGGAGACGTCACCGCCTCTCGCGCTGTCCTCGATCTTGATCACCTCTGCGCCGAGATCCGCGAGAAGCTGAGTTCCGTACGGCCCTGCGCCGTACTGCTCGACAGACAGGATCCGGATGCCCTCGAGTAGCCCGGTCATGCCGGATTGCGCTTCACAAGTTGCTTGGAAATGATGATCCGCTGCATCTCATTGGTACCCTCGCCGATGCACATCAGGGGCGCGTCGCGGTAAAGCCGCTCGATCACGTATTCCTTGGAATAGCCGTAGCCCCCATGAATGCGCATCGCTTCCGTCGCGACTTCAACGGCGGTCTCAGAGGCGAAATATTTGGCCATACCCGCTTCCATATCGACCCGCTCACCCCGGTCAAAGGCTGCGGCCGCATCCTGCACAAGGAGTTCTGCCGCGCGGGTCTTCGCCGCCATGTCTCCGAGTTTCAGCTGGATCGCCTGATGTTCACAGATCGGCTTGCCCATGGTCTTGCGGATCTGGGCGTATTTGACGCTTTCCTTCAGAGCGCGCCGGGCAATGCCGACTGACCGCGCGGCGATGTTGATCCGGCCGATCTCGAGGCCGCCGGTTGCCATGAAGAAACCTTCACCCTCCTTGCCGCCCACGAGGCAGAGATCGGCGTCGCACTCATAATCCTCGAAGATGAACTCGCCCGAGTCGATGCCTTTGTAGCCGAGTTTCTCGAGCTTGCGGCCATTCCGGATGCCGGGCAGCGGCGTGCGGGTTTCGGGGTCGATCTTCGGCGTGATGAGGATCGACATGCCCTTGTACCGGGGCTGTGCGTCCGGATCCGTCTTGACCAGCAGGGCAACGCAATGCCCCTCTATGGCATTTGAAATCCAGGTCTTTGTTCCGTTGACGATGTATTTGTCGCCCTTGCGGCGTGCGTCGGTCCGTATGCCCTGAAGATCGGTGCCCGCATCCGGCTCCGTCAGTCCGAGCGCGCCGCGAAGTTCGCCGGTGGCGAACTTCGGCAACCAGTATTCCTTCTGGCGATCGGTGCCGAACTTCTGCACCACCAACGCCATCATCAGGTGCGAGTTGAAGATACCTGTGAGGCTCATCCACTCTTCAGCAATCATGCTGACAATGCGGGTATAGGTCGTCGCGGACAGGCCAAGGCCGCCATATTCCGGATCAATCAAAGCGCCAAACAGGCCGAGTTCTGCCATGTCCGCAACAAGGTCGGCAGGCCACTCATTGTCATGCTCCAGCCGCATTGCAACGGGCGCAACCTTCTTCTCGATCCATTTTCCGATACTGTCGAGAATCTGTCGCTCGTCTTCTTCGGTGAGGTAGGTCGTGTCTGCCATGGGGGGCTCCTGAAATTTTCGGGATCAGTAGTTGCCGACTTTGTCCTCGACAGCGTTGCCGCGCGACGGGATCAGCATGTTGCGCTTGAAGGTGCAGACCTGAGTGCCATCCTGATTGAAGCCGCGGGTGACAATCGTCACGATACCCTGGCCGGGCCGACTCTGGCTCTCGCGCTTGGCCAGGACTTCGCTCTCGCCATAGATCGTGTCGCCGGCAAAAACGGGCGCTGTGAACTTCACCTCGTCCATTCCGAGATTGGCAATCGCCTTCTGCGAACAGTCTGTCACGCTCATGCCGATGAGGAGGGCCAGCGTGTATGGACT
>JBKBVT010000084.1:0-9557 GCA_046289305.1 Hyphomonas sp. | reverse complement strand
AGGGTCTTTCGGGATCGCTTTAGACATCGCTGCAAGTCCTAGCGGCGAAAGTCCGGGCTGACGAGAGCGAAAAGAATGTGGTCTGCGCGCTGGCCGGCGATCTCGAGATAAGCAGTCGCCCGGCCTTCCTCGGCAAAACCTGCCGCTTCCAGCACCCGGCGAGAGCGGGCATTGCCCGGCACGATGCCGGCCTCGATGCGCACCAGGCGCAGCGCCGGAAAGGCCCAGTCGCACAGCGTCTTCACCGCTTCCTGCATATAACCCTGCCCGGCATAGGGCGCGCCGATCCAATATCCCAATGACGCAGAATTGGCCGGCCAGGGCCGTACCTGGGTCAGCGAGGCCCCGCCCAGCAGCTGGTTGTCGGACATCCGGCGGATCAGGAAGACATAGCCCGTGCCGGCTTTCCAGGCCTGGCTCCAGGCGGTCACCCGCCGGTACCAGTCGCGGCGGCTGAGGGCGTCCTGCGGCCAGCGCGGCTCCCAGGGTTCCAGCCAGTCGCGGCTCTCCCGGCGCAGCTCCGCCCATTCGGCATAGTCGCTCTTGCGCGCGGCCATGAGCATGACCCGCCCGGCCGGGATGACGGTGTCGGGCGGGATGTGGATCATCGGCGCGGCCTCCGTCAGCCGGCGAAGGCGGCGATGCGCGCGCGCACCCCGGCCGGGTCTGCGGCGAGACGCTCGAACACTTCCCCGCGCGCTGCAAGGCCTGCGCAGCGCGATGGCAGCGGCGCATCCTCGCCGGTCGCTTCGATGACCGTCTCGGGAAACTTCGCCGCCGCCGCAGTCGCCAGCACGACGGTCGCCTCCGCCTGGGTCGGCGCCCAGCGGCGGGCTTCCAGCGTACCGACCGCCGTGTGCGGACAGATCAGCCAGCCCGTCTCGGCTCGGAACCGCTGCATCTCGGCGAGCGTGTCGGCATTGCTGACCGAGGCGGCCGAGAGGCCCGTGCAGGAGAGCCGCGAGCGGGCGGCTTCGGGCAGCTCCGCCTCGCCGGCCTGGGCATAGGTCTCATAGGTCCGGCGCACCGCCTCCGGGTCGCGGCCGGTCACCTCGAACAACAGCCGCTCGAAATTCGACGGGACGGCGATGTCCATCGCCGGGCTCGGCGTCGCGACGGCGGCGGTGCGGGTCATCCGGCCGGTGTTGAACAGGCGGGCGAGCGTGTCGTTTTCATTCACCGCGCAGCGGATTTCGAGGCCGCCGGGCAAGAGCCCGCAGCGGGCGGCGACATAGCCCGCCAGCGCGTCGCCCATGTTTCCGCTCGGCACCACGAAGCGCAGCGGGCGGTGGCCAAGCTGCGCGCTGGCGGTGGCATAGTAGACCGCCTGCGCCGCGATGCGCGCCCAGTTGATGGAGTTTACGCCGGAGAGCCCGATCTGGCCGGCAAAGGCCTTGTCCGCGAACATCGCCTTGATCATCGACTGGCAGTCATCGAAGTCGCCATCGACCGCGATGTTGAGAACATTGGCATGACCGGTGGTCGTCATGAAGAGGCGCTGGACGGGCGAGACCCGGCCTTCCGGATGCAGGATCACGAGGCGGACGCTTTCCGAGCCCGCAAAAGCCGCAGCTGCCGCGCCGCCGGTGTCGCCGGAGGTGGCGCAGGTGACGGTCATGCGCTGGCCGGAGAGGCCGAGGAGATAGTCATAGATCTGGCCGATGATCTGCATCGCCACATCCTTGAAGGCCAGCGTCGGCCCGTGATGCAGTTCCATCAGCCACAGCCCCGGCCCTGCCTGGGTCAGCGGCGCGACGGACTGGTGGGCGAAGCGGCCATAGGCCGTCTCACACAGGCGGCGCATGACATCGCCGGGGATCGCCTCGCCCGCAAAGGCGGAGAGGATGCGCGCGGCGGTTTCGGCATAGGGCTCACCCGGCTGGGCGGGCGCGATCTGCGGCCAGCTTTTCGGCACATACAGGCCGCCATCGGGCGCGAGCCCTGCGAGACAGGCGCCGGCGAAATCCACAGGCTCCGCCCGGCCCCGCGTCGAGATATATTTCACCTAAGGCTCCTTCCGCCGGAAGCGCAGTCGCCCGCGCTGGTAGTGGAACGCCAGATACACACCGATCAGCGCGATGGCGAGGCCCCACCAGGTGATCGCATAGCCAAAATGCCGTTCCGGGGGCAGACGGTCCGCGTCCCCGCGGCTGAGGAAGGGGTTTGCGACGGTGGACGCCGTGCCGCCGAGCGCCAGCGTTTCCGGCTCGAACACCAGCGGCAGGACACGGTCGCGGTCACTGGCAGGCAGCGCGCCGGCGAGGCGCTCAGGAGCGAGCAGGTAGTACAGCCCCGCCTCGGTATCGTCCGCCGCGGTGAAGGCATTGCGCCGCTGCGGCGGATACCAGAGGCCACGCAGCGAGAGCTGTTCCGGCGCCGCCAGCATCTGGCCCTCGGCGGGGTTCGCAGGCGGCTCGACGGTGAAATGGATCTCGCGCGGCAGGAAGAGGATGCCCTCGCCGGTATCGAAGCCGGTGACGACACGCCAGGCGGCGCGGCCATCGGTATAGGCATAGACGCGCAGCTCCGTGCCGGGCAGCGTCTCGCCTGTGATCTCCGCCCAGTCCGGCGTCTCGCCCTGCGCCGCCATCTTCTCGGCATAGCGGCTCCACTGCCAGTTCCCGAACAGGATCAGGATCACGAAGGTGACCAGCGTGATCGCCGTCATCAGCGGAAGGGGGCGGAAATGCATCGCGAAGTCAGCCTCTCAAACACTTGGCCCGCCGGGGCGTTTGCACCGGCGGGCCAGGAAAGAAACTCGGGTCAGCCGCCGTCAGCCGCCTCTGCCATAGACAAGGTGCGGCACGACATAGACGAAGGCGAACAGGAACAGCCACACCACGTCCACGAAATGCCAGTACCAGGCGGCAAATTCGAAGCCGAGATGCTTCTTCGGCGTCAGATTGCCCGCATACATGCGGAACAGGCAGACGGCGAGGAAGATCGTGCCGATGACGACGTGGACGCCGTGGAAGCCGGTAGCCATGAAGAAGGCCGAGCCATACAGCGTGCCGTCATAGCTGAAGCCGGCATGGGAGTATTCCAGCACCTGAAGCGCGGAGAAGCCGAGGCCGAGCAGGATCGTGAAGATCAGGCCGAGCTTCGCGCCCTTCATGTCGCCGTGCTGCAGCGCATGGTGAGCCCAGGTCACGGTCGTGCCGGACAGGAGCAGCACCAGCGTGTTCATCAGCGGCAGGTGGAAGGGGTCGAACGTCTCGACACCGGCCGGCGGCCATTGGCGGAACCGGTCGAGATTGTCGGCGAACAGGGCGTTGGCCGCATCCCAGGTCGGGCCGACGCGGGCGTCCCAGAAGATTGAGAATTCGAAGAAGCTCCAGAACCAGGCCACGAAGAACATGACTTCGGAGGCGATGAACAGGATCATCCCGTAGCGCAGTCCGATCTCGACCACCGGCGTATGATCGCCCGTGCGGCCTTCCTTCACGACGGTGGCCCACCAGCCGAACATGACCCAGAGGACCATGGCGAAGCCGATGGCCAGCAGCCACCAGCTGCCTTCGGGAATCCCGAACAGGCCCTTCATGTAAACCACGCCGCCAATTGCCAGGACGGTCACCGCCAGCGAGCCGAGCAACGGCCATGGCGAGGGGTTTACCAGATGATAATCGTGTTTGACGTCATCGCCGGCCATCTTATTTCAATCCCCTCCGGAATCGTATCCAAAACTATTCGCTCTTTATCGCCAGCGCGCCGGATCAGGCAACTGTTTCAGCCCGGCGTGGCCGGATTTGCCGCACCCCTGTCGGCGACTTCATTGCGAGGCCCCTGATAGTCCGCGCTGTTGAAGAACGTGTAGCTGAGGGTGATCGTCTCGATGTTTCGCACGATCCGGTCCTCGACCATGTCGGGCGAGATGAAATAGACCACCGGCAGCTTGCGGGTTTCGCCGGGGCCGATCACGCGCTCGGAAAAGCAGAAGCATTCCAGCTTGTTGAAATACGGACCCGCCATGTGGGGGGTGACGTTATAGGTGGCGATAACGCGCACTTCGCGGGCGGTCGGGTTCGTCACCTCATAAAAGGCAAGGCCGTGCTGGCCGATGTGGACGGTCTGCGGGCCCTGCAGGGCGCGGAAGGTCAGCGGCGTATCGGCGACATTGGCGTCGAAGCGGACCTGGACGGTTTCTTCGAGCATCTGGCTCGGCGCTGAGGTAGCCACGCGGGTCGTGCCGCCGAAACCGGTGACTTCGCAGAAGGCGCTGTAGAGCGGTTCGGCGGCAAAGGTCACGGCCAGCATGGCACCGGCAAATCCAGCACCGATGAGCGCGATTCGGGCGTTCGACACGGCCATTACATACGCACCGAAACGCCGTCGCCGGTCGTCAGGCGAATGATGGTGGTCAGCATGACCAGGACGACGAAACCGGCCAGCGCGAAGCCAAGCCACATATTGCGGCGCTTGCGGGCGGAAACCTGTTCCGGGGTCATCTGGATGGCGGCGGGGTCCGGGGCGTCGCTCATGTCAGCCTCCTGTCAGCGGGAAATGCAGCCCTGCGGCATGCTCGACGAGCACCACGCCGAACAGGGCGAAAAGATAGGCGATCGAGTAGATGAAGGTAGCTTTTGCGAGCTTCATGTCCACGCCCTGCGCGTCTGTGTCACCGGCGCGCGAGCGGATCAGGCGGACCGCATAAACGAGGAACCCGGCGCCGAGGAGGCTCGCGGCGACACCGTAAATCCAGCCGCCAAGACCGGTGGTGAGCGGCGTCAGCGAGACGGCGACCAGCACGACCGTATAGAGCAGGATCTGCAGCCGGGTGGCCTTGGCGCCGTGCGTGACGGGCAGCATCGGCACCGAGACCTTGGCGTATTCTTTATGCGCCAGCAGCGACAGCGCCCAGAAATGCGGGGGCGTCCAGAAGAAGATGATGGCGAACAGGATCCAGGCATCGAGCGGCGTGTTGCCGGTGACGGCCGCCCAGCCGATGACCGGCGGGAAGGCGCCGGCTGCGCCGCCGATGACAATGTTCTGCGCCGTGCGGCGCTTCAGCACCATCGTGTAGAACCAGCCATAATAGGCAATCGAGAGCGCCAGCAGGCCGGCTGCGAGCCAGTTGGACGCGAGCCACATCAGCATAACCGAAACGCCGGACATGATGAGGCCGAGCGCCAGCGCCTCATCGCGCGGGACGGCGCCGGAGGGGATTGGGCGCGTGGCTGTGCGGCTCATCACGGCGTCGATATCGGCGTCGTACCACATATTGATGGCGCCGGCCGCGCCGGAACCGAGCGCGACGGCAAGCACGGCAATTGCTGCCATGACGGGGTGCATGGCGATGCCGGTCATGCCGGTAGCGGCCGCCAGACCCGCCACAGCCGTGAACACCACCAGCATCATGATGCGGGGCTTCATCAGGTTCACATAGTCCACCGCTGTTGCGGGGCGCTTGAGGGGGGTGGCGGGCGTGTCGGTCATGTCGGGCTTATAGCGGCTAATTCCTTCGATGGCGCCTCAGAATTACTTCGCCGGGGTAGAGCCCTCACATCCCACGCCCTTTGGGCGCGGGCCCCTCCTCTCCCATTTTATGGGAGAGGGGTTAGGCAGGGGGCGTCCTCTGAACCCCTCTCCCGCCCAGCGGGAGAGGAGGGGCCCATCGCGTTAGCGATGGGAGGTGAGGCGCTTAGTGGCCGCCTTTGGCGGTGACGACAGGCAATTCGTTATACTGGTGGAAAGGCGGCGGGGAGGACAGGGTCCATTCCAGCGTGGTGGCGCCTTCGCCCCAGGGGTTGCCATGGCCTTTGGCGTCTACGGTTGCCTTGCGGCGGCGGATGGCGGCTTCGGCCAGCGAGACGAAGAAGATCAGCGTCGCGACGAGCGTGATGGCATAGCCGACCGAGGACACGTAATGCCAGGTCGAGAAGCCGTCGGCATAGTCGATATAGCGGCGCGGCATGCCCTGCAGGCCGAGGAAGTGCTGCGGGAAGAACAGCACGTTCGAACCGATGAACATCAGCCAGAAATGCAGGCCGCCGAGCACGCTGTTATACTTCACGCCGAACATCTTCTCGAACCAGTAGTACCAGCCCGCGAACAGGCCGAACACGGCGCCGAGTGACAGCACATAGTGGAAGTGCGCGACGACATAGTAGGTGTCGTGCAGGGCATGGTCGACACCGGCGTTCGCCAGCACCACACCTGTGACACCGCCGACAGTGAACAGGAAGATGAAGCCGATGGCCCAGAGCATCGGGAGTTTGAAGTCGATCGAGCCGCCCCACATGGTCGCGATCCAGGAGAAGATCTTGATGCCGGTGGGCACCGCGATGACCATGGTGGCAGCGACGAAGTAGGCTTTGAGGTCGACGTTCATGCCGACGGTGTACATGTGGTGGGCCCACACGACGAAGCCGATGACACCGATCGAGACCATCGCATAGGCCATGCCGAGATAGCCAAAAATTGGCTTCTTCGAGAAGGTCGAGACGATGTGGCTGATGATGCCGAAGGCCGGCAGGATCATGATGTAGACTTCAGGGTGGCCGAAGAACCAGAACAGGTGCTGGAACATGACCGGGTCACCGCCGCCGCCGGGCACGAAGAATTGCGAGCCGAAGTTACGGTCGGTCAGCAGCATGGTGAGCGCGCCGGCGAGCACGGGCAGTGCCAGCAGGAGCAGCACGGCGGTGATCAGCATCGACCAGGCGAACAGCGGCATCTTGTGGATGGTCATGCCGGGGGCGCGCATGTTGAGGATGGTGACGATGAAATTGATCGCGCCGAGGATCGAGGCGATGCCGGCGGTGTGCAGCGACAGGATCAACAGGTCCATCGCCGGGCCGGGGTGGCCGGTGGCGCCGGAGAGCGGGGGATACAGCGTCCAGCCGCCGCCGAAGCCTGCACCGGCGGAGTTGCCGGGCACGACCATCGACAGGACGGCGAGGATGAAGGCCGCCACCGTCAGCCAGAAGGAGATGTTGTTCATGCGCGGGAAGGCCATGTCAGGCGCGCCGATCATCAGCGGCACGAACCAGTTGCCGAAGCCGCCGATCAGGGCGGGCATGACCATGAAGAAGATCATGATCAGGCCGTGATAGGTAATCACGACGTTGTAGAAGTGCTTGGCGGCGGTCAGGGCCGCATCGCCTTCCATGCCGAAGAAGGTCGTCTGGATCCACAGCATCGGGCCAATGCCCGGCTCGGCCAGTTCCCAGCGGATCAGGCCCGACAGCGAATAGCCGACAACGCCCGCGACCAGCGCGAAGACGAGGTAGAGCGTGCCGATATCCTTGTGGTTCGTGGAGAAGAACCAGCGGGTAAAAAAGCCGGGCTTGTGATCATGGGCATGGCCGTGATCGAGGGCGACTTGATCCATAGGCATGGGGACGGAACTTTCTTGCGGAAACTAGTTGGAGGCTAGGCGGGTATCGTCGACCGAGGCGATCTGGCTGACCGAGGCGACGGCGCCGTCGAAATCGCCGGCGAGCATCAGCTCGGCCCAGCGGTCGTATTGGGCCTGGGGCACAACGCGGACTTCGATCGGCATGAACGCGTGATCGACGCCGCAGAGTTCGGAACACTGGCCATAGAAGGTGCCGGTCTGGTTGACGAGGAACCAGCCCTCATTGAGGCGGCCGGGAATCGCATCGGTCTTGATGCCAAAGGCCGGGATGGTCCAGGAATGGATCACATCCGAGGCGGCGGTGTAGTAGCGGACATAGCGATTGACGGGGATCACCAGCGGGTAATCGGTCGAGAGGAGGCGCACACCGGTGGTCGGGTCATCCGACCGGCCGCGGTGCAGCGGGTTCGCGACGAATTCCACAGGGAAGCCAGAGTCGTCGATCAGGTCCATGTAGGTGTAGGTCCAGTTCCACTGGTTGCCCTGGAACTTGATGTTGACGAAGCCCTCTTCCGCCGCATCCGGGAAATGGTTGCGGGTATAGGCCTGGTGCTGGGCCGAACGGCCATCCGCGATCAGCTGCTGCGATGTCGCGGAGATTTGGGCGAGGTTCGGCGTCACATCCTTGTAGTAGAGGAGCGGGAACGACAGGCCGGCAATGCCGACCAGGATCAGCGCCGGAACGACCGTCCAGACGACTTCGACCGTGGTGTTGTGGCTGAACTTGCGCGGCGCCGGGTTGGAGCTCTGCTTGTAGCGGATCATCGCATAGAGCAGCAGGGCCGAGACAACGAGCGTAATGCCGACAATGATCCACAGGAGCACGGTGTGGAACTCGTGGACACGCTCGGCGATTCGCGTGGCGGCCGGCTGGAAGCCCAGTGCGCCATCGACCGGTTCGGCCGAATAGGCCGGCGCCGCGAGGAAGGCAGCAGTAAGGGCGGCAAAGATATATCGCACGGATTCAACCCCAATTTGGTTAGGTTCTCGGCCCTAACTATATCAGCCAGCCATCGAACCCTAGCCTTTTCCGCGCTCAAAATTGTCGCAGCAGTTCGCCTGCGGGGCGTGTGTGTGCTATAATTCAGTCACAAGCCAAAAGGGAGGACACAATGGTCCACAAGGTAATATTTGCCGCCGCCGTCATTGCTTTCGCACCCACGGCAGCGGCGCAGGTTACAGTCATCGGTGGCGGCCTCGCCCGCGACTGCTTTCACGCCGCGAAATACACCATCGGCCGTCAGTCCGACGGCGAGGCGACCTGCACCCGCGCGCTTGAGCAGGAAATGCTCAACACCACCAACCGTGCCGCGACCTTTACCAATCGCGGTGTGCTGCGTATGCGCCAGGGCAAGCTTGACGCGGCGCTGACCGATTATGCGTCCTCCAAGCGGATCCTGCCGGACGAAGGCGCGACCTGGCTGAATGAGGGCGCCGCCTATATCCTGCAGCAGGATTATGGCGCCGCGCTTGTGTCACTGGAACGGGCGATCGAGCTTGAGTCGAACGACCTCTATGCCGCTTACTATAACCGGGCGATCGCGCGCGAGCAGACCGGGGATGTCCAGGGCGCCTATTACGACTTCGTGAAGTCGCGGGAGCTGAACCCTGATTTTGACCTCACTGAGCAGCAACTGGCGCGTTTCCAGCTGACGAATAACTGACGCATCACGATTTTTCTGGCCCGGATATGCAACTATTCTGGCTCTTTCTGCGTTGAAGATCCTGTATTCGATGCAGGAGACAGCGATGCGGGTGATGATGACGGTACTGATTCTGGCAGCGGTCGTGATCGCTTCAGGATATTACGGCTTGGCCGGGTATATCGCGAGCGGGTTCATGGTTCTGACCTTCCTGTTCGCGGCCCTGACCATTCTTGGCAGCATTGCGGGCGGGGTGAAGGTTTCGCCGCCGCGCCGGACTGGGCCGCGGCTGGTGCCGAGGGTTCGCCGGTCTGCCGCCTGACACACTGTGGCTGGCGCCTCTGAGAGCGAAGGGATGAAGGAAGCGGCTTGCAGCCGCCGCCGCACAGGCACATGTTGAACGCATGACCCAATCCCCCCTTCCCTTCGATACCAAAGCCGCGTCCGCCCTGCTCGCCGAGGCTGCCACCGGCGCCGATGACGGTGACCTGTATGTGGAGCGCTCACGCTCCGAGAGTTTCGTCTTCGATGATGGCCGGCTGAAGTCCGCCGCC
>JBKBVT010000083.1:0-9569 GCA_046289305.1 Hyphomonas sp. | reverse complement strand
GGTCGCCGGTCTCCTCCAGCCCATGCAGCACAATGACCCGGTCGAACAGGCCGTCTGGAAAGGGCAGGCGCGGATCGCCCACGCCCACGGCCGAATTGCCCCGGCCCGAATAGTCCCAGCGCACCGGGCCATGTTCATGCGGCACAGCCGCGATGATCCGGCCGGGGGTGGTGGCAAACGCGTCGAGCACCGGAATCGCATAGCCCAGCCCCAGCATCGACAGCCCCTGGCAGTCGCCCCACAAATCCGTCAGCTTGCCGGACAGGATGCGCGCGGCCGCCTGGCCAAGCGGGGCCCCATAGAAGCGTTCGAGGGTGACGGCGTCCTGTCGCATCGCTATGGCTTAACCGGGGCGCCAGACGAGGGGTAGAAGGAAGAGCATCGTGATCGACATACACCAGTTTCCCTGCCTGAACGATAATTACGGCTTCCTCGTACATGAGCCGGTCTCTGGCCGCACGCTCGCCATCGATACGCCGGACGCCGCCCGCTATCTTGAAGAGGCGGCCGCCCGCGGCTGGACGATCACCGACATCTGGAACACCCACTGGCACCCCGACCATGCCGGCGGCAATCTCGCAATCAAGGACGTCACTGGCTGCCACATCATCGGCCCGGCCGGGGAAGCGGCGAAGATCCCCGGTCTCGACCAGGCCGTGCGCGGCGGCGAGACGGTCCGGCTGGGCGAGGTCGCAGCAGACGTCATCGACGTGCCCGGCCACACGCTCGGCCACATAGCATTCCACTTCGCCGGCCAGAACGTCGCCTTTGTAGGCGACTCTGTCTTCGCCCTTGGCTGCGGCCGCGTCTTTGAAGGCACGATGGGAATGATGTGGGATAGCCTGACGCGCCTGAAGGCCCTGCCGCCCGAAACGCGGCTCTATTGCGCGCACGAATACACCGCCTCAAACGCCAAATTCGCGGTCACCATCGAGCCCGGCAATGCCGCCCTTCAGGACTATGTCGCCTGGGTGGCGGAGCAGCGCGCGCAGGGCCGGGCGACCGTGCCGGCCCTGCTCTCCCGAGAACTGGAAACCAACCCCTTCCTCCGGGCAGATGTCCCGGCGCTCCAGAAAGCCATGGGTCATCCGGACGACGCTGTCGCCACCTTCGGGGAAATCCGCACCCGGAAGGACAAGTTCTGATGCACCGCGCCATCTCCGGCGATCTCGGCGCTGGCGAAATCATCCGGATGCTGAACCTGAAGCCGCACCCGGAAGGCGGCCATTATGCCGAAACCTACCGCGCAGCCGGGCCAGACCGCCCCGCGCTGACCGCGATCTATTATCTGCTTCAGGCCGATGAAATCTCCGCCTGGCACCGGGTCGATGCGGATGAAGCCTGGCTCTGGCATGCCGGGGGCCCGCTGGCGCTTACCCTCTCCCCGCCGGACGGGAAGGGCGCCTCTTCGCTGCAGCTTGGGCCAGACCTGCGCGCCGGCCAGCGCCCGCAGGCCATCATCCCCGCGCATCACTGGCAGGCAGCCGAAAGCCTCGGCGCCTGGACGCTCGTCTCCTGCCTTGTGGCGCCGGGGTTTGAGTTTTCCGGCTTCACCCTCGCGCCGCCCGGTTGGCGGCCCGAGATGTGAAACGCAGAAATCAGCTCGCGATATATTGCGCGCCGTTCACCGTCATGGTCGCGCCATTGATGAAGGCCGCTTCGTCCGAGGCGAGATAGACGCACATCGAGGCGATCTCCTCGGCTTTGCCCAGCCGGCCAACAGGGATCGTCGAAATGATCCCTTCCAGCACTTCCGGCTTCACCGCCTGCAGCATTTCGGTGTCGATATAGCCCGGCGCGACGGCGTTCGAGGTGATGCCCTTCTTGGCGCCTTCATAGGCGAGCGCGCGGGTGAACCCGATCAGGCCGGCCTTGGCGGCGGAATAGTTCGCCTGGGTGAACTGACCCTTCTGGCCATTGATCGAGGAGATGTTGATCACGCGCCCGAAATTGCGCTCCCGCATCCCGTCCCACACCTGGCGGGTCACGTTGAACGCGGAGGTCAGGTCCACATCGATCACCTGCTGCCAATGCTCCAGCGTCATCTTGTGGAAGGGGGCATCGCGCGTGATGCCGGCATTGTTGACGAGGATGTCGACCGGGCCGACCTCGGCCTCGATCGCCTTCAGCCCTTCGCCGACCGCCGCATAATCGGCGACGTCAAACTTGTAGACCTTGATACCTGTCTCGTCGGCGAACGCCTGGGCCGCCGCGTCATTGCCGCCATAGTTTGCAGCGACGGCGTACCCCTTCGCTTTCATCGCCAGGCTGATCGCCCGGCCAATCCCGCGTGTTCCGCCGGTCACCAATGCTGTTTTCGTCATGGACTGTGTTCCTCCCCTGTCCTTCTTTGTCCACAGGCTTGCCCGCAAGCTGGCGCAACTTCAATAGCGCATTGGTGTTGTGCAGGTTTTGTGCAAAGATTTTCGCACTAGCACAATAATTGCTTGCTCCAACGAAGGGCAGCCCCGCGAGGTGAGGACATGGCCAAGCATAACGGCTCCAATGGGCCGATCATTATCAAGAAATACGCGAACCGGCGTCTCTATGACACGTCGACCTCGTCCTATGTCACTTTGGAACACCTCTCCGAACTGGTCCGCGAAGGCCGCGACTTTGAAGTGCGCGATGCCAAGACCGGCGAGGACCTGACCCGTCAGGTCCTGACCCAGATCATCTTCGAGCAGGAAACCAAGGGCCAGGGCGCCCTGCCACTGAATTTCCTGCGCCAGCTGATTGGCTTCTATGGCGGCGGCGCGCAGGCTTTCCTGCCGCCTTTCCTCGAAATGTCGATGAACAGCTTCGCCGAAGCCCAGAAGGAATGGCGCAAGGCGGCCAATCCCATGAACCTGTTCGAGGCTCAGGCCCGGCGCAACATGGCGATGTTCGAACAGGCGATGAAACTGTTCATGCCGACCCTGCACAAGGCCTCCGGCGCCAGCGATCCGCGCGCGTCCTCGGGCCTCGCCAATCCCATCATGGAGTACCAGGCCGAAGCCCTGGCAGCGATGCAGGAACAGATGGAAGCCATCCAGAAACAGCTGATGGAACTGTCCCGCAAGGACTGAAAACCGGCGTCTGCTGGCCCCCGCGCGCCAGCAGACCGCCTGCCTTCAGAGGTCGCCCGCGACTCCAAAGTCGCGCCGCGCCGAGACGATCGTCACGATCACGCCCGCCAGCACATCCAGCAATGTCATCGACATCAGGATGAAGAAGGTCGATGTCGCAAAGTTCGGCATCAGCAGGAACTGCACCAGGCAGAGAATGAACAGAAGCAGCGAGATGCCGTGATTGACGATCGTGGCGGTGCCCGTGCTCGTCGATTTCAGGATTTCCAGGAACAGGAAGACGACGGCCAGCAGGACGATCGCATCGCCCTTGGTCAGCTCCCATTCGACGCCGGAGATCATCGGCAGGCCGACGAACCGCTCATTCAGCAGGCTCGCCATCGGCGAAGCCGCTGCCATCTGGCCCGAGGCGTCGATGGCCGGCGCGCCCCCGCCAAACACCAGCGCCATGAGATTATAAAGAATGACCGGTATGACCAGCAGCGGAAAGATGCCGAAGATTAGACGCATGAATGACCCCTGTTGCTGTCTGCCATTGCCGTTCCCGCCGCGACCACGCTCCCGCTCCATCTTGGCAGCGGCCGCACCGGTCAGCGCGATTTTCGTGCTTCTAGGGGTTCTCGATGACATCTCCACCCTCGCATACGGTTAAGCAGGCAGAATCTGTCTAACGTATTGGTCAGACTGAGGCGAGCGGATTTACAGTTAACCGGACGGCCTTAACGCCCCTCGGGCGGCTCGAAGGTCGCTTCCTCGGCGTCGTGATGCAGCTGCAGATTCAACAGGATGGCCTTGGCCATCGGCAGCAGCAGGACACACAAGCCCGTCACCAGCGCCGCCACCCCGATCATCGCCAGCACCTTCAGGGGCGCCGAAAGCGGGCTCATCGGCACCAGGAACAGGAAAGGCGCGGTCAGCACCAGCACACCGAAGCCGACAAAAAACGCCGGCCCGTCCGCCGTGTCCGCAGCTGTCATGTCCCGCCCGCAGGCCGGGCAGGTGTCATTCAGTTTCAGGTATGACTTGAAGACCTTGCCCTTGCCGCAGTCGCCGCAGCGCAGTTTCAGGCCGGACAGGACGGGCGTCGGTTTGTGTTCCATGCGACGTTCATACCACTGCGGCGCCACCTGCGCGCCGTGACATAGCCCCGCGCCGCCCCTTGACGCCGCCCGGCGCATTGCCCACGAGTGCGCCCGTTTGCAAACCCCCTCGGAGCGCCTCGCCCATGTCCGACCCGATGCCTGACCCCGTCTTCGCGCGCATCGCCATCATCGGCGCCGGCCTGATCGGCTCGTCCATCGCCCGCGCCGCCGCAGAGACCGGCGCAGCGGGTGAAATCATCCTGTATGACGCCAGCGCTGACGTGCGCACACGCGCCGCCGGGCTCGGCCTCGGCACCATCGCCCCCACCCTTGAGGCCGCTGTTGAAGCCGCCGATTGCGTCATCGTCTGCGTCCCCGTCGGCGCCATAGGCGCAGTCGCCGCCGGCGCCGTGCCCCACATGCCGGCGGGCGCAATCCTCACCGATGTCGGCTCGGTCAAGGCCCAGGCCGCCGGCGCGCTCGCGGCCGCCGCTGATCCGCGCATCCATGTCATCCCCGGCCACCCCATCGCCGGCACCGAACAGTCCGGCCCGGAAGCCGGCTTCGCTACTCTGTTCCGCGGCGCCTGGCATATCCTGACCCCGCTGCCCGGCGGCGGCGAAGGCTATGGCGACGCGGTCGCGCGCCTCACCGCCTTCTGGCAACGCCTCGGCGCCAAGGTCGAGACGATGGACGCTGCCCGGCATGACCGGGTCCTCGCCATCACCTCCCACCTGCCGCACTTGATCGCCTTCAACATCGTCTCCACCGCCTTCGACATGGAAACGGTGGAGGAGGGCGATGTGGTCAAATACTCCGCCGGCGGTTTCCGCGACTTCACCCGCATCGCGGCCTCGGACCCGGTCATGTGGCGCGACGTGTTCCTCAACAACAAGGACGCCGTCCTCGAATGCCTCGGGCGCTTCTCGGAAGATCTCGCCGCCCTCCAGCGCGCCATCCGCTGGGGCGACGGCGACATGCTGATGCGCGAATTCACCCGCGCCCGCTCCATCCGCCAGGCGATCATCGATGCAGGACAGGACAGCGGGACCGTCAACTTCGGCCGCAACGTTCCGAAGGCGGAGGAGTAGGCAGCTGAGTGTCGGCCAAACCCTCACTTAACCCAATAGCCGCCCTCTCGATTCTTTCGTCACCCTCGATGACTGCCAGGTCATCTGAGGGCCCATCTCGGAATCTATCCTCCAGGCACCGGCTGGAGGTCGAAATCCAATTAAATCCAATACCATTCATTTCGCCGGGGGATCGGGAGATGGGCCCTCAGATACGCTGCGCGCATCGAGGGTGACGAATGAGTCGAGAGGGCGGTTAAATCGTTTAGCTTAACGCGGCGCGCGCTTCGCCAGGATCCGCTGCAGCGTCCGGCGGTGCATGTTCAGACGCCGGGCCGTCTCCGAGACATTGTGATTGCACAGCTCATACACCCGCTGGATATGCTCCCAGCGCACCCGGTCGGCCGACATCGGGTTTTCCGGCGGGGCAGGGCGTTCATCCTTGGTCGCCGTCAGCGAACGGATGATGTCTTCCACATCGGCGGGTTTCGAAAGATAATCCACCGCGCCGGCCTTCACTGCCGCCACCGCGGTCGCAATCGCGCCATAGCCGGTGAGGATCACGGCGCGCGCCTCAGGCCGGTGCTTCTGCAGCATCTCGACCACCTCAAGCCCCGTACCGTCTTCCAGCCGCAGGTCCAGCACGGCGTAGGCGGGCGGGTTCAGCCGGGCAATGTCCTTGCCCTCGGAGACGCTGGAGACTGCCGAGACGATGAAACCGCGCTGGGCCAGCGCCCGCGCCAGACGCTGCACGAATGGGCCGTCATCATCCATCACGAGGCAGGATTTATCCTCCACGCCCTCGAGGCTGGGATGCAGGTTTACGGTGGCGGGGCGATCCATGCGCTCTACTCCATGCGGCCATAGGCCGGTTTTACCCGGATATAGGGCCAATTCGCCAACTATTCCAAGTTTCGCGGCAGCAGTGCGCTCAGCGGCCACACCGCCTGTACGACAGCCCCGGTGCGTGGCAGCGTGCGGTTGCGGCTGGCGATACGCCCGCCCGTCCGCTCGATCAGCGTCTTGGCGATGAAAAAGCCGAGCCCCATATCCCCGCCGCCAAGGCGCGCCTCGGACCGGTCGGAGATATACGGCTCGCCCAGCTTCGGCAGCACTTCGGGCGAAAAGCCCGGCCCATCATCGGTGATTGTCACCACCACCTGGTCAGCGGTCCAGCTCGCGGTCGCCTCGACACGGGTCGCCGCAAAGCTCACGGCATTCTCTATGAAGGCGCCCAGCGCATGCAGGATTTCCGGACTGCGCTCGATCACCGGTGTCTTGTCGCCGCCGCCCTCACCAGGCACGGCCAGGACAATAACCTCGACCCCCAGCCCCTTCATCGGCGCGGCGGCCTCCTCCACCAGCGCGTCGAGCGGCATGCGGGCATGGACGATGTCGGTCGCGTCCCGCGCATCGCGGATGGCGGAAAGAATGCCCCGGCAGCGCTCGGCCTGTTCGGCGATCAGGCGGTAGTCCTCGGCGCGCGGATCATCGGGGGGCGTGTCCCGCACCAGCTCATGCGCCACGAGATGGATCGTCGCGAGCGGCGTTCCCAGCTCATGCGCCGTCATCGCCGACATCGCGCCCAGCGCCGACAGCTTCTGCTCGCGCGCCATCACGACGCTCGCCGCGTCCAGCGCCCGCACCAGCCGCGCCTCGTCCTGGCTGACCCGCGCCGCAGACAGGGTGAAGAACACGACGCCCACTGCCAGCGCCGCAAACTGGCCCCACTGGAACAGGATCGGCAGATGCGTCCCGCCCGCCTGGCCCCAGGGCAGCGGCAGGCCGATCAGCGGCATCAGCGCCGCCAGGCCAAGCGCCAAGACGGCAATAAAGCTCGCCCGCAACCGGCTGAGGCTCAGCGCGGCCACCGTCACCGGCGCCAGCATGAGCAGCAGGAACGGGTTCGACAAACCGCCCGTCGCCGCAATCAGCGCCGCCAGCTGCACCGTGTCGAACGCGAGCTGGAGCACCGCTTCCCAGCCGCGCGTCAGCCGCTGCGGCGGAAAGGCAAAGGAGAGAAACACGTTCAGCCAGGCCGACGCCGCGATGATCGCCAGACACAAAGCCAGCGGCAGATCGAAGCCCAGCCCGAACGCCACCAGCAGCACCGCCGCCGTCTGCCCGCCCACCGCCAGCCAGCGCAGCGCAATGAAGGTCCGCAGCCGCGTGCGCCCCAGCGCCGATTGCGCCGAGCCGAGCCCTTCCGGCGCCAGGGTGAAGATAGCGTCTTCAAAACCCAGTCTCGACTCGCGCGACATGTCTTCCATCGCAGCCTTATGCGGCAGCCTGTCTCTTGCGCCAAGCGCGGGAATTGGGCCTAACAGCCGCATGTTCCGCGCCGCCGCCCTCACCGTCCTGTCCGCGCTCGCCTTCGCCGCCTGCGGTGACAGCGGCGCCGCGCCCGGCGCCGGCATAGCATCGGCCGGCGGCGTCCAGTCCGGCTGCCTCAGCCGCGCCTATCCCGAGATTGGCGGCCCCATCGCCCTGACCACCCATACCGGCCAGCGCGTCACCGAAGCCGACTATAAAGGCCGGCCCACGGTCATCTATTTCGGCTTCACCTATTGCCCGGATGTCTGCCCCGCCGCGCTCTCGACCCTCGGCGCCGCCTATCGCCGCCTGCCGGAGGACGCGACGGTGCCGCAGACGCTGCTGATCTCGGTCGACCCCGAACGCGACACGCCCGAAGCCCTCGCCTCCTATGTCGCCACGTCGGCCTTCCCGCCGGGCCTCGTCGGCCTCACCGGCAGCGACGCCGACATCCGCGCCGCCGCCAACGCGTTCATGGCTGACTATTCCCGCGTCGAGCAGCCCGAAAGCCTCGCCGAATACACGATGGACCATACCGGCCTGATCTATGTGATGGACGCCGACTGGTCGCTGGCGACCTTCTTCACCCACGAAGACACGCCCGAGACGATCTCAGCCTGCCTCGCAGAGCTTTTCTGAAACGCCCGGTCTGCAACACCAAACAACACTCATCCTGAGCGAAGTCGAAGGATGGCCAAAAGCGCAGTGCAAAGCCCCGGCTCGTCCTTCGACTTCGCTCAGGATGAGCCGTCGGAAAGCGCCGTGGCCCGCAATAATCCTGCGCCCCTAAACTTCGTCCGACCCGCCCGGATTGCGCCGCCGCCGGATCAGCCACATCACGCCCTGCAGGTCAGACCAGGCATCCGCCAGCCGCCCGAAATTCGTATAGTTCGACTTGCCCGTCCCCCGCGGCCGATGGCCAACATCGCGGAACTCCACATCGAACCCATCCGCCCGCATCAGCGCCGGCATGTAGCGGTGCATGTGATCGAAATACGGCAGTTGCACGAACGCCCCGCGGTCCATCACCTTGATGCCGCAGCCGGAATCGTCGCAATCATCGCGCAGCAGCCGCTTGCGCACCCGATTGGCAAACCGGCTGCCGAAGCGTTTCCACGCCGTATCCTTGCGGCCCGCCCGGCGGCCCATCACCATCTTCAGCCCGTGCGGCGCATCGGCGCGCGTCAGCTGGCGATAAAGGTCCGGCAAATCGGCGGGGTCATTCTGCCCGTCGCCGTCCAGCGTGCCGACAATCGGCGCGCGCGCGGCGAGGATGCCGGTACGGATCGACCGGCTCTGCCCGGCATTCTTCCGGTGGCTGACAACCCGCAGCATCGGATAGGCACGTTTCAGCTCCACCAGCTTGGCGCGCGTCTCATCCGTCGAGGCGTCATCGACGAACACCATCTCGAAGGCCCGCCCGTCCAGGGCATGGCCAATCTCGGCGACCAGCTGCGCCACATTCCCGGCCTCGTTGAACACGGGCACGACGACAGAAAATTCAAGCGAGTCAGGCACAGATACGTCCATGGGTCTGGCGCGGAACAGTCCGGCCACATAGCCGCCTCCGGCCGCAAAAGCGAGCCCTGCTGACACCGTAAAATCTTCGTGTCGCACCGCGAGTTCCGCGAGACGGCCAAAGCAAGTGAGATTAGAACCCTCGCCATGACATTGCTCGACCGTCTCTCGGCCGGCTGGAAAGCCTGGCTGCTCCTTTTCCTGATCACCTTCGTGGCCGCCGCGCCGGGCGTCTTCATGATGCCCGCGCTCGACCGGGACGAGAGCCGCTATGCCCAGGCCTCCACCCAGATGCTGGAAGAAGGCGACTTCATCCTGATCCGCTATCAGGACGAGCTGCGCAACAAGAAGCCCGCGGGCATCCACTGGCTCCAGGCCGCCTCCACCGCCGTCTTCACCGGCCCGGAAGCACGGCATATCTGGACGCACCTGTTGCCCAGCTGTCTCGGCGAGGCCATTGCCAAGATTGCCTGTTTCTGTGCCGGCACGCCCCTGATCGGCCGCCGCGCCAGCTTCCT
>JBKBVT010000082.1:0-9646 GCA_046289305.1 Hyphomonas sp. | reverse complement strand
CGGCGACATCGTCACCATCAATGAGGACGGCGTCATCGAGATCATGGGGCGCGTGAAACGCTTCGCCAAGATCGGCGGGGAGATGGTCTCGCTCGCCGTGGTGGAGAACTGCGCCGCGGCCGTCTGGCCGGACAATATGCACGCCGCCGTCACCCTGCCCGACCCCAAGAAAGGCGAGCAGGTCGTGCTGCTAACCGATGCACCGGCCGCGACCCGTGAGCCGATCCTCAGCTGGGCGAAGACGCATGGCGTTGCGGAAATTTCCGTCCCCAGACGTGTTTTCAAGATCGACGAGATTCCCGTGCTCGGTACCGGCAAAGTCGATTATGGCGCAGTGCAGGCTGCGGCCGAGCGGCTGATGAACGATTAGCGCGCGGCGTTCAATCGCCATCGCCCGAATTTGGTTCGTCACGCCCGATGGCCGATAGGCCATCTGGGCGCCCATCTCCCGTCATCCGCCGAACACAACGGAGCAATCCCGAGATGGGCACCCAGATGCGCTTGCGCGCATCGGGTGTGACGAACATTTTGGGCGGGGTACCTGTCAGGCGACTTTCGAGAACTCGCGCACATCTTCCGCCATGAAGGCGCGGACGATACTGCCTGTCTCCTCGGCGCGGGTGACGAGGAACAGATGCCCGCCGCCTTCGATGATATGCAGGCGCGCATCCGGCAGGGCGAAGTTCAGGATATGGCCGTTGGCGACCGGCACGATGGTGTCGGCATCGCCCATGATGACCAGGGACGGCATCTTCAGCAGGCGGATGAATGGCAGGCTCGACCAGCCGGCAAAGGCGAGGATCTGGTAGAGATAGCCTTTCGGGTCCGGCGACATCAGGCTGTCGATATGCCGGCCGGCAGAAGCATCGGCCGCGTCGCCATAAAGCTGCGCGAAGTTCGCGCGCATGAAGTCGGGGTCGGTGTAGCGGCGTGTGTCGACCATCTTGGACAGCGAGGCCGGGCGGCCGGGCACCATCGTCATGCCGGCGGTCGTCGCGCAGAGGATCAGCCGCTTGACGCGGTTGCGGTACTGGAAGGCGAATTGCTGGGCGAGCGCACCGCCCCAGGAGACGCCCATAACGTCCATCTCGGTAATGCCGTAGCGCTCAGTCAGCTTGCAGATCCAGCGGGCGAGCATCCAGTGGCGGTAGGGCCATTGCGTGACCGGGCTGAGGCCGACGCCAGGCACGTCGAGGGTCAGGATTTCGCGGTCCGGAAACATGTCGCCGAGGCCGATCGCGAGCTCGATATTCGCGCCGATGCCGTTGAAGAAGACCAGCGGGCGGCCGGCGGGCGTGCCCTTCACCGGCCAGTGCGCGGTGCGCAGGAGGACGCCGTCGACATCCTCCATCACGATTTCAGGTATGCGTTGAGGAGAGGACATCACAGGATCCGGCTGAGGGGCCTAGTCGTTGAACACATAGCGGCCCGGGGCAGCATAGATAGGCGGGAAGGCCTCGCTCCCCAAGCCTTGCGGCGCAGCTTTGAGGGCGCCGGAGCGCGCCTTCAGCCATTCGCCCCAGAGCGGCCACCACGACCCGGTCTGCTCCTCGGCGGTCGCGGCCCATTCATCCGCGGTCGGCCGGATGGCGCTGTTGCGGAAATACTTCGCCTTCGGATTGCCCGGCGGGTTGATCAGCGACTGGAGATGGCCGCTGGAAGAGAGGATGAATTCGATATTCTCCGAGCCCAGAAGACCCGGCGTGCGGTAGCAGGCTTTCCAGGGCGTGATGTGGTCGGTGACGCCGGCGACGACGAAGGCATCGGCCTTGACCTTGGTGAGGTCCGCCATGTGGCCTGCGACCTCAACCGTACCCGGATGATCGAAGGGCTGGTTCAACGCGACATCCAGATAGTCCGAATGCAGCTGGGCCGGCAGGTTCGTCGTGTCGTTGTTCCAGAACAGAACGTCATAGGGCGGAGGATCCTCGCCCATCAGATAATTGTTGACGACATAGTTCCAGATGAGGTCGTTCGGGCGCATCCAGGCAAACATGCGGGCAAGGTCGTCGCCCTTCAGGATGCCGCGCGCCTTGGAATATTTCCGCGCGATCTCGAGGCTGCCATCCGAGACGATCTGGCCGATGTCGCTGTCTTCGCGCTGCGGGTTCAGCACGCAGACCATGAAGGTGAGCGAGTTGACGCGGTTGTCGCCGGCGGCGGCCAGAAGGCTCGCGAAGGTCGCGGTGGTGATGCCGCCGGAACAGGCGCCGGAGACGTTGATCTTGGCGGATTTCGTGATCTGGCGGATAACTTCGCTGGCCTGGACCAGGCTGTCGATATAATCGCCGAGTCCCCAGCGCTTATGCTCCTTGGTCGGATTACGCCAGGAGATGACGAAGGTCTGCTGTTCCATCGCCAGCAGGAACTGCACCATCGATGTCATCGGTGACAGGTCCATGGCGTAATATTTATTGATCTGGGGCGGGATGATCAGGACCGGGACGCGCTGCACCTTGTCCGTGGTCGGTTGATACTGGATCAATTCCAGCATCTCGTTCTTCCAGACCACGGCGCCCTTCGAGGTCGCGAGATTCTCGCCCACTTTGAAGGGGCGCTTGTCGACCTGGGCCGGCAGGCCGCCATTCTTGGTCAGGTCGTCGTAGAGGTTCTTCATCCCCTTGACGAGCGAGAGGCCGCCGGAATCCACGACGCGCTTGGCGGCGGCCGGGTTGCCGATCAGCGTGTTAGTGGGCGCCAGCGCATCGGTGATCATGCCCATGACGAATTTCGCGCGGGCATGCTCAAGCTCGCCCATCTTGATCTCGGTCACCCAGTCCTGGAGGTGTTCCTGCGTCGCGAGATAGGCCTGCATGCCGCGCCGGTAAAACGGGTTGTGCTGCCAGGCGGGGTCCTTGAAACGGCGGTCCTTGGGGTTGGCGGCGCGCTCCGACTTGCCGAGCAGGATGCCGGTATTTTCGGCGGCGATCTTGCGCATCGTCTTCGCCGTCGTCACCGGATTGGTCATGGTCGAGCGCAGCATCATCGCGACCGAGCCGAGCAGTTCCTGCTGGTTGATGCCGCCGAGCAGCGGGTTCAGCGCGGTCGTGCTCTGCGCTGCATTGCGCGCGATTTCGTCTTCAGGTGACGCCACTTCTCTTTCCTCCCAGAACGCCGGACTGTCACCAGACCCTGCTGGTCCAGCCGCCGGTTTTAACCATTTTCTCTTGCGTTTCGGCAAAGATCGCATGGTAAAATTTATGACAAAATTCGTTTCACAGTCAGTTTTCTCTGTCAAACTGAAGTTGTGGCCATGAAAACACGCGAGCGCATCCTGCATGTCAGCCTGCTTCTCTTCAATGAAGAGGGCGAGGCACAATTGTCTTCGGTCGATATTGCCAATGCGCTCGATATCAGCCCCGGCAATCTTTATTATCATTTCAAAGGCAAGGACGCGGTCATCCGCGCCCTGTTCGAGCGGTTCGAGGAGGAGATGCGGATCATCCTGCGCGGGTCGAGCGGGGGCGTCGCGTCCATCGAAGACAATTGGGTGTATATCTACATCCTGCTCGAGGAGATCTATGATTTCCGCTTTTTCTACCGGGATGTGGCCGGCCTCGTTGCGCGCTATCCGGACCTCGCGGCGCGGTTTCGCAGCCTGATGGCGGAGCAGCGCCAGACGATTGACCGGATCCTGAGCGATCTGGAGCGGCTAGGCATCCTGCGCATCGATCCGCGCCTGAAACCCGCCCTGACCGACCAGATCGTCACCACACTGACCTTCTGGCTGGCGGGCGACGCCCTGACGCGCGAAGCGCATGACGGCCCTGCCCTTATCCACCAGACCGTGTTCCAGGTGATGTGCCTGATCGTCCCTTACATGGACGCAGCGGGCCCCGGCGCGCTCAGCGCCATGATCCGCCATTTCGATACCGCGAAAGCCTGACGGGCCGGACCCGCAGGTCCGGCCCATTCAGTTCAGAGCTTAGCGGGCGAGTTGCTTCGCCTGCTTGGCCCACTCAGTCCGGATCACGCGGCCACGGGCGCCGATCTGGTCGTCGAGGGCTTCGAGTTCGGCTTTCTTCATCGCCGCGATCTGGGCGAAGCGCGTAATGCCGATGGCATGGAGCTTTTCAACCATCGCCGGGCCGAGGCCCTTGATGAGGGTCAGGTCGTCATTCGATTCCGCCGGGCCGGTGGCCGCCTTGACGGCCTTGCTGGCGCGGTTTGCGGCGCGCTTGGCGGTTTTGGCGACATCCGCGCCGGTCTCGGACGCAACGGCTTCGATCTCTGCGGTGAGGCGCGCGATGCGGGCCTTGAGGTTCACGTCACCGGCCTTGGCGCGGGCCTTGGCGGCGGTGGTCGCAACATCGTCCTCGAGCTTGTCGAGGCGGCGGGCGAAGGCTTCGCCGGCCGAGCCGAGGCCCTTGACGCCAACGAGTTCGCGCATCCGCTCCATACGGGCTTCGAACTGGTCGCGGGCTTTCGACTGAACATCGCGGGCGGCCTCGACGGCCTTGGCCACGCGGCCACTGGCGCGGCTGATGCGCGCGTCGCTGGAGATATGCTCGCGCACATCATGCTCGATTTCGGCGCCGCGCTTGACGAGGTCTTCAAACAGTTCGGCCGATTGCTTGTTGACAACGGTCGCGCCGGCCATCGCGGTGTCATACGCCTTGCCATAAGCGCCGACGCCGGCGAGCCAGATGCGGTAGGCGATTTCGGCGGTGTGGGTTTCCGTGGCCTTCGGGGCCGATGCGGACTTCTGGGTGGTTTTAGCCATGATGGTCTCCCTGGCGGGTTGTCTGATGACACCTGAAATAGGGAAGAAGTCTAGAAAGCGCATACTAATCGCCCGGCAGCGCTTGATACCCGCAGCGGAAGGCCTCTATCCAGACCGGACACCGAAAACAGGAGAAAGACCCATGAGCGCAGTCGATTACCAAGTGGACGGGAAGAGTTATGAGGGCTGGTTCGTCCTGCCCGAGGGCAAAACCAATGTGCCGGTCATCGTGATCGCCCATGCCTGGGCGGGGCTCGGCGACAATGAGAAACAGAAAGCCGCGATCATCGCGAAAGAGTTCGGCTATGCCGCCTTCGCCATCGATGTTTACGGCAAAGGCAAGCGCGGCACGACCGTGGAAGAAAACCAGGGCCTGATGAACCCGTTGGTCGGCGACCGGGCGGAGCTTCAGAAACGCCTGGCGGGCGGCATCGCGGCCGCGAAGGCGCAGGCCGGTGTGGACGGCGCGAAGGCAGCTGCGATCGGCTTCTGCTTTGGCGGGCTGTGCGTGCTGGACATGGCGCGGGCTCAGCAGGATGTGCTGGGCGTCGCCTCCTTCCACGGCCTGTTCCGGCCGGCGGAGAATATCCCCCAGCCAAAGATCAAGGCAAAAGTTCTGATCGAGCATGGCTGGCAGGACCCGATGGCAAAGCCAGAGGACGTGCTGGCGATCGCCAAGGAGTTCGACGGCGCCGACTGGCAGCTGCACGCACACGGCAAGGCCACGCACGCCTTCACGACGCAGGGCGCCAACAATCCGGACATGGGTACGGTCTATGACGCGGACGCCGACCGGCGGAGCTTTGCTTACCTCAAGACATTCCTGACGGAAGTGTTTGTCTGATTGGTTTTCGTTTGCGGCCAATGTGATTTGGGGGGCGACCCAGTCTTCGTCACTCCCGACCGGCGCCAGCCGGTCTGGGAGCCCATCTCCCGCCATAACCCCGCGCCCGACAGTTCAATTCGTCCGGAGATAGCCCCCCAGATGCGCTGACGCGCATCGGGGGTGACGAAAGATGGGAGATATCGAGTTTAATGCGGCCAGGCGGACTCTACAGCTTAAACGCTCAATCGCTTCGCAGCGCATAACCGGCAGAACGCACCGTCCGGATCGGATCATCGCCGCCGGCCTGGCGGAGCGCCTTGCGCAGGCGGCCGACGTGCACGTCCACCGTGCGCGCCTCGACATACACATCCGAGCCCCAGACCGTGTCGAGCAGCTGCTCGCGCGAGAAGACGCGGCCGGGATGCTGCATGAAATAGTCCAGCAGGCGGAATTCCGTGGGGCCGAGATGGATATCATCGCCACCGCGCGTGACGCGGTGAGCCACGCGGTCGATCTCGATATCGCCGACCGTGATCCGGTCTTCCTTCAGGCCCGGCCGGATCCGGCGCAGGACCGCGCGGACGCGGGCCATCAGCTCGATCGTCGAGAAGGGCTTGGTGACATAGTCGTCGGCGCCGGTGTCGAGGCCGCGGATCCGGTCGCTCTCTTCCCCGCGCGCGGTGAGCATGATGATCGGCAGGTTCGGATTGACGCCCGTGGCGCGCACGCGGCGGCAGATCTCGATGCCGCTGACCTTGGGCAGCATCCAGTCGAGCAACAGGAGGTCCGGCGCCCGCTCCTCGATCATCATCAGGGCTTCTTCGCCGTCTGCGGCGACATTCACCTCATAATCTTCTTTCCGGAGATTATAGAGGAGCAATTCGGAAACTGCGCTCTCGTCTTCTGCGACCAGCACATAGGGTTTCATAACTCTTCAGCTCCGCAGATACGCTCTAAGATCCTGCCCTCAGACCTGATCCAGCTTCGGCCGGTCCATGGTTGAGAGATACTCGCCTACCGCCTGATAATACACGAATTCGGCGATGTTTGTGCAATGGTCGCCAATACGTTCCAGGTTTTTGGCTACGAACAGCATGTGCGCCCCGGCGGTGATCCGGCGCGGGTCTTCGATCAGATAGGTCAGCATCTCGCGGAACACGGCGTTGTAGTGCTGGTCGATGTCGTCATCGCTGCTCCACACGCTCTTGGCGAGATTGGCGTCCCCGGTGCTGTAGGCATCGAGCACTTCGTTCAGCTGGCGCGAGACGGGGCGCGACATCCGCAGGATGGCGTTGCGCATCTCGGCGCTGACATAGTCATCGAGCTTCAGCGCGCGCTTGCCGATATTCTTGGAGAGATCCCCGATCCGCTCGAGTTCGCCGGAGATCTTGAGGGCGGACAGGATCATCCGCAAATCATGGCCCATCGGCTGGCGGCGGGCGATGATGCTGACGATCTGTTTCTCGACTTCGGCCTCGATCATGTCGACTTCAGGGTCGCGCTGGATGACGTCATTGGCGAGCGCAGCATCGTTGGCGCTGAGCGCGACGCAGGCGTCCGCGATCATCTTCTCGACGATGCCGCCCATCCGCAGGATATCGGCCGACAGCTTGTCGAGTTCATCGGTATAGGCCGATACGATGTGTTCAGACATGGGCATCTCCCTCAGCCGAACCGGCCGGTGATATAGTCTTCGGTCCGCTTCTCGCGGGGATTCGTGAAGATCTGGGATGTGTCGCCGAGTTCCACGACATCGCCGAGATGGAAGAAGGCCGTGCGCTGGCTGACACGGGCGGCCTGCTGCATCGAGTGGGTCACGATGATGATGCAGTAGCGCTTGCGGAGTTCGTCAATCAGCTCCTCGATCCGGGCGGTGGCGACAGGGTCGAGCGCCGAGCACGGCTCGTCCATCAGGATCACTTCCGGGCTGACGGCAATGGCGCGCGCGATGCACAGGCGCTGCTGCTGGCCGCCGGAGAGGCTGGTGCCGGGCGACTGGAGGCGGTCCTTGACCTCGTCCCACAGGCTGGCGCGGCGCAGGGATTTCTCGACGATGGCGTCGAGGTCTTCCCGGCTTGCGGCCAGGCCGTGGATGCGGGGGCCATAGGAGATGTTGTCATAGATCGATTTCGGAAACGGGTTCGGCTTCTGGAACACCATGCCGACGCGCGAGCGCAGCAGCACAGGATCGACCGACGGATCATTGATGTCGTGACCGTCCATCAGGATTTCGCCCTCGACCCGGCAATTCTCGATCGTGTCGTTCATGCGGTTGAGGCAGCGCAGGAAGGTGGACTTGCCGCAGCCCGACGGCCCGATGAGCGCCGTGACCGCCCGGTCCGGAAAGCTCAGCGAGACGCCATTGATCGCCTGCACATCGCCGTAGAATACGCGGATATCGCGGCAATCGATCCGGACCGCGCCGAGTTCGGGCGGCTCGGTCGTCGTGGCCGGGGCGTTCGCCGGCGCCGAGGAGGCGCTCTGCGGTGTCTGATCCATCTGCATTACCATCTCCGCTCGTATTTCCGTCTGAGGAATACCACCAGCCCGTTCATCAGCAAAAGGAAGACAAGCAGGATGGCGATCAGGGCCGAGGTCATCGGCTCCCAGGCGCGTTCTGCATTGTTCGACCAGCTGAAGATCAGGACCGGCAGCACAGTGGACTCGTCCGAGGGACCGGACGGGATATCACCCACAAAGGCAACCATGCCGATCAGCAGCAGCGGGGCAGTCTCGCCAAGCGCGCGGGCCATGCCGAGGATCGCGCCGGTGAGAATGCCAGGCGCGGCCAGCGGCACGACATGGTGGAACACGGTCTGCATCTGCGAGGCGCCGACCGCCAGCGCGCCGGCCCGCACCGAGGGCGGTACGGCCTTCAGCGCGGCGCGCGAGGCGATGATCACGACCGGGAAAGTCATCAGCGCGAGCACGAGACCGCCGACAATGGGCGCCGATCGCGGCATGCCCAGGAAATTCAGATATAGCGCCACGCCGAGCAGGCCGAAGACGATAGACGGGACGGCGGCAAGGTTGTTGATGTTAACCTCGATGAAATCGGTCACGCGGTTCTTGGGGGCGAACTCTTCCAGATAGACCGCTGCCAGGATGCCGACCGGGATGGCGAACATGGCCGTGATGATCATCACCATGAACGAGCCGGCGATGGCCGCGAGGCCGCCGGCGAGCTCGGGATAGGTGCTGTCGGTATTGGTCAGCAGCGTCCAGCGCGGCACGCGGGAGATCCGCCCGTCTTCCTTCAGCGCCAGCGTCCAGGCGATCTGCCGGTCGGTGACCGGGCGGCGCGACTCGGGCAGCGGGATCAGCCGCATGGCCAGGCCGCTGGTATTCTGGAAAGCATCGAGACTGCCGGTCAGCAGTTCGAGACGGGCGCTGTCCGGGCCGATCTCGAAAAGCCGGCCGGTCGAGCGCCCAGCTGTGAGCAGGACGGTCATGTCCTCAATGATAGCACCTTCAGAGACAGCGAGGGTCATGGCCGGCAGCACCGGCGCGAAGGCCGCCGATCCGCCAATGCGGGCATTGGTATCGTCGAGGCGCGTGACTTCGGTGACCGGGCCGGAGCGGAACCGGCGCTCGCTGACGCCCTGGCGCTTCAGATAGAGATCGAGATCATCGTTCAGCGGCGCGGTCAGGCTGATGCTTGTGCCGATCAGTTCCGGCTGGCGCGCAACCTTGCGGGCAGTCGGCAGCACGGCGAGGCGTGTGAGGAAGTCCGAAATCTCGGCCCGGGCCGCGCGGTCCACATCCGATTCCGGGAACGTCTCGATCAGGCTGTCACGCACAATCGTGTAGAAGCCGTCGACATTGCGGGCGATGTCTTCCGGCCGATCCTCACCCGGCGGCGCGACCATGTCCCGGTCGAGCGTCACGGTGTATTTCACGACATGGTAGCTGGCAGCCGACACAGCCTGCGAGCCGATCGACGCGCCCAACAACACCAGCGCCCCCATGGCAAGCAGGATGGCGCCGAGGCCGTAATACCGGAAACGCGTATCCGCGGCGCGGCGGCGCTTCAGCCTCTTTTCAGCAGCCGGGCTCGAATAGGTGGTGACGGCCGGATCAGTCATATTTTTCCCGGT
>JBKBVT010000081.1:0-9795 GCA_046289305.1 Hyphomonas sp. | reverse complement strand
AGCAAAGCCCGCCTCACCCATCGCACGCTCGAAAGCCCGGTGGTAGACGCCGGTTGCCTCGAAGACGAGGCGGGCGACAGACCGGCCTGCAATCCAGTCGAGGATCAGCGAGAAGCCTGACGCATCATTTGTGAACTGACGGTGCGTGCCGTCAGGATGAAGATGGACATCAAGAGTGTCTTTCGAAACATCCACGCCGATGGTAATCAGTGTCATCTTTCCTGCCTCTGCTTGTCATGCGGGCCTCAAAGCCCCTGTATCCGTTCAGGCCGATGGGAAAGACGAGGGTGACCCCACTCAGGAACGGCGCCCAGGCGCCTGCGAAGTCACGGTCCTACCCTCGCCGCCGCCGGGAGCTCTAACCCCCGGCGGCGGTCCCAGTCTGACCAAATCAGACGCAAAAGCCATAAGACAAGCGAAGTCGAAGGACGAGCCGGGGCTCGCGCTGGGATATTTGGCCATCCTTCGACTTCGCTCAGGATGAGCGCCGTTTTATGACGCAGGGTATCTGGCCGATCGTCAGCGCGGGCGGTGCTGCGTGCCGAGGCCAGCGGTGATGAACAGGGCCGTTGCGCTTCCCGTCACATCCGCCGTGTGCCAGACGCCGGGCTCGTTGATCGCAAACTCGCCCGGGCCGATTGTGACCTGCGCCGTGCGCCCGTCCGGCCATTCCTGGTGCAGGGTGATCGACCCGGCCGTGCAGAGGACAACCTCATGGCCGTCCGGGTGCATTTCCCAGGACTCCCATGGCGTTTCAAACGTGTAGAGGCTGACAAGGCGCCCTTCCCGGCCATCAATGGAATCGTGACGCGTGCCATAGGCTTCATACCAGGCCATGTCGGTCATCTCCGGCTCAATGACGGCGCGCGCGCCGAGGCCGAGATGGATGGGGGTTTTGAACAGGTTTCCGGTCGTCGCCATGGGCTGAGCACCTCCTCGCTTTCCAGCGACTGTCATCGCGGCTCAAGGAAGGGTCAAGCATCGCTCAATCGACAGGCGCTCCGGCGAGGTTTAAGGGCGCGGGATGATGGAGTTTCTCAGCGATTATGGCGGGCTTCTAGTGGCGCTGTCGGTGGCGGGCCTGTTTGCCGGGCTGACGGCGGGGCTGTTCGGCATCGGCGGCGGGGTAGTCATCGTGCCGACCCTATTCTTCCTGCTCTCTACAATGGGCTATGACGAGACCGCGATGCATGTGGCGGTCGCAACTTCGCTGGCGACCATCATCCTCACCTCGGCGCGCAGCGTGATGGCGCATCATAGGCATGGCGCGGTGGACTGGGCGGTCATCCGGGGCTGGTCGCCCTGGATCGTGCTGGGCGCGGTCATCGGTATGCTGCTGGCAGGGTATTTCTCGAAACAGGTGATGCTGGGCATCTTCGGCACGATCCTGCTGCTGTTTGCGGCGCAGTTCTATTTCGGCCGGCCAGGCTGGAAGCTGGCGCCGGAGATGCCGAAAGGTATCGCGCGGGCCGGGATCGGCACGTTCAATGGCGCGCTGTCCGCCATCATGGGGATCGGCGGGGGCACGCTGGGCGTGACGCTGATGACGCTGTGCGGCATGGCGATGCACCGCGCGGTGGCGACGGCGGCGGGATGGGGCATCGCGATTGGTCTGCCGGGCGCGATTGCGGCAATCTTTGTCGGCTGGGGGCGCGAGGGGTTGCCGCCCTTCTCGGCCGGGTTCGTGAACCTGCCGGCATTTGCGCTGATCTCGGTGTTCACGGTGCTGATGGCGCCGGTGGGCGCGGCGCTGGCGCACAAGCTGAATGCGGAGCGGCTGAAGCGGTTGTTCGGCATCCTGCTGGCGGTCGTGTCGGCGCGGATGATCTGGCAGGCACTGGGGCTTTAACCCCTCCAGAAACGGGCGGTCAGCACAACGAACACGGACACAAACTCGAGGCGCCCGAGCAGCATCGCCGCCGAGCAGACCCATTTGGCGAAATTCGTCAGCGATGCGAAATTGCCTTCGGGTCCTACTACCGGGCCGAGGCCGGGGCCGACATTCGATACCATCGAGGCCGAGGCGGAAATCGAGGTGAGCGCGTCAAGCCCGGTGAGCGACAGGAGCGCCGAGGTGACCATGAAGGTGACGAGGTAGAGAAACATGAACACCATGACCGATTGCAGGACTTCCTCATCCACGGGCTTGCCTGCATAGCGCACGGGCGTGCGCCTGTGCGGCTGGACCATGCGCTGCGACCATGCGAACATCGCCTTGGTCGTGATCTCCAGCCGGAACATCTTCATGCCGCAGGCGGCCGAGCCCGCGCAGCCACCCATGAAGGTGGCGATCAGGAAGACGGCAATCACCGGTTCGCCCCAGGTGTCATAAGGCGCGGAGGCGTAGCCGGTGCCGGTCATGACCGAGACGATGTTGAATCCGGTTTCGAGCAGGCCGGCGCCGAAACTGGAAAAGATGATCTCTTCCGCCGCCAGCTCATGCCAGGCGAGGACTGTGAGGGTGAAGAAGACGAGGAGGCCGATGTAAAGACGCGGCTGAGGATCGCGAAACATCGGCACGATCCGCCCCTGCAGCACCAGCATCGACAGGAGCGCAAAGGGCAGGCCCGCGAGGATCATGAAGACGATGCTGATCGGGATCGCCGGGCTGAGATTGGGATGCGCGAAGGACGCGTCGTAATTAGCGAAGCCGCCTGCCGAGACGGTCGTCATCGCATGCACGATGGCATCGAACCAAAGGAGGCCGGAGAGGCTGTAGAAGAAGGCGCAGACGCCAGAGATGATCAGATAGGTAAGGCCCATATAGGCGACCACATCCTTGATGCGGGGCAGGAACTTGCCGGTGATGTCGGAGCTTTCCATCTGGAACAGCTGCATGCCGCCGACGCGCAGCTGCGGCAGAATCGCGACCGCGGTGACGACGATACCGATGCCGCCGATCCATTGCAGGATGCCGCGCCAAAGGAGAAAACCCCGCGGGCGGTCTTCCACGCCCGAGAGGACCGTCGCCCCGGTGGTGGTCAGGCCGGAGACGGCTTCGAACATCGCATCGGTGAAGGAGAGGCCCGAAAACAGGAAAGGCAGCGCGGCGACCGCCGGCAGGAAGACCCAGACTGACACGGTCAGCAGGAAGGTTTCGCGCTGGCCGATGCGCTGGTCGCCCTCGCGCGCCAGCACCCACATCAGCCCACCGACGAGCAGCGCGCCAAAGGCTGACAAGGCGAACACATGCGCTTCGGGGTGGCCGTCCGCGAGATCGATCAAAGCGCAGGGGATCATGGCCCCGGCGAGGAGGACAATCATGATGCCCAGGGCCAGGATCACGGGTCGCAGCTGCATTGCGGGCGCACCCTACGCGCTATTCCCTGCAAAGGTGTCAAGATGGGACGCCGACACCGGTTGACCGTAGGGCCGCCGCACGGCTACAGCCCCATTTGGTTTCATTTGTAACAAAAAGCGCGCCATGTTCGACCATCCCTCCTATGACGGCCATGAAGGCGTACATGCCTTCCACGATCCGGAAAGCGGACTGAGGTGCCTGATTGCCATTCACTCGACGGCGCGCGGACCGGCCGCAGGTGGCTGCCGGATGTGGAATTATGCCGATGGCGGCGCCATGCTGACCGATGCGCTGCGCCTGTCCCAGGGGATGAGCTACAAGAACGCCATCGCGGATATTCCGCTGGGCGGCGGCAAGGCGGTGATCTGGGGCAACCCGCGGACCGACAAGTCCGAAGCGCTGTTTCGGGCGTTCGGCCGGTCGGTCGAACGGCTGGGCGGGCAGTATGTGACGGCCGAGGATGTCGGCATCACGGTGGCGGACATGGCGATCGTGCGTCTGGAAACGGCGCATGTCGCCGGGCTGGACGAGGGCGCAGCGGCGAGCGGCGACCCCTCGCCCGTGACTGCCGAGGGCGTGTATCGCGGCATCATCGAGGTGGCTCGGCGCCTGTTCGGGACCAGCGACCTGAACGGCCGCACGATTGCGGTGCAGGGCGTCGGCTCGGTCGGCGGCTATGTCTGCGATCACCTTGCGCGGGCCGGCGCGCGGCTGATCATCACTGACATCGATGCGGCAGCGCTTGAGGCGGTGGCGGCGCGTACCGGCGCTGAGATCGTTTCGCCGGACGCCATCTATGACGCGGAAGCGGACATCTTCTCCCCCAACGCGCTGGGCGCGGTGATCAATGAGCAGACGCTGGGGCGACTGAAAGTGCGCGGCGTGGCAGGCGGTGCAAACAACCAGTTGGTTATGCCGGAAATGGGCGAGCTTCTGCGCCGCCAGGGCATCCTCTATGCGCCGGATTACGTCATCAATGGCGGCGGCATCATCAATGTCGCAGCGGAAATCTCCGGCAATTATTCGCGCGACTGGGTGGGCCAGAAGCTCGACCGGTTGATCGAGACGCTCGGCAGCGTGCTGGACGAGGCGCTCGAAACCGACAAGCCGACGAATGGCGTGGCCGACCGGATCGCGCGCCAACGCATCGCTGACGCGCGCGGTCCCAAGTAAAATTACCTAGTCCTGAAACCTGCCGTCACTGCTAGGCTTTGTGTTAATACCTCCTTTGGAGGCCACACGAACCAGACGGAGGGACGACATGTCAGTCATCGCGATGCTTCAGGGCACACCGGAAACGGATGTTCACACCACACGCTCAGCGCTGGCGCTGGCGTTGCTGCTCAAGGCGCCGCTGAAGGGCCTGTGCGCCCTGCCCGATCCCAACAGTGCAATCATGGTCGTCACCACGCCGGAATCGACCGGGCTGACCGCCGCCGCCGCGCAAAGCGTGATGGACATGCAGGCGGACCTGCTGGCCAAGGCCGAGGCCGCCTTCCGCGAAGGCGTCGGCAGCGCGCCGGGCGCCGCGAGCACCTTCGTGCACCAGGTGGCGAGCTCCGATCAGGCCGCGGCAAGCGCCGCGACCCTGGCCGATGCGCTGGTATTCCCCCGCAGCGCCGCCAAGACCGGCGAGCCGCTGTCGCTCGCTTTTGAGCATGTGATGATGGATGCGCGCCTGCCGGTGATCCTCGCGGGCAGCGATCCGTACAAGCCCGGCCCGGTCGCGATCGGCTGGGACGGCTCCAACGGCGCGGCCCGCGCCGTGCGCTTTCATCTGCCGCTGCTGCAGGCCGCCGGCGAGGCGATCATCGCGCAGAACCGCAAGGACGCCGAACGCGATGGGGCCCGGCCCGGCATCGCGCCGGATACGCTGGAAGGCTGGCTGCGCCAGCGCGGCATTCGCGCCCGCACCTCGGCCATCGAGGGCGAAGTGGCCGCCGCCCTGCTCGGCCTGGCCAGCGGCAGCGACGCCACCGCGCTGATCGCTGGCGCCTATGGCCATTCGCGGCTCGGCGAGCGCCTGTTTGGCGGCACCAGCCGGCGGCTGCTCTCGGCGGCCGAGGCACCGGCGTTGGCGCTGGCGCGCTGATCCGGCATCTGCTCACCAAGGACATGACCCATGACGCTGCAACGCATCACGCTTGAACTTGCCCGCAACCCCGGCAGCGAGGCTGTGCCCGGCCAGGGCTACACCCTTCTGGCACCGCTGACGGCGGACGGCCATCTGGACATTGATGTCTGGCGCAAGGACCCGAAGGCGTGCCGCGTGTTCCGGCGCCATCCGGACCCCGCCGAACAGGCTGATGGCTGGCTGACCCATCGCGGCAGCCGCTGGTTCTTCCATTATGACGAGGAAGACGAGGGCGATGACGAAACCGCCCACCGGCTGACCGATCATGTGATCCGAGAGGGCGAGTACCTCACGGTGGAATTTCAGGGCGAAGCGCCGCTGACCTACAAGATCACCGATATTTCCCCGATCTGACGCGGCGTTTGCCCCTTGAAATTTCCATGGCCGGGCGTAAAGACGCTGGCTTCCGGGCGGCTGAGCTGCCCGGTGATGGCCGGCGGAGTGTAGCTCAGCCTGGTAGAGCACTAGCTTCGGGAGCTAGGGGCCGGAGGTTCGAATCCTCTCACTCCGACCATCCGCCTTCGCTGAATTTTGGTGAAACCAAAATTCCAGCTACGGCGTGATTGGGCTTGCCCAATCCACGCTGGAGCGTGCGATGCGGATGCCACGCCAAAGTCCCGAAGGGGCGGCGGGCGGAAAGCGCACCATCCAACCAGAATATACTGGCTCCGCTGATATTGGTGAAACCAAAATTCTAGCTATGCGTGACCGGCCTCTCCCGTTTAAGATGTAACACGCGAGGGGGAAGCCATGAAGTACGTCTACATGCTTCAGAGCCTGCCGGAACCGATGCGGTACTATGTTGGCAGCACGATTGATCTGAAGCGGCGCTTTGCAGATCACAATAGTGGACAATCCGTGCACACCCGAAAATTCCTGCCGTGGACGCTCATCGGGTATGTCGCATTCTCGGACCCCGCGAAGGCCGACAAGTTCGAGGCCTATCTCAAGACCGGGTCTGGTCGCGCCTTTGCGAAAAAGCACTTCTAAAGGCAATCCGAACCGCCCCCCCCCCTCACCCCTTCAACGCCGCCCGCACAGCCTCCAGCGCATCGGCCGCCTTGTCGGCGTCCGGGCCGCCGGCCTGGGCCATGTCGGGCCGGCCGCCGCCGCCCTGGCCGCCGATGGCCGCGGCCGCGACTTTCACGAGTTCTACAGCGGAGAAGCGATCCGTGAGGTCCTTCGTCACGCCGACCGCGACGCCGGCCTTGCCGCTATCCGTGCCGACGAAGACGACGACACCTGAGCCGACCTGGCTCTTGGCCTCATCGACAAGGGTACGCAGATCCTTGCCGCTGACACCTTCGGCGATGCGCGCGATGAGGTTGACGCCGTTGATGACTTCCGGGCCGGCTGGCGCGCCGCCAGCACCGCCGAGCGCCAGCTTGCGCTTTGCGTCCGCGAGGTCCCGCTCCAGGCTGCGGCGTTCGTCCATGAGGGACGAGACGCGGCGCGGCAGATCCTTCAGCGGCACTTTCAGGCTTTCGGCAACATCTGCCGCGATCTGGGCTCGGCCTTTCAGATAGCTGAGCGCCTCGGCGCCGGTGGCAGCCTCAATGCGCCGGATGCCGGCGGAGACACCGCCCTCGGACAGGATGGTGAAGACAGCGATGTCGCCGGTGCGCTCGACATGGATGCCGCCGCAGAGCTCGACCGAATAGGAGCGGCCGCCTTCGCCGGGGATGCCCATCGACAGCACACGGACTTCCTCGCCATATTTCTCCCCGAACAATGCGAGCGCGCCGGCCTCGATCGCCTGCTCCGGGCTCGTCACCTTGATGGCGGTCTCGGCATTGGCGCGGATCTGGGCGTTGACCTCGTCCTCGATGGCTTCGAGCTCTGCCGCCGTGACCGGGGCGCCGTGGGAGAAGTCGAACCGCAGACGGTCCGCTTCGACGAGGGAGCCCTTCTGCGTGACATGCGCGCCGAGCACCTTGCGCAGGGCCGCGTGCATCAGATGGGTCGCCGAATGGTTCGCCATGACAGCCTTGCGGCGGGCAACATTGACGTTGAGCTGCGCCTTGGCGCCGGTTTTCACTGCGCCGGAGACAAGTTCGCCGGAATGGACATGCACATCGCCGGCGCGTTTCAGCACATCGCGCACGACGAAACGGGCGCCGCCCTCAAAGACAATCTCGCCATGGTCGCCGGCCTGGCCGCCGGATTCGGCGTAGAAAGGCGTCGCATCGAAGACGAGCTCGGCGGGGCCAGGCGCGAGCGTGTCCGTCAGCGCGCCGCCGGCAGCGATTGCGACGAGGCGGCCTTCGCCGCTGGTGGCGGCATAGCCGGTGAATTTCGTTGCACCGGTATTGCTGCGCACCTTGAACCAGATGTCGCCGGTCGCCTGGTCGCCGGACGAGAAGCCGCCTGCGCGGCTCGTCTCGCGCTGGGCCTCAAGCGCCGCTTCAAAGCCCAGGACATCGACCTCCAGCCCGCGGCCGCGAAGGATGTCCTGTGTCAGGTCGAGCGGGAAACCATAGGTGTCCGACAGGCGGAAGGCGACGTCGCCGGAAAGCGCGGCGCCGGGGGACAGCTCCGAGACGGCCTTGTCGAGCAGGCTTAGCCCGTTGCCGAGCGTACGCTGGAAGCGGGCCTCTTCCTGTTCGAGGGCGGACTGGATCGCGATTTCGGCGCGGCCAAGTTCCGGATAGGCCTTGCCCATCTCTGCGACCAGCGCGGGGACGAGGCGGTGCATGACGGGCTCGCGCGCGCCGAGCAGATGGCCGTGGCGCATCGCGCGGCGCATGATCCGCCGGAGGACATAACCGCGGCCTTCATTCGAGGGCAGCACGCCGTCCGCCACGAGGAAGGCGGAGGTGCGCAGATGATCGGCGATGACGCGGAAGGAGGCGGTCTGCTTGCCCGCCGCTTTCTGTCCGTAGACGTCTTCTTCGGCGCGGATCAGGCCGCGGAACAGGTCGATGTCGTAATTATTGTGCTGGCCCTGAAGGACGGCGGCCATGCGCTCGAGGCCCATGCCGGTGTCGATCGAGGGCTTAGGGAGGTTCGTGCGCGAGCCGTCGCCATGCTGTTCAAACTGCATGAAGACGAGATTCCAGATCTCGATGAACCGGTCGCCGTCCTGTTCGGCGCTGCCGGGCGGGCCGCCGGGGATCTTGTCGCCATGGTCGAAGAAGATTTCCGAACACGGACCGCAGGGGCCGGTATCGCCCATCGACCAGAAATTATCGCTGGTAGGGATGCGGATGATTTTGGAGTCCGGAAGGCCTGCGACCTTCTTCCAGATGTCTGCGGCGTCTTCATCCTCGGAATAGACGGTGACAAGCAGCCGTTTGGCATCAAGGCCATATTCCTTCGTAACCAGCTCCCAGGCGAGGCGGATCGCGTCATCCTTGAAATAGTCGCCGAAGGAGAAGTTCCCCAGCATCTCGAAGAAGGTGTGGTGGCGGGCGGTATAACCGACATTGTCGAGGTCGTTATGCTTGCCACCGGCGCGCACGCATTTCTGCGAAGTGGTCGCGCGCGGGGCAAACGGCGTCTCGGCGCCGGTGAAGATGTTCTTGAACGGCACCATGCCCGCATTGACGAACAGCAGGGTCGGGTCATTCTGCGGCACCAGCGGCGCAGAGGCGCGCCGGGCATGGCCATTTTTCTCGAAAAAGCCGAGAAAAGTCTCCCGGATGTCATTCACGCCGTTCATATGTTGTCTCTGGCCTTTGCCGGATGAGTGGGTGGCGCGCACCGCCCCGGCAGGGGAATCGGCGCAGCCTTACACCGGCGATATAAAGCCCCCTTTGCGCCGCGCCAAGCTCAGGCACGCCGCAAAGGGGACACTTCCCGCCCGGAGATCAGACACGCGGGAAGTATTCAGGGTCGTTTCTGTCAGCCTTCGGCGGCCTCGGGTCCGTCATCGGCCTCATCTCCCTCGGCGCTCATGCCGGCGGACAGGAGCTCATCGGCGAGCAGTCCTGCATTGCGCCGGACAGCATCCTCGATCTCGTTGGCCATGGCCGGATTATCCTTGAGGAACTGCTTCGCCTTCTCTCGGCCCTGCCCGATCCGCTCACCATTGAAGGAGAACCAGGAGCCGGCCTTCTCGACAACATTGGCCTTAACGCCAAGATCGATGAGCTCGCCGGTCTTGGAAATGCCCTCGCCATAGATGATGTCGAACTCCACCTGACGGAAAGGCGGCGCCACCTTATTCTTGACCACCTTGACGCGGGTCTGGTTGCCGACGACCTCCTCGCGGTCCTTGATCTGGCCGATGCGGCGGATGTCGAGCCGGACGGAGGCATAGAATTTCAGTGCATTGCCGCCGGTCGTCGTCTCGGGACTGCCGAACATCACGCCGATCTTCATCCGCAGCTGGTTGATGAAAATGACCATGCACTTTGAT
>JBKBVT010000080.1:0-9804 GCA_046289305.1 Hyphomonas sp. | reverse complement strand
GATGACAAGACGCGGGGCGATAACCCCTGGACGCCGCCGGCCCCGGAGCAGCGCACGCCCGAAGACGCCGATGCCGGGCCGCCGGACGACAGCCAGAAATCCTGATCAGGCCTTTGCGGCGGTCTCGGAGACACGGGCGAAGATGTTCGCGCCATGCTCATTGCCGGCCTTGAAGGCGGGGCGCGTCTTGGACACGTCGGTGATCTGGTCCCATTTCGCCGCCACGGCTTCGGCGGTCAGCGCCTCGCCCTGGCCGACAAAGGCGCCTTCCGTCTCGACGATCCGCGCCATCGAGAAGGCGCCTGCACCGGCTGACAGGATCAGGCCGGTCGGGGCATCTTCCTTGACGAGGTTCATGACGCCCGGCGTGACATATTCCGGCTTCAGCGCCTCCAGCATCGGCTCCGGCATGATGTCCTCGGTCATGCGGGTCGCGGCGATCGGGCAGACGGTGTTGATGCGGATGTCGTTCTTGGCGCCTTCGATCTTCAGCGTGTTCATCAGGCCGACCACGCCGAGCTTGGCGGCGCCGTAATTGGCCTGGCCAAAGTTGCCATAGAGGCCGGTGGACGAGGTCGTGACAACGATCCGGCCGTAATTCTGGGCTTTCATGATGTCCCAGGCGGCTTTCACCGGCAGGAAGGTGCCGCGCAGGTGAACGGCGAGCACGAGGTCGATGTCCTCAACCGACATCTTGGAGAAGGAGCGGTCGCGCAGGATGCCGGCATTGGCAATGAGGATGTCGATGCGGCCCCATTTGGCCATCGTGTCATCGGTCATCTTCTGGACGGCGGCCTCATCGGTCACGGACGAGCCGTTTGCAATCGCCTCACCGCCGAAGGCTTCGATTTCCTTGACCACGGCCTGCGCCGCGTCCGATCCGCCGCCCGAACCATCGCGCGAGCCGCCGAGATCGTTGATGACGACCTTGGCGCCGCGGCGGGCGAGTTCGAGGGCATGGCAGCGGCCCAGTCCGCCGCCGGCTCCAGTGACAATCGCGACGCGGCCGTCAAAACGGATCTCGGACATGGGGGGCTCTCCTGTAAGGGTTGTACGATGTTGCCGGTGTCACACCAGACGCTGACGTTAACGTCAAGCGCATCCCCTGCGTCACCTCGCCCCCCGGACGATCAATCCGGCGGGACTTCCCTTTGGTCAGTCTTGCCGGGCTGGCGCGCGCATGGTTTTTGCTAGTTCTGAAACAGCACTCAGGGAGGAATGACCATGCTGGCCTATGTGACCCTCGGAACCAACAATAAAGAGAAGGCGCTCGCCTTCTATGATGCGGTGCTCGGCGAAATGGGCGCCAAGCGCTTCTTCGCGAATGACCGGCTGCAATTCTATGGCGTCGGCCCCGGTCAGCCGATGATCGGCATCGGCGACCCCTATGACGCCGCCGCCGCCAGCTGCGGCAATGGCGTGATGCCAGCCCTCGCCGCCAAGGACAAGGAAACCGTCGACCGCGTCTACAAGAAAGCGCTTGAGCTCGGCGCCGTCGATGAAGGCGCGCCAGGCAACCGGATGCCAACCTTCTATGGCGCTTATTTCCGTGATCCGGACGGCAACAAGATCTGCGTCTGCAAGCTCGGCTAAGGCCGGGCCTGTCAGCTGACGATGAAGGGAACGGGCGCCGCGAGGGGCCCGTTTCGCGTCCAGGCCTCGATGCGGTATCGCCCCGGCGGCAGCATCAGGGGCAGGGCCTCGCCCGGCCGCAGCATCAGCCGGTCCTCCGGCACGGCCAGCGGCGTCTCGCCCTCGCGGCGTACCTCGACGATGACGGTCTGGTCCTGGCTGAGGAAGGCGGCAGGCACAGCGATCTCGCGGTCGCCCAGCTGGCGCCGCCAGGTCGGCCGGCCATTGCGGAAAGCGGCGACGGGTTCACCGATACGGATATCGGGTGTTGAAACAATCTCATCCTCCGCTTCCGGCAGCAGGGCGCGCGGCGTACCGGGCGGCGCGCAGTCCGCCATCTGTATGGTGAGCGGGGCGCGGCCGCTGGCGGCCTCCAGCTGCGCTTCGAGGCGTGCCAGTGCCGCCTCGCCGGGGTGACGGCTGAGGTGTAGCAGGACGCGCGCGTCATCAGACTCTGCGAAGACAACCGAAAGCCGCGCCGCCAGCACTTCGGCCCGCCGCGCCGCATGACCTTCAGGGGTCAGTCCGGCCAGCTCAGACGGTGGAGCCCAGCCGCCATCGCCTTCGATCAGATCCAGCCCGTGCGCCTTAACCTGCCGCAGCAGCCGGCCATAGACAGGGTCGCGGGCCAGCACGCCCTCGGTGATCAGGGGAATGCCGGGAAAGGCCGCCCGGCCGGCCCCGGCAGACAGGGCATCGGCGGCGTAGGCGGTGAACCCATCCTCGGCGAGGCCGGCCACCAGCGGCATCAGGAAGGCCCGGTGGCGGGGCTGGCTGCCTTCTTCGATTAGGATCACGGCCCGGACATCCCGCGCCGCCTGGCGGACATGGTCCACGGGCTCAGGCGGGGGCGCGGCGCAGCGGGGCAGACCTGCTTCAAAGGCTGCCGGCCGGATCAGGTCCTCGCGGCCCATCAGCGCCAGCATCTCGGCCAGCTGCCCGCCAGCCTCCGGGTTCGCCCCGAACTCATGCAGCGCGGCCTGGGTAAACAGGAAAGCGCGCGCATCATCGGCAATGTCACCCTCTTCATACCAGCCGGCGCTGCGCGTGAAGTCGGCGCTGGCCGCCATGATGTACGGCGTCGTCAGGGGCCGGCCTGCATCACAGGCCGCAAGCCCCAATGCCAGAAGCGCCATCGCTGCGGATCGCATCGCCTAAACCCTCATCAGTCCCGCATTCACAGGGCGCCGGGAGCTTTCCGGCGTCAATCCGCTTCGCCCTACGGGCTAAATTAACGCTGCTGCATGCAGGTGAGGCGCGAGCGGGCAGGCGGGCGGGTCATTGCCATTGCAGCTTTCCAAGCCGGGAACCGGCCGTTAAGTCTCGAATAAAGGGCGTTGATTAAGCGGGAGGCTGAACCAGCATGCTGGAAGGATATGAATGGGGCTGGGACAATGCCCGCGCGCTGCTCGGCATGGCGCTGATCTATGGCCTGTGCTGGCTCGTCTCTGAAAAGCGCAAGCTGTTTCCGTGGAAGCTGGTGCTCGGCGCCACGGCCATGCAGTTCGCCTTTGCGCTCATCCTGTTCGGGATTCCCTTCATCAAGGACATCCTCCTCTCCGCCAACGCGCTGGTGGACGGTTTGCAAGCGGCCACCCGCGCGGGCACGAGTTTCGTCTTCGGTTATGTCGGGGACAATGTCGCGGCCAGCGAGCTCATCGGTGGGTCGGCGCCGCCGCTGTTTTTCTTCCAGATCCTGCCGATCATCATCGTGGTTGCAGCCCTGTCGGCCATGCTGTGGCACTGGCATATCCTCCGCTGGATCACCAATGGCTTTGCCTTCGTCTTCCGGCGCGGCATGGGCCTGGGCGGGGCAACGTCTCTCGCTGTTTCCGCCAACGTGTTCATGGGCATGACCGAGGCCCCGGTCCTCATCCGGCCTTACATCAAGGGCATGACCCGGTCAGAGCTGCTGATCATGATGACGGCCGGCTTTGCCACCATCGCGGGCTCGGTTCTCGTCGTCTATGGCGCCTTCCTGGAAGGCAAGATGGACAACCCGCTGCCCCAGCTGCTCGCCGCCTCCATCATCGCCGCGCCGGCCGCCGTCGGCGTCGCGCTCGCCATGATCCCGGAAACAACCCCGGTGTCGGAGCGGATGAAAGACCCCGACTTCAAATACGCCTCCACGATGGACGCCTTCTCCACCGGGGCGACCGATGGCCTGAAGATCGTCTTCAACATTGCCACCATGCTGATCGCGGCCCTCGCACTGCTCTGGCTGGTCAATGCGGGCCTCGGCGTGTTTCCGGATGTGAACGGCGCGCCGCTCTCAATCGAACGGATCCTCGGCTGGATCTTCGCGCCGCTGATGTACATGATTGGCGTGCCATGGGCCGAGGCCTCGCAATCCGGCTCGCTGATGGGCGTCAAGACGGTTCTGACCGAGTTTGTCGCCTTCCTGCAGCTGGCCGAGCTTCCCGTCGAGGCGATGGATCCGCGTACGCGAATGATCACCGCCCACGCCATCTGCGGCTTTGCCAATTTCGGCTCGATGGGCATCCTGATCGGCGGGCTCTCGATCGTGGAGCCGGACCGGCGCAGCGATTTCCTCAGCCTCGCCTGGCGCACGCTGCTGGCGGGCACGCTCGCGACCTGCCTTTCGGGCGCGGTCGTGGCGGCTCTGCCTTACCAGCTGTTTGTCAGCGCGGTGGGTTGATCCTTCAGGCCGCCTGATTTCACGATGCAGGAAATCCGCATGGCGGGGCCAGCCCGCGGCACTGTAATCCTGAGCCTTGCCGGCGTGTCGGCATGGGGACCTGATTGGTCGACGACATTTTTGTATGGTTCATCGTCATCGGCTTTATCGCCCAGCTGGTCGATGGCGCGCTCGGCATGGCCTTTGGGGTGATCTCCACGTCCGCGATGCTGTTGCTGGGCATTCCGCCCGCATTTGCCAGCGCGAATGTGCATGCGGCGGAAGTGTTCACGACCGCCGCGTCAGGCACCTCGCATGCCATCGCCCGGAACGTTGACTGGCGTGTCTTCTGGCGCCTTGCGCTTGCCGGGTCGGCAGGGGCGGTGATTGGCGCGTTCCTGATCAGCCATGCCAACACAGACATGATCCGGCCATTCATCGCGGCCTATCTGATGGCGATGGGCGCGGTCGTCATCTGGAAGGGCCTGCGCCCGACAGGCAGTCCGCCCAAGATCGGCCGCGTGCGGATACTCGGCTTTGCCGGCGGCATGGCGGATGCTATCGGCGGTGGCGGTTGGGGCCCGGTTGTGACGTCCAACCTGATCGCGCGCGGCGGCGAGCCCAGCCGGATGGTTGGCACGGTCAACCTCGCGGAGTTCTTTGTCACCGTCTCGGCGACGCTGGCTTTTCTTGTCGCGCTGGGGCCGGTGTTCGGAAAGGCGGCGCTGGGCCTCCTGATCGGCGGTGTCGCGGCCGCGCCAATCGCCGCATGGGCGGCTCGGCGGCTGCCAAGGCAGATACTGACTGTCATCGTCGGGGTCGCTATCTGCCTGGTCAGCGCCTACAATCTATCGAGGGCGCTCGTCTGACAGTCGCGCCCCTTTTCAAGGGAGCGGTGATTTTGAATAAACCGGCCGGACTGATCCTGATTGCCGCCTTTCTGGCGCCGCCTGCGTTTGCCGATATGCCCCAGCGCCTTGAGGCGGTTGAGGTTTGGACCGACCGGCCCGCCAGCGCGCCCGGCGCGCGCAGCATTCTGGATGAGACACTGATCGCCGATATCGCGGCCGACCGGCCGGCCGACATCCTCAACCAAGCGCCCGGCGTCAACATCCAGATGAATTCCGGCCAGGAACATCTGATCGCCATCCGCTCGCCGGTGCTGACCGGCGGGGCGGGGCAGGGCAGCTTCCTGATCCTCGAGAACGGCGTGCCGACCCGCTCGCCCGCCTTCGGCAACGTCAACAGCCTGATCGAGCCGCATCATGAGCTGGCCAGCGCCATCGAGGTGGTCCGCGGGCCGGGCAGCGCGAAGTATGGCTCGAATGCCGTGCACGGACTGATCAATGTCATTCTGCCGGGGGCGGAGGCGCCGCAATCGCTGCGCGCCAGCTATTCGTCGCTCGGCCGTCTGCGCGGCGATGCTTCGGTCAATCTGACGCCGTCGCTGCGGCTCAACCTGTCGCTGATGGAGGATGAGGGCTGGCGCGATGACACGGGCAGCCAGCAGCAGAAGCTGTCGCTTGTGCAGGATGCAAGCTTTGCCGGCTGGACGGGCACGGCCTGGCTGTCGGCCTCCAGCCTCAACCAGGAAACCGCCAGCTTCGTCCAGGGCCCGCGCGCCTATGAGGACCGCAGCCGGCGCAAGATCAATCCGAACCCGGAGGCGTTTCGTGATGCCTGGTCAGCCCGCCTCGGCGCGCGGCTTTCCCGCGAGCTCGGCCCCGGCACGCTGACCCTGACCCCGAACCTGCATACCCAGGCGATGGTGTTTTCCCGGCATTTCCTGCCCTATGGGGGCATTGAGAAAAACGCCCATACCGGCGGCGGTCTCATGGCGCGGTATGATCTGCCCACGGAAGGCCGTGTCACCTGGCGGTTCGGTGCGGACACGGACATTGCATCCGGCTATCTGAAGGAAATCCAGCCTGAGCCGAACCCGAGCCCAAACTTTCCGCAGGGCGTGCATTACAATTACCGGGTGGAAACACAGAGTTATGCGCTCTGGTCCGAGGCGGACATTCAGCTGACGGAGGACATCCGCCTGCTCGCCGGCCTGCGCGGCGAGACGCATGGCTATGATTACACGACCCGTGCGCCTACCGGCATCAATGGCCGCTTCAATGTGACGGAGGACCGGACCGACCGGTTCACCTTCCTGACGCCGAAGCTCGGCCTTGTCTGGGTGCGCATCTGGGGCGATGTCTATGCGAACTATGCCCGCGGCGCCCGCGCCCCGCAGGTCTCCGATCTGTACCGGCTGCAGAACCTCCAGCGCCCCGGGGAGGTCCGTACCGAGACCATCGACAGCGCCGAGATTGGCCTGCGTGGGGACGGCCTTGGCGGGCGCCTTGATTATGATCTCGCCGCCTACTGGATGGAGAAGGCGAACTTCTTCTTCCGCGATTCCGATGGCCTCAATGTGCCGGATGGCTCGACCCGGCATATCGGCGTCGAGGCGGCGGCGACGTTGGCGCTCACCGATGCGCTAACCCTCGGCGGCAATGTCTCCTGGAGCGACCAGACCTATACCTTCGACCGTCCGGTCGTTGCCGCGCAGGAACGTATCCGCAGCGGCAACCAGATCGACACGGCGCCTGAATGGCTCGCGGGCCTGCGCCTCGACTGGCAGGCGGCGGATGCGCTGAAACTCACCGTCTCGGCCGACCATGTTGGCGAATATTTCACTGACCCCGCCAATACGGTCACCTATCCGGGCCATACCGTGTTCGGCGCCCGTGCTGGCTGGCAATTCAGCGAGGGGCTCGAAGCGTTCCTCATAATCCGTAACCTGACGGATACCGCCTATGCCGACCGCGCCGATGTCGGCTTTGGCCAGGAGCGCTACTTCCCCGGCGAGCCGCTGAATGCCACATTGGGGCTCACAAAAAGATTCTAGGAGGGAGCGAACATGAAACTTTATCACAGCCCGATGGCACCCAACCCCGACCGGGTTGTCTTTTTTCTGCGCGCCAAGGGGAAGCTGGACGCGGTCGAAATCGAGGAAGTCTCGATCATGAACCAGGAGCACAAGAAGGACAGCTACCGCGAGGTCTCGCCCTTCGCGCAGGTGCCGGCGCTGGTTCTGGACGATGGCACGAAGCTAACCGAGAGCCGCGCCATCTGCACCTATTTCGAGGGCGTGTTTCCGGAGCCGAACCTGATGGGCCTGGACCCAAAGGAAAAAGCGTTGATCGAGATGTGGGACCGGCGGGTGGAGCTGATGTTCTTCATCCAGTTCGCGGGCTGGTTCCGCAACGCCCATCCGATGATGGCGCCGCTCGAAGTGCCTCAGAGCCCGGAGGCCGCCGCCAAGGGCGAGAAGGCCGCCAAGCGCATGGCCGAGCGCCTGAACGATCATCTTGCGGATCATGAGTTCGTGGCGGCGGACCGGTTCTCGATTGCCGACATCACGCTCTATGTCACCTGCGGCTTCTGCCGCGTCATGCAATGGGCCCCGCACAAGGACCTGCCCAACCTCTCCCGCTGGTACGGCGCGATGAAGGCGCGGGGGTTTGCAGGCTGACCGGCGCTGTCATCCCGGAAAGCGCGCAGCGCTTATCCGGGACCTTCTCTCGGTTCTTCCCCCGTCAGTCCGGCGCGTCCATCGCGAGGATGATCTGGGCATAGCCGCGGGCCAGCCGGCCCATATTCTCCACCGAGAGGCGTTCATCCGTGCCGTGAAATCCGGTCAGGTCTTCGGGGCTCATCACCGCTGGCGCGAAGCGGTAGACGTTCGGCGTGATCGCGGTTGCATAGCGCCCATCCGTCGCTCCGAGCACGAGGCCCGGCGCCGCCGGCGCGCCGTTGGAAGCCGCCTCCGCCACGCTCGCCAGCACGGCATAGGCGCGGTTATCGGTGGGCGACACGGGCGAGGCACCCGCGCCCCGAATACCTTCTGTACCCGTCCGGATCTCGATGCCCTCGATCCCGGCCGTCACCCGGCGCACATGTGCGATGACATCCTCTTCGGTGTCGTTCGGATGGATGCGGAAATTCACCATCGCGCTCGCCCGCTGGGCCAGCACGTTTTCCTTGGCCGATCCTGCCAGCATGGTGGGGGCCGTTGTCGTCCGGATCATCGCATTGCCGGCGGGGACGGCGGCCAGCTGGTCATCGATCATGCCTTCGAACAGCCAGAGATTGGCAAACGCCATCCGCTGCGCGAAGGGCATGTCCGGCCCGGCAGACTTGAACAGGTCGGAGACGGGCGGTTTCGAAAAGTCCGCCTTCATCTGATTGTCGTCGAGCGCCGTGATGGCGCGCGCGAGGCGTACAGCGGCGGAATCGCGCGGCGGCGTCGAGGAATGCCCGCCTTCGCCGGTGGCGACGATCTCTAGTGTTAGGTAACCCTTCTCCGCGATGCCGATGAAGCCCATCGGTTTGCCGGTCAGCGGGGAGGGGTCCACGATCATGAAGCCCTCGTCCAGCGCCATTTCAGGCTCGACCCCGCGTGCCGCCAGCAGCGCCACGCCGGCCTCCGCGCCAGAGCCGGACACCTCCTCATCATGGCCGAACATGAAAAAGAGACTGCGCTGCGGCCGGAAGCCATCCGCCGCCAGCGCCTCGGCTGCCTCCATCAGCGCGACAAGCGAGCCCTTGTCGTCAATCGTCCCGCGACCATAGACATAGCCGTCCACGATCTCCCCGCTGAAGGGCGGCGCGGTCCAGTCGCCCTCGGTGCCGATATTCACGGGTACGACATCCTGGTGCGCCATCAACAGGATCGGCTTCAGCGACGCGTCCGAGCCTGGCCACGTATAGAGCAGCGTCAGCGTGCCGGGCACCAGCTCGCGGGTCATCGCGGCGTGGGCGGCGGGATAGGTCTCCACCAGCCAGTCCTGCAGCGCCAGCCATTCGCCCTCCTGGCCGGGGCGCGGATCGCCCGGCGCCAGCGTGATCGTGCGGAACTGGATCGCGCGCGACAGGTTCGCCGCCCCCCGCTCGGCCGAGACCGCCGGCGGCTCCGGCAGGGTCACGCGGCTGCCCACCGGATCGGCGCCGTAATTGAAGGTGTTGACCAGCACAACCACAACGATCACGCCGACAATGGTTCCAAGGCCGAGCAATATGTGCCGGATCATGCCGCCGTCTCCTCCCGGGCTGTCCCGCCCTTGTTCCGGAGCGGAGTTTGCCCGCACCAGACGTGCCGTCAAGCAAGGCGGCGGCAAAAAAATGACTTGGCCGTCACGCTTTGGCGCGGCAGACAAGGCGCTATGTCAAAAACCGAATCCCGGCGGCTTTCCTTCCCGCGTGTGCTCGCCTTCGCCTCCCTCAGCGTGCCGATCGCCGGGGTGGGGCTGCCGCTCGGCGTCTATCTCGCGCCGCTTTATGCGCAGGAAGTCGGCCTCGGCCTGGAGATGACGGGCCTGTTGTTCATGCTGCTCCGCTTCTGGGACATCGTGACCGATCCGATCATGGGCTACATGGTTGACCGCTACCGCACGCCCCTCGGCCGGGTGCGTCACTGGATCATCCTGTGCGTACCGGTGCTGGGGATCGCGACCTATTTCGTCTACATGCCGCCGCGCGAT
>JBKBVT010000079.1:0-9888 GCA_046289305.1 Hyphomonas sp. | reverse complement strand
GCTCTGGCGGGACTGGACGGCGCGCAGCTGCGCTGTCGTGGTGTTCACATTGCGGCGGGCGACATCCAGTTCGGCTTGGGAGACGGCGCCCTGCTGGGTGAGCGGCTCGAGACGGGCGAGTTCCTGGCGGGCCTGGGCGAGATCGGCCTCCGCTGATTGAACCTGAGCCACCTGTTCGCGCTGGGCGAGGGAGAGAAGCGTCTGGCCGCGCTGCACCCGGTCACCATCATCGAAGAAGAGGGCGGTGACGCGGTCCGAGGCGGTCAATGTGAGCTCCACCCGCTCGTTCGGGCCGAGGGTGCCGATGGCTTCGACGCGGTTGGAGAACATCTGCTCGCGGACAGGTTCGGCAAAGATATTGACGGCGCGCTGGCCGCCGCCGGGTCCGCCGCCGCCGCGCTGCTGGGTCAGGGCCGGCGCCACGAAGATCGCGGCTGCAAGGGCAGCAATGCCGGCGAGGCGCAGATAGGGGGATTTCAGCAGAGTCATGGCGTAGTGTCCTGTTCCGCCCGGAAGGCGCCGAGTTCTTCGTCAGTCCAGATGCCGCCGAGGCTTCTGTAGGCACGGACCGCTCTTCGGGCAGTCTCCGCCCTGTTTACCGCTAACCGGTCCTCCGCGTCGAGCAGGGTTCGCTGTGCGTCGAGCACGGTCAGGTAGCTGTCGAGTCCTTCGCGGTAGCGCAGCGTCGCCAGGCCGAGCGCCCGGTCCGCCGCCGACATGGCGGCTTCCAGGTCTGCAGTACGGCTCTGTTCGGTAACCAGATCAGTCAGCGCTGTCTCGGCATCAGCGAGCGCGTCGAGCACGGTGGTCTCATAATCTGCGACCAGGCGGCCGGAGCGGGCATCGCTGGCCTCAATCCGGGCATAGACGGGGCGAAGGTCTGGCCCGGCCCAGCTGATCGCCGGGCCGATGTCGAAACCAATGCTGTTCTCGTTGAAAGTGACGCCGCGATTGCGCACGAGACCGAGAAGGTTGGCGTTCAGCGTCACGGTCGGGAACAGGCTGGCGCGCGCGGCATCGCTGAGCGCGAGGGCTGAGCCGATCCGGGCTTCGGCGAGGCGCACATCCGGGCGGCGGCGCAGCAGGATTTCAGGTGTGCCGGCTGTCAGGCTAGCCGCGAGGACCGGGATGGTGCCCGGCGCGGCGAGAATGTCGGCCATCAGCGCGTCCGGCGACTGGGCCTGGTTGCCGGTGAGGGCGGCGAGGCGGTTCAATGCGGCCTCGCGGTCTGACTGCAAGGCGGGCAGGGCGGCGAGGGTGGTGCGGTACAGCGCTTCGGCGCGGTCGAAATCGAGCCGTGTGCCGCGGCCATTGTCGACCAGAGTGCGGACAAGCTCGAGCCCTTCCGCCTGGGCGCCGGCACTGCGGCGGGCGACATCCAGCCGGGCTTCGGCGCCGCGCAGATTGATATAGGCGAGGGCGGTCTCGGCGGCGATCGAGACGGCGAGGTCGCGGCGGATCTCGCGGGCAGCCAGCGTGTCGAAGCGGGCGGCCTCGATGCCGGCGGCGAGGCGGCCGAAGGCGTCAAATTCCCAGCTGGCGGCGAGGGCGGCGTTGCTGCTGACATCAATGCGGCTGCTGGCAGCGCCGGCCTGGCGGCCAGCGGTGGCGCCGACGCGGCTGTTCGCGGTGGGGCCGGCATCCAGAATGGCGAGTGTGAGTAGCGCTTCAGCTTCGGCGATAGAGAAATCAGCGCCGCGCAGGGCCGGGGCATTGCGCAGGGCCATCTCGACGAGGCGGGGCAGGGCCGGATCGCTGAAGCCGTTCCACCATTCCGCTGAAACCGGCTCGCCTGGGGCTGCGGCGCGGAATTCGTCGCCTGACAGCACAAAGGGGTCGGAGGCAGGGGCTTCGGGCACGCTGATGCAGCCTGCCAAAAGCAGGACGGATGCTGCGCCGCCAGCGAGGCGGACAGGGATTAGTAAGTTAGTGCGGGCCATGCCCATCCCGAGTTAGAGTACGCCAGAAGCGGATCAAGTCGGGCAACCGGACGGAGCAGGCTCCGCGCTGATTTGTTGCCTTTCTTTCACCATAAACGCGCGAAGCTAAAGATTCCGTCGCCTGCACACTCACGTTTTCGTGATTTTTTGCACACGGGCGCCGCAAAAATGCCCGGATGGCCCGACAAAAGCCGCGATGGCTCTGGCACCGGGTACGTGCGTGACCTAACTTTACGTACAACCTTGAAAAATCAATCCGTTCGCGCGGCAGATGAGGAGGTCTGGGCCCTGATCGAGTCCGTCAACATTGCCATTCTGATCGGCTCGGCGCTCGTCGCGCTAGCCGCGCTAACGAGTCTCGTCTCGCAGCGTTTCGGTGCGCCTTTGTTGCTGGTCTTTCTCGGGATCGGCCTGCTGGCGGGCGAGGACGGTCTTCTTGGCATCGTGTTTGACAGTGGTTCGGCGGCTTATTTCATCGGTTCGCTGGCCCTCGCCATCATCCTGTTCGACAGCGGATTCGAGACGCCGCTGCGCAAATACCGCGTCGCGGCGGCGCCAGCGATCAGCCTGGCGACGCTGGGCGTCATCATGACGGCCGGGCTGACGGGCGTTGCGGCGCATTTCCTGTTCGGGATCGGCTGGCTGGAGGCGTTCCTTTTGGGCTCCATTGTCGCCTCGACCGATGCGGCGGCGGTGTTCTTCCTGCTGAAATCGGCCGGAATCCGTCTGCGCGAGAAGGTCGCGGCGACGCTGGAGATTGAATCCGGGGCGAACGACCCGATGGCGATCTTCCTGACGATCCTGATGATCGAGCTGATCATGGCCAGCGGGACGACCGATGGCGCGGCAATGGGCATCGAGGTCGTGCTGACCTTCATCCAGCAGATGGGGCTGGGGGTGATCTTCGGCATTCTTGGCGGATTTGGCATCGCCTGGCTCCTGAACAAGCTCGTGAACCTCGATCCGGGCCTCTATCCAATCTCCGGGCTGGCGGCGGCGCTGGTGGTGTTTTCGGCGTGCTCCCTTCTGGGGGGCAGCGGCTTCCTCGCGGCCTATGTCGCGGGCGTGGTGGCCGGCAACCGCAAGGTCCGCTTCGCCCACCGGCTGCGGCGGTTCCAGGTCGGCATGATCTGGCTGGCGCAGATTGGCATGTTCCTGGCGCTGGGGCTGCTGGCGACGCCGTCGGAATTTCCGGCTATTGCCATTCCGGCGCTGATGCTGGCTGCGTTCCTAATCTTCTTCGCCCGGCCCCTGTCGGTCTGGCTCTGCCTGCTCCCGTTCGGGTTCCGGTCCCGTGAGAGCCTGTTTACCGGCTGGGTCGGCCTGCGCGGGGCGGTGTCGATCCTGCTGGCCATCCTCCCCGGTCTCAGCGGGATGGAGAATGGCAACGTCTATTTCAACGTCGTGTTCGTCATGGTGCTCGTCTCGCTGCTGGTTCAGGGCTGGACGATCAAGCCGGCCGCGAAGCTGCTGAAGGTCGCCCTGCCGGCGGAGCGGGGCCTTGCCGACCGGGTGGAGCTGGAGCTGCGCGGCGGCGCGGAAATGGAGCTGGTCGGCTACCGGATCCATCCCGACAGCGCCATTGCCAAGGGCGAGCGCGTGCCCCGCTGGGCGCGCCCTGCGATGGTCATCCGCGACGGGCTGTCCTATTCGATGCACTCGATCGGGCCGCTCCAGGCGAATGACCAGGTCTATCTCTTCTCCTCGCCGCGCCGGGTGCGCCTGCTCGACCAGATCTATGCGAGCCCTTCAGCCGAGATGATCATCGAGTCCGATATCCAGTTCCGCCTCAAAGGCTCGACCAAGATCTCAGACATCATCCGCCAGTATGGTATTGCCCTGCCGGAACAGTCGAAGGGGCTGACGGCCGGCCAGTTCCTGGAGCAGGCGCTGGACGGCAATCCGGTCAGCGGCGACCGGCTGTCGGTCGGCGATATCGACCTTGTGGTCTGCAGCCTCGACGAGGCGGGCGGGGTCGCGACAGTCGGCATCGTCATCGATGAGGAAGACCCCGGCACCGGCGCACTCGTCATGGACCTCGGCCGGCGTATTGCCTCCCGCGCGCGCCGGGGCTTCAGCGGCCGTGCCATCCGCCGGCCGGCCACTGACACTGGCAGCGCAGGGCCTGACACGCCGGTGTGAATGTCTGCATCTGAGCGGTTATCTCCCGGACCCAAGCCCGCCGTGCATGGTTAGCGCCGCGTTAATTTCCAACATCGATCTTCAGTGCCCGCATCAAACCTTCGTTCTTTAAGGGATGGTATGGATGCTGCAAGCAAGATGGGCCGGTTGAGCCAGTGTTCAGCCGCCGGAGGGATGGATCGTGAAGGGTTATTTGGGGCAGGTCTTTAAGCGGGCCCGGCACGCCGCAGGGCGGTCGCCGGCGCGGGATTTCAGCAAATCGGCATCGGGCAATGTCGCGATGCTGTTCGCGCTGGCCTGTTTCGTGATTTTTCCGCTGGTGGCGTTTGCGGTGGAAGTCACACGGGTCGTAAGCCACAAGACAAGCCTTCAGTATGCGGTTGATGCAGCCGTTCTGGCCGCCGCGCAGGCGGTTCTGATGACCCCGGAAGAGCGGCTTGAGGTCGTCGACGCGTTCATGGCGGCCGAAAAAGCAAAACTCCGTACAGATATTACGTATCAAGTCTCCGAGGATGATGAAGGCGAGCTGTCACTCCGCGCATACATCATGATGCCGCTTATCCTCGGAAAGATCATCACGAAAGACGACATCAAGATCAATGTGCGCTCTGACGCCGTGATGGGCGGTGCAGACCTTGAAGTCGCGCTCATCCTCGATACCACGGGCTCAATGGCTGGCAGCCGGATCGTAGCGCTGCGCCAGGCGGCGGCGGACTTCGTGGACATCGTCGTCGAAGATGTTCAGGACCCCTATTACTCCAAGGTGGCAATCGTTCCGTATGCGGTGGCTGTCAATGCTGGCCCCTATGCAACTGCCCTCCGGGGCCCGGTAACGCCCGGCCGATCCATCAGCGGCGCGGCCTGGATTGATGGCCCTGTACGGAACATTTCTGGCGTGACACGCCAAAACAATGCCCGGGTTACGTCCAACGGGCATGGCCTGTCGGACGGCGACCGGATACTGATCACTGGAGTCAATGGCATGACCCAGCTGAACAACAACATCTATACCGTCTCGAACGTCGAGACGAACCGGTTCCGACTTCAGGGCGTGAACAGTTCCAGCTATGGCAACTACAGTAATGGCGGTATCATCCGCCGCTGCCTTAACCCGAACTGCGAAGTGACCGTCACGTCGAACAATCATGGTTTCCAGACCAATGATTTCATCGTGATCCAGGGCGTCAACGGGATGACCCAGATCAATAACGGCGCCCACCAGACGTGGCGGGTGACTCGCGAGAGCAATCATACCTTCATGCTGCAGGGCTCCTCTGGTCCGAGCTATGGAAACTATACGAACAATGGAACGGCCTACTGCACGACCTATGGCTGTGAGTTTTTCCGGTTCCTGAACTTCCAGAACAACGCGCAGCGGGTCAACACGGTCAGTGACTGTGTGACCGAGCGGCATGGTGCTGCCGCCTTTACGGACGTATCCCCAGCGATTGCGCCGATGAGTTTCAACTATGACAACCGGGCTGCAAATCCGTGCACGAACGTGGCCCAGCTAGTGCCGCTGACAAGTAACAAGGCGCAGCTGCAGGCCACCATCAGCTCACTCAACGCCGGTGGTTCGACAGGCGGGCATATGGGGGCTGCGTTCGGCTGGTATCTTTTGTCCCCGAGATTCTCTGGTCTTTTGCCGGTCGCCAGCCGGCCGGCGGAGTATGGCAAACCGAAGCTTCACAAGGTTGCCGTGCTCATGACGGACGGCGAGTTCAACTCAGCTTACTGTCAGGGCGTCATTGCCCGCGACTCAACAGCCGGTTCGGGCGCGAATGCCGACAAGATCAACTGCGTTGCTCCGAATGGACATTCGTTCGACCAGACGCTCGCTCTGTGTACGGCCATGAAAGCTGCCGGTATCAAGGTGTATACGGTCGGCTTTGAGGTGGTGGACGATCCGCGCGCCATCGAAATGGTCAACAGCTGCGCGACGAGCCCGAAATACGCCTATACCGCTTCTGGGTCCGAGGCTCTGCGCCAGGCCTTCATCCAGATTGCCCGTTCGATCGAGGAAGTCCGCCTGACGCGCTGATCGCGGCTTAAAGGCAGCACCCCGATCACGGGTACTCAGCCCGCTGAGGGTAATCCGCCGGCGGCCCAGCCAAGATGGCCATATACCTGCAGGGCGCGCCCATGCTATGGTACTCTCTTAGGTTGGGGGCGGCTTCAATTGCGAAGGCGGTTCTCCCTCGGAGGAAGCGCCATGAATGTCCGCATGCTCTGTGTTCTGATGAGCTTTCCTGTTTTTCTGATCGCCTGCCAGCAACCGCCGGAGCCGCTGCCGGTGATCAGCGAGACGGCTGAGGTCGTTTCAGAGCCTCTACCCGAGGCGCCTGCGGAGCCGCTTGTGGCTGAAGACATCCCGGCACCGGCAGAAGTGCCGGTTGAGACGGCGCCCGCCACTGTGTTCACGGCTGCCTGGGACGCAAAGCCGGACGGGGCGGCCTGGACTGCCGCCACGCTCGCCGCGCTGGAACAATATGGTCAGCCTCTGATCACAAACGTGCCGGAGGATATCGCGGACTGGTGCCCGGACTATGCCGGCCTCACGGGGGAGGCGCGCAAATCCGTCTGGCTGATGTTGATCTCCTCGCTCGCGAAGTTCGAGAGCAATCACCGGGCCGATGTGACGTTTCAGGAAAGTTTCAACGATTCGCAGGGCAATCCCGTCATCAGCCGGGGGCTGTTGCAGATCTCGATTGAGAGCGGGCGCGGCTATCGCTGCGATATCCCGGAGGCTGTGGCGCTGCACGATGCCGGGGTCAACCTGACCTGCGGCGTGCGGATTATGAACCGCTGGATCGGCGAGCGCGACAGCCGGGTCGCGGGACGCGTGACACCGGCGGCGGGCGATAATGGCTGGCGCGGCGCGGCGCGGTATTGGAGCCCGTTCCGCGACGCCGCAAAAGTGCGCAGCATGGCGGCGGATGTCAGCGCTCTGCCCGTGTGCGGAGGATAGTTCAGCGGCCGAGGGTGAGCGGTGAGGCGTCATGGACGAGGAAAGCGAGTTCAAGCTCGCGGCCCTTGACCAGATTGTGGCCCGAGACGGTGCCGAGGGAGCGGACTTCGATTCCGCGCTGGGCGAGTTCCGTATCGAGGCCCTCTCTTTCTGCTGCATCGGCGATCAGCAGACCGCACACCGGATCCGCAGAGAAGCGCTCGGCCGCGGCGGCGGCGCTGTCGGCGAGTAGCGTCTCGGTGCCGAGATAGAAGGCGTTGGAGGGCTCGCGGTAGCCGAGCGTGGTGATCGACAGGCTCTCGCAGCCCTCGATCTGGGCGACGAGGCGGGCCGAGCGTTCCGACGGCCACATCGCGTCGATGGAGGGGATGACCAGGCCGAACATCGCCGCATAAAGCACGATCGCTGAGCCTGCTGCGGCGCCAAGGCGGGGCAGGGCCGGTTTGATTGCGACTGTGATGATGGCGATCAGCGCGGCGAGGCCGGCGGCGGCGGCGATCCAGGCGGCAGGGCCGGTGGCGGTTTCAAACTCACTGGCGGCCAGGAAGGGCAGGGCGGCGAGGATAATGGCGACCAGCCCGGCGAGGACGGTAAACAGCACAAACAGGGTTTTCGGTTTCCAGCCTGACAGGAGGCTCGCCGAGTCCCGCAGGCCGAGCGCCATCAGCAGCGCAATCGCAGGAAAGGTGGGGATCGTGTAGTGCGGCAGCTTGGTTGTCACGAGTTCGAAGACCAGCCAGGTCGGCACGATCCAGGCGACCAGGAAGCGGACGGTCACGTCTGCCCGGTGGCGCCAGGCCGCGAGGATCGCGAGGCCGATAAGCGCCGAGGCGGGCCAGAGCGTGATCGGCGATAGTATGAGATGGAACCCGATCGGCCCGGCATGGTTCTCGGCCGCTTCGGTCACCTTGCGCATCATCGACCAGCCGACCGCTTCGGCGAGGAAAGCGCCATTGGTGACAAGGGTGATCGTCACCAACCAGGGCGCCGCGATGGCGAGGACGACCAGGACACCAAGGCCCGGACGGATGCGCCGCAGCAGGGTCCAGTCCCGCGTCCAGGCGGCATAGGCGATGAGGGTCAGCGCCGTGACCATCAGGAAGATCGGCCCCTTGATGAGCAGCGCGGCGCCGGTGCCGGCCCAGAGCGCGAGCGGCCAGCCGATGAAGCGGGGGCGCAGCTCGGTGGTCTTCAGCGCCAGCATTGCCAGGGCGGTCTGCGCCAGCATGCCGAAACCGAAGAGTAGCCCGTCGGTCTTCGCCGTACGCGCCTCCACCTGCAGGGCGAGGCAGCAGGCGAGGATCAGCGCCGCCGTCAGGCCGACCTGCGGCGAGAAGAGACGCGTGCCCAGCCAGGCGGTCATCATCAGGGCGGCGAGGATGCCGATCAGGCCCGGCAGGCGGTGCGCCCAGATCGGCGCTTCGGCGCCGCCGAAGGGCGTGGCCGTTACGGTCTGCGCCCAGTAAGTGCCCACGGGCTGGCGGTGGCGGGGGGCGTCCTGGAAACGGATGTCGATATAGTCGCCGGTCTCCATCATCTGGCGGCTGGCCTGCGCATAGCGCGACTCGTCGCGGTCCATCGCCGGGATGGTGAAGAAGCCGGGCAGCATCGCGGCGAGTGCGACGAGGATGACGAGCAGATAGGCGCGCCAGGAGAGCGTCTCGCCTTCATAAAGTTTCAGGGGCGTGGCGGCTCCGTCCGGCATGCTCAGGCCCGGTCCGTCTTGCGGTAGAGCAGGGCGCGGTCCGGGATCGTCGTGCGGCGCATCAGCCAGACCACGCCCATCAGGTCAAAGAAGCCGGCAAAGGCGCGGCCGATGTTGGTGTATTTCGACTGGCCGGCCGTGCGCGGACGGTTGACCACGGGGACATTCGCCGTCTTCCAGCCGAGATGGCCGGTCATGGCGGGGAGGTAGCGGTGAAGCGCGTCGAAATAGGGCATGGCGAGGAACACGTCGCGCTGGATCAGCTTCAGGCCGCAGCCGGTGTCCGGGCAGGAATCATTCAGCAGCGAGCGGCGCAGCCAGTTGGCAAAGCGCGAGGCGATCTTGCGGCTGCCGCCATCGGTGCGGTTGGTGCGGCAGCCGGCGACGAGGCCAGTCTCGCCGGTGAGGTTCAGGTCAATTGCGGCGGCCATGTCGAGGATGGCGGCGGGGTCATCCTGGCCGTCGGCGTCCATGGTCGCGACCCAGGCCGAGCGTGCCTGCAGCATGCCGGAGCGCAGCGCGGCGCTCTTGCCGGAGCGTTTGGGGTGCACGATCAGGCGTATGCGGGGCTCTTCCGACAGCAGGCCGGCGAGGGCCGTGTCGGTGCCATCCGTACTGCCATCGTCGATGACGATGAGTTCGCAATCGGGGAAGGACGGGCTCAGCCGGCCCAGCGCCTCGCGGACCACGCCTTCGATGCTTTCCGCCTCGTTCAACGCCGGTATCAACACCGTGAGGATCGGCGCCTTGTTTGTCTGCACGGACCGCTCCGAAAATTAGACGTGTGATGTCGCAGGTCCGGTGCAACTTGTCAAAACTGTGACTGCAGCGAGGGGAATCCCTCGGGGCGTCAGAAATTCACCCGGTTGGACAGGGCGCCGTCGACGATCAGGTTCGCGCCGGTCGTGTAGGCCGAGACGGGGCTGGCGAGGAAGACGGCGGCCCTGGCGATCTCCTCGGGCGTCGCGCAGCGGCCGGTGGGATTACGCGCATTGGCCTGTTCGAAGAAGTCCGGCGCCTGGGTCTTGACCCGGTGCCAGACGCCGCCCTCGAAATACACCATGCCGGGCGAGACGACATTCACGCGCAGGCCGCTGGCCGCGTGTTCGCGGGCGAGGCCCTTGGCCATGTGG
>JBKBVT010000078.1:0-10059 GCA_046289305.1 Hyphomonas sp. | reverse complement strand
CGGGCCTGGGCCTGGATCAGCGTCTCGCGCTTGTCCGGAAAGCCGCGCGGTTTGCGCGCGAGCTGCTTGCCGGTGAGGGGGGCGTCGGTCATGGGCTTGGGCCTTGCGGGTGAAGTTCGCCCCGCACATAGCGCCGGGGGGGCATTCGGGCAAGGGCCGGGGGCTGGGGCGCCCGAAGGGCATGCGAGGTGAGGGCCTTGCAGCTTTTCACAACATCAGCCATCAAAAGTGACCGGGCCAGCGTGGGCGCCCGGTCAGGCGGCATGCTGCCCAAGCCCCACTCTTCGGCCTGTGGGCCATGAGTGACGAGGTTTGTGATGACGGATACCGCCCTACCAATACAGAGACCCAGCCTGGCGGCGCTGACGGCGGCGAGCTTCAAAATCGGCTGCCTCGGCTTTGGCGGGCCGGCGGGACAGATCGCGCTGATGCACCGCATGTTCGTGGACGAGAAGCGCTGGCTGGATGAGGCGGAATACCTGCACGCGCTGAACTACTGCATGCTGCTGCCGGGGCCGGAGGCGCAACAGCTGGCAACCTATGCCGGGTGGCGGCTGAACGGGGTGGCGGGCGGAGTGGTTGCGGGCCTCCTGTTCGTTCTGCCGGGGACGGCGATCGTGTTTGCGCTGACCTGGCTGTATGCCGTGTGGGGGACGGTGCCGGTCGTCGCGGCGCTGTTCTATGGGGTGAAGGCGGCGGTGATCGGCGTTATTCTCGAGGCGCTGGTCAAGGTCGGCCGGCGGGCGCTGAAGCGTGGGAGCGACTGGGCGCTGGCGCTGGCAGCGCTGCTGGCGCTCTTTCTGTTCCAGTTGCCCTTCCCGCTGGTGATTGGCCTCGCGGCGGCGCTTGGCCTGGCGCGCAGTTTCGCGATGCCGCCGGTAGCACTGACGATGCCAACCGCGCCGGACCTGCCCCGGCCGAAGGCGCTGAACGCCTTGCGGGCAGCCGCCGGCTGGGGCGCAGTGTGGTTTGCACCGCTGCTGCTGGCGGCGATCACGCTCGGGCCGGACCATGTCCTGACGAAAATCGGGGTGTTCTTCTCAAAGCTTGCGGTGCTGACCTTTGGCGGGGCCTATACCGTACTCGCCTATCTGCAGCAGCAGGCGGTGGAGGCGGAGGGGTGGCTGACCGCGCCGCAGATGATCGACGGGCTGGGCCTGGCGGAGACAACGCCGGGGCCGCTGGTGCTGGTCAACCAGTTCGTAGGGTTCATGGCCGGCTGGCAGGCGGACGGCGGCGGGCTGGCACTGGCGGCGGCGGCGGCGCTGATGGCGAGTTGGTGCACGTTCGCGCCGTCGTTTGTGTGGATCTTTGCCGGGGCGCCGTTCTCCGAAGGGCTGCGGCGGAGCCGGATGGCCGCGGGCGTGCTGTCGGCGATTACGGCGGCAGTGTTCGGCATCATCGCCAAGGTGGCGCTGGTGTTCGGCTTCGCGGTGTTGTTTCGCGAGACTTACGAGATCGCCCTGCCCTGGGGCGGTATGCTGCGCCTGCCGGACCTCGCCTCGATCGAATGGCTGGCGGGGGCAATTGCCGTGGCGGCCACGATCGCGCTGATCCGGTTCAAGGTGAACATCGTGCTGGTGGTCATCGCCTGCGCGCTAGCCGGCCTGCTGCAGTTGGTAGTCTGAAACGGCTTCAGGTCGCAGCAGTGCGGATGATGGGTTTGGTCTGGCCTTTATCGCGCCGTTCGATGACCTTGAAGATGCCGGTCCCGCGCATGATCAGCTTGTCGCCGGTCCAGATGCGGCCTTCGACGGTGAACACATCGTCCTGACGGCCGACGAGCGTGCCAGCGCCTTCGATGAAGCTGCCTAGGGGCGCGCCGGCCAGAAAGTCGCACATCAACCGGACAGTGACCCACCAGGTGTCGTCATCCTTCTCGACGGCGCCGCCCCAGGCCATGTCGGCGAAGGTCATCATCATGCCGCCATGCGCGTTCTGCATGCCGTTGGTATGGTATTCCTCGACGCGGAAGGCGCGCATGAGCCTGCCATTCTCGCGCTTCTCGAAGAGTGGGCCGATCTGGCGGCCAAAGCCGCGGTGCCAGGCCAGCTGGGTGTAGCCTTCGGGAAGCTCGGTCGTCTGGTAGCGATTGAAATCGTCGGTCATGGGAGCGGCTTACGCCCGGCAGGCGTCTGGCGGCAAGGGCCGCCTTGAAATTGCCGCAAGGGAACGGACATCATGTCGTCCATGATGCGCGTAGCGGGACCCTTTCTTCTGGCCTTGATGCTGCTCGCCGGACCGGCTGCGGCGGAGCCGCGGGCGCGGGACGGGGCGATGGCAAGCTCGGCAGTTATCGCGGCGCAGCGACCGGGGGATTCCTGCGGCGGCGAAGGCCTGCTCGATACCGCCGTGCCGAACGGCGTGTTCCTGGAGGCCTGCCGGTTTCATGACGCGTGCTACCGCTCCGGCGTGCTTGACCAGGGGCGGTGCGATGCAGATTTCCTGCGCGACATGCAGGGAGCGTGTGACGCCGAGTTTGCCGGGGTGCAGCGCGCGGGCCTGAACACGGCGTGCCGGGTGAAGGCGTATGCCTATTACCGGGCGGTCAATTCGCGGGTGGGGGCGATGATGTATCCCGGCGCAACGACCGGTGGGCGGCTGGGTGCTGTGACCCAGCGGCTGACCAATGGCGGCAGCGGGGCGCCGCATCTCGAGACCTGCGCCGAAGTGACGAATACCGCGAACCGGAAGATGCGCTTCCTGCTCACGCTGCATGATGCGCGGGGGCAGTTTGTGGCGCAGGCGCCGCTGCTGCGGCCGCGCGCGCTGCAGGCGGGCGAGACGGAGACGCTGTGCACGGGCACGGCGCTGTCGCTGTTCCGCAATGCAGGGGCGCTGGGGCCGGCCTATGTGCTGACGCTCAAGGCGGATGACCCGTCGACGCTGAACCCGGCGGCGGAGAAGCTTTCTCTGGACCGGATGGATTGCGAAACCGCGACGGGGGCCTGCCGCCGGGCGGCGCCTTAAGGCAGCGCCCCTTGCGACGTGGTTCGGACGACGCGCCTCAGCACCAGCCACCAGATCGCGGCCCAGGCAGCGCCGAAGCACCAACCGGCGAGAACATCGGTGGGCCAGTGGACACCAAGATAGACCCGGCTGCACCCGACAAGGATCGTCAGCAAGACAGCGCCGGCCAGGATCAGCGTCTTCAAACGCCGGTCCGGCTGCGCCCGCGCCATCAGGGCGCCGAGCGTGAGAAAGGCGATGGCGGCTTGAGTGGCATGGCCGCTTGGAAAGCTTGAACTGGTAGCGTGCGTAAGGTGCTCGACGAGTTCAGGCCGCGCGCGGTCGAAGAGCAGCTTCAGTATATTGCTGGCGATGGCGCCGGAACCAACAGCCACGAGGATGATCAGGGCGGTCGCATAATCCTTCAGGACTATGCGGTAGATCGCGGCGCCAACGGTCAGCAGCGTCAGCACGGTGAAGCCGCCAAGCGCGGTGATGTCGGCGATCGCATACTGGAGCCAGAGCGGGCCTATCGGCGTCGAGGGATCACCCGGCACCCGTAGGGCGATGAGGATCGACTCTTCGAGGGCCTTAGGAGGCTCGTCTCCAAATATATCAGCCAGCGCCAGGAAACCGATCAGGCTGAGCGCGATCACTCCAAAAGCGGCTATGGGGCCGACTTCGCGGAGCGAGGCGCGCGGCAGCCACCCCGGCCGCTTCATGCGAGATTTGCCGCAACCAGCGCCTTCGCCTGGCGGGCGGCGACAGTTTCAATGGAGAAGCCTTCGAGGCTTTCCTCGAACAGTTTATGGAAGTTGAGTTCGGCGCCGAGGCGGAGATAGGCGGAGCCAAGGCCGATGGCGGCGCGGTCCATGAAGACGAATTCGCGCGGGATCTTCACCGGGCCTTTTTCCTTGAGGAGCTGGCGCACGCGGAAAGCTTCTCGGCGACCATATTCGGAGGGCTTGATGCCATCTGCGACGCTGCGCACCCGGTCGTCGATGATCGGACCATAGATGAAGCGGGCCCAAACGTTCAGCACTTCGACAAGGTCGCGAGACAGATTCTGGAAGCCCCAGGCCTCATAGGCGGCATAGGCGGCATCGAAATCATCATGCAGCATCGCGCGGTAGAGATCGACCACACCGGCGACAAAGGCAGGCGGGAAGATGCGCACGCAGCCAAAGTCGAGGAGGTTGATCCCCTCCCCGCCGCCGGTGACCTGGTAGTTGCCGAGATGCGGGTCGCCGTGGATGACGGCGTAGGAATTCATAGGCGCCCACCAGGTCCAGAACAGCATCTCGGCGATCTGGTTGCGCGTCTCCTGCGGGGCAGTCTCGAAGGCGTCGAGGCGCTCCCCGTCCATCCAGGTCATGGTAATGAGGCGGCTGGTCGAGAGTTCCGGCACCGGCTCCGGGCAGGCGATGAAGGTCTTGTCCAACAGCATGTCCCGGTAGAGGGCCATGTGCTTGGCTTCGCGGTCGTAATCGAGTTCCTCGCGCAGCCGGTCGGTGATCTCCTCGACCATCTCGTCGGCATCGATTGAGCCGTCCATGCGCTTGAACAGGCCGAGCAGGGTGCGCAGCTGGCCAACATCGGCTTCGACGGCGCTCGACATGTCGGGGTATTGCAGCTTGCAGGCGACCTTTCGACCATCATGCAGGCTCGCGGTGTGGACCTGGCCGAGGGAAGCGGCGTGGCTCGCCTCCTTGCCGAACTCTGCGAATTTCGTCTCCCAGTCCGCGCCCAGCTCTGAGCGCATACGGCGCTTGACGAAGGGCCAGCCCATCGCAGGGGCCTCTGCCTGAAGCTTGGCAAATTCTGCGGCGTATTCAGGCGGCAGCAGGTCCGGCACAGTGGAGACGAGCTGGGCAACCTTCATCAAAGGGCCCTTGGACTTGCCGAGGGCAGCGGCCATTGCCTTGGCAATCTTCTCGTCGCCCTTATCGCCGCCAAAGATCGACTGGGCGGCATAGGCGATGCCGGCGCCGGAAAGGTTGGCGCCGACCTTCGCGGTGCGGGCGAGCCGGCCGGAGAGGCGGTTGCGTTCGGGATCGGCGGGGTCGTTCGGGGGCTGGCTCATGGCTTGGGATATAGAGGCGCTGCAGCCGGTTGGACAGGCGCGCGGTTATCCCGTCTTTTTCTCATACTCCATGAAGGAGCGCAGAACCTGGTTGATCCGGCCCTGATAGCCCTTGCCGTCCTGTTGAAAGAATTCGAGAACGTCGCTGTCGAGGCGGATAGAGATTGGCTTCTTCTGCACAGGTGTAACCAGTTCGACGTCAGCGCTGGCCCAGTCGATCTCCGGGAAGTGTACATCGCCGGCCCGGCGGGCGCGGATGTCCGCATCAGACCGTTTGGCGAGTTCGCGGAAATCGGTTTTACCGGTCGGCGGATTGCCGTCAGCCTCGCTGAGAAAGAGTCTTGTGGAAGGTTTGCTTGGCATCGGTTGTTGCAACGTCAGCGGCCAGGATGCGCAGGCTCATATCGACCCTGCAACGGACTTCGAAGATCATGCCTTCGACTTCGATCAGGGCGATGAAATCGTCTGGTCCGGCTACGGCCACACGTACATGCAGCCGCGCAAAACCGGAGCGGATGTCTTCGAACCAAATTCCGTAGGTCTGGCCGTTTCGTTCGTTGTCCTCTTCAGTCCAGATGATGTCCGCATGCAGGGGTTCGGACGGGAACGGCGTTGACATGCCGGTAACTCCTGATCTTTCCCTGATCATGTACCACAGTTGCCTGCAGCAGGAGCCATTGTATATACAATCGTATATATTTCAATACCTGACCTCACAGGTGACAAGCCGGCCGGGCTGGCGTATAGCGCCGCAAGTTCGCCACAATTGCCGAGGCCCGCCCCCGCATCCTTGCCGACCGTTTCCCCGACCGGACCCAGGCGCGCCCGCATCTTTACCGCTCCTAGGCCATGCTCCCCAGTGACTTGTTCGTAGCGTCCCCGCCCCTGACCATTTCCAGCGCCGCCCTATCTTTCGACCGGCACGCTCACCCGAAAGACCCGCCTGATGGCCTATGAGACCCTGATCACCGAAACCGACACCGAAAACGGCTTCGCGGTCATCCAGATGAACCGCCCGGACAGCCTCAACGCGTTGTCGGAGCAGATGATGACGGAACTGTCGGCCGCTTTCGACCGGTTTGAAGCGGATGTGGAGATCCAGTGCATCGTGCTGACGGGCTCCAAACGGGCCTTCTCCGGCGGGGCCGACGTCAAGGAGATTTCCGATCAGACCTTCCCTCAGACCTTCTATGCCGATTTCATCACCCGAAACTGGGAGCGCGCGGCGCGGGCCCGCAAGCCGGTGATCGCGGCGGTGTCCGGCTATGCCATCGGCGGCGGATGCGAACTGGCAATGATGTGCGACATCATCCTGGCAGCGGACACGGCCCGGTTCGGCCAGCCGGAGGTGCGCCTGGGTGTGATGCCCGGCGCCGGCGCGACGCAGCGCCTGACCCGCGCCATCGGCAAATCGAAGGCGATGGAGCTGTGCCTGACCGGCCGGATGATGGACGCCGCCGAGGCCGAGCGCTGCGGCCTGGTGAGCCGGATCGTGCCGGCGGACGAGTTGATGAGCGAAGCCAAGGACCTCGCCCGCACGATCGCCGCCATGCCGCGCGCCGCCACGATGATGACCAAGGAGGCGATCAACGCCGCCTTCGAGACACCGCTGTCCCAGGGCATCCTGTTCGAACGGCGGCTGTTCCAGTCGCTGTTTGCGACCGGCGACCAGAAGGAGGGCATGAAAGCCTATCTGGAGAAGCGCACGGCGCATTTCCGCGACCGCTGAACCGCACCGCAGAGCGTTAACGCCCCGCCGGGCTGCTTTTCCGGCAGGATGACAGTTGACGCCCCCACGGCCTTTATGTATCTCCGCGCCTTCTGCTCGCGGGAGTGCCCGCCGGGCATCAGGAGTCTATGATGGCGAATACCCGCTCTGCCAAGAAGATGGTGCGCAAGATTGAGCGCCGCACCGAAGTGAACAAAGCGCGCCGTTCGCGCGTGCGCACATTCGTGCGGAAGGTCGAGGAAGCGATCGCTTCCGGCGACCAGCCTGCGGCCCAGGAAGCATTCAAGGCCGCCCAGCCAGAAATCATGCGCTCGGTGACTAAAGGCGTGACGCACAAGAACACAGCATCGCGCAAGATTTCGCGCCTGTCGGCCCGCATCAAGGCGATGGCCTGACAGCGAAGCGATAAGCCGGTTTCGCTGGCTTTTTCGCATCCTTCGGACTGAGATAACAGACGAGCCCGACCGGCCCACAACCGGCGGGCTTTTACATGTCTGGCGGTGACTGAGGACGCCCCCTGGCGCCGCTTGGAAACTATCTTCGATAGCGCCTTCAAATGCTTGGATTGTCAACCGGCAGCCCGGCCCGTTTTGCCGTTTTACACGGCCGGCGGCAGGTTTGAATTCGGACTTGTGACATCGTTGCCCACGCGGCCCCTAAAAACTGTATTCCACAGCCTTAAGGGGGGCTGCCTTATTGACAGAACAGATGTGAACAATTGTGAGGAGGCGCTCACTAAAAAGAATTTGCAGTTCCCCTATCCGATGTATTTCATCTGGTTTTTCCCCCGCGTGTTAGTGTCAACACGGGAAATGCGCCTGTCATGAAAAAGTTGTACTTGCCAGAAAAATCGCCTGCGAATAACTTTAGGAAACCAACCGAATTAATCCCGGTACAGAGTTTTTTTGTGGTTCAGGCGGGGGCCTGCCGGGGCGCGTAGCAAAGTAGGTTGGATAGAGCAGATATAAACAGAAACGGGGCTCGGTGATGGACCGAATGGGTAGTGATTTTTCGTCTCCTGCGAATGAGACGGCTGGTGGCGGTGGGAATTCAGAAGCACCCGGACAGAAAGTCTGGACCCAGGTCCAGGATGTCCTTAAGGAACGGCTTGATGCGGCCGAATACCAGCGCTGGATCGCAGATCTGCGGCTGGTGGCCGAGCATGACGGCGCGATGGTTCTGGCCGCGCGCAGCCCGGTTGCCTTTGACCGGGTAAGCCAGCAGCACCTGCGCACGATCGAGAAGCTGTGGGCGACAATGGATGCAGCGGAACGCCCGCTGAAATTCATCTGTTGGCGGACGGCATGTGCTGATCTGCGCGAGCTTGCCGGCGATCCCTGGAGCATACCAGCTGCAGAGCCTGCAGCAGATGAGCCAGAGCGCAGCAATGGTGCCGCCCCCGGTATGACCTTCGAAAGCCTGGTGACCGGCCCGTCGAACGCGATTGCCGTGACGCTCGCCCGGCGCATCGCGCTGGGCCAGCCGACCGGCACGGCAACTGTGCTTATCTATGGTCCGCCCGGCACCGGCAAAACGCATCTGATGCATGCGCTGCGCCTGGAGACCCGCCGAAAGGATCCGGCACGCCGCGTGGTGTACCTGACGGCGGAGGAATTCATGTCGGCCTATCTCGACGGCGTGAAGGCGCGCGACACAGGCGACCTGAAGAAGCGGCTGCGGTCAGCGTCTCTGCTTCTGATCGACGACCTGCACCGGATTGCCGGTAAGCACGGCACCGAGTCCGAGCTCTACCAGAACATCCGCGAAGTCACCGGCGGCGGAGGCCAGGTGGTGCTGGTCGGGGATGCAGCGCCGGGCGCAGCCTCCGGTTTCGGTGACCGGATGCGCAGCGAGATCAAGGGCGCGACAGCGGTCGAGGTCGGGCTGCCCGACGCCGACATGCGCCGAGAGATTCTGGACCGGCTGGCGGCGCATATCGCCGAAGCCCACCCAGAGTTTGTGCTGACGCCCGAATTGATCCAGCGCCTCAATGCCGGCATTCGCGGCCCAGGGCGCGAATTGACCGGCGCGGTGTGGAGCCTCTACACCGAGGCCGAGTTCGGCGCCTGCGCTCCGACAATGGAGATGCTGGACCGGATCATCCGCCGCCATGCCGGCGAGCAGAAAGAACCATCGATCGATGTGATCAAGAAGGCGACGCTGAAAGTCTTCCCGATTGCCAAAGCGGATCTGGAAGGGCCGAGCAAGTCTCGCAATTTCGTCTATCCGCGCCAGATAGCGATGTATCTGTGCCGGATGATGACGCAGAAGTCCTACCCCCAGATCGGCAATGCCTTTGGCCGGCGCGATCACACGACCGTTCTCTATGCGTTCCGCCGCATAACTAAGATGCTGGAAGAAAGCCCGGAACTGGTCGTGGATCTGGAGCGCGTTCGCGAGGTGGTCATCGACATGCTGGAATCCGGCCAAACTTGACGCCCTCCCCGGCCGGATCACAAGCGAACGCTTGGCTTTTCCGGCAAGTTGGTTAAGGCTTCTCGGCCCGCTCCTGCCCGGAGCGGGCCGATTCTCGCCAGCCTGGCAAGAAGCCGGTTCCAGACACCTGCCGACGGATGACGCCATAGCGGGGCCTCGCCGCCCCTCATGAAAGACGGATGACACGATGAAACTGACGATCGAACGCGGAGACCTTCTGGACGCCCTCAGCCATGTTCAGAATATCGTCGAGCGCCGGACGACAATCCCGATCCTGTCGAACGTGCTGCTTGAAGCGACCAAGGGCGAGTTGAAGCTCACCGCCACCGATCTCGACATCGAGGCGGTGGACTCGGCAAATGCCAAGGTGTCGAAGACGGGCGCAGTCACGGCGCCGGCGGGCACGCTGTTCGATGTCATCCGCAAGCTGCCGTCCGGCGCCGAAGTGCAGCTGGAGCTGAACCCGGACTCCCAGCGCCTGATCATCACTGCCGGGCGTTCGAAATTCGAGCTGCCGACGCTGGCCGCCGCCGATTTCCAGACGATGACGCCGGACGAGGGCGCGATCAGCTTCCGCCTGCATGCGCGCGATGTCGCCCGGCTGATCGACAAGACGCGGTTTGCCATCTCCACCGAGGAGACGCGGTATTATCTCAACGGCGTATACCTGCATGCCGCGAAGACCGAAGCAGGCGACACCGTGCTGCGCACCGTCGCGACGGACGGGCACAGGCTGGCGCTGGCCGAACTGAAGGCGCCGAAAGGCTCTGAAGGGCTGACCGGCGTGATCGTGCCGCGCAAGACCGTGGCTGAGGCGCGCCGCCTGGTCGACGGGCTCGACGAGGAAGTCGAGATCGAAATC
>JBKBVT010000077.1:0-10266 GCA_046289305.1 Hyphomonas sp. | reverse complement strand
CGGCGGCGGGCGCACGGCGCCCTTGCCGGTATCGGGCCCAGTGGGAACCGGCGAAGTTGTTGCTGGCTTCAACGCGGCCTACCGCATCGATGCTGGCTACCGCGCAGCGCATCACGGGGCAGACATCGCGGATCCCGCAGGCTTCGGGGGCTTGGCGATCGAAGTGCGCCTGCCGGCCGGTCCGGGGGCGCCTCACATCCTCCTCGAGGAGGGCGGCCTGACAATCGCGGTGTTCGCCGTCAACCATGCTCCGGTCGAGCCCGCCTTCGGCTACAGGATCGACTATAGGGGACGGTCAGTCGTCATTAGCGGCGACACCGTCTTTCATCCGGGCCTGATTGCGGCGGCGCGAGGCGTTGATGTGTTGTTCCATGAAGCGCTGGAACCTGACATGGTGCGCGCCATGAGTGAAGCAGCCGCAGCAGGCGGAAACGCCAGAATTGCAACAATCCTGAATGACATTCTTGATTACCATGCCAGTCCCGCCGATGCAGCCCGCGCTGCCAACGAGGCAGAAGCCCGCGATCTGGTGCTCATCCATATCGTGCCGCCTCTGCCGTCACACATTCTGGATCGCCGCTTCGTCGGCGATACGCGTAAGCTGTTCGGCGGCCGCCTCACACTTGCGCGAGATGGGCTGGTCGTTAGCCTGCCGGCTGGTACAGATGCAATATATTACAGGTCGCGGTTCTGATGGTAGCTGGAATCGTGACAGGATGAAGTTCAAGCAGAAGGATCATCAGCGATGACAGAGGCAAAGATCATCCGGCTGCCGGAAACCAGCGAGCCCGCCGAAACAGTCGATGGCCGCAAGATGCGCAGCGAGCGCAGCCGCCAGCAGATCATAACGGCGATGCTGGATCTGGTTCGCGAGGGCGACATGAACCCCAGCGCCGCCAGCGTTGCAGAAAGAGCCGGAGTTGGGCTTCGCACGGTCTTCCGCCACTTTGAGGACATGGACACGCTGTACCAGGAGATTGCAGGGTATATTGAGGGCATCGTGCTGCCCAAAGTTGTGACCCCATTTCAATCCAGGCACTGGCGGGGACGCCTCGAAGAACTCGTCAAACGGCGCGCCTCGATCTATGAGGAAATCATGCCTTTCCGCGTCGTCGCCAATCTGCGCCGGTTCGTATCAAGCTATCTCATGGACAATTACCGCAGAAGCATGCTGCTCGAACGCGCCGCCTTGAAGTCTATTCTGCCGGAAGCCATTCATGAAGATAAGGTTTTGTTCGCCGCCCTCGAATTGACGACCGGATTCCAGAGCTGGCGGCGCCTGCGGCAGGATCAAGGGCTCAGCCCTGCCGAAGCGGAGGCTGTGATGGCGCTGATGGCGCTGCAGCTGGTCGAAGGAAAGTGAGAAAGGGTGGTATCGCTGTATGGCTGGCGGCCCTGCTCGCTGGCTGTGGTGACCCGTCCCTCCAGGTCCAAGCTACCAATGCTGCTTGCGGCCTGACAGCGACCGAGATCGGGACATTTGCAGATATCCCGGCAGGCATCGCCGCGTTCAGTGAAACGCCCCAATATCCGGAAGAAGCCGGCCGGCAGGCACTGCATGTCGCGGCCTTCCGCCTGCAGGTTCATGAAGTGACGAATGATCAGTTTGCTGAATTCATTGACGGAACCGGATATGTGACCGACGCGGAACGCGAACGCGTCGGTGCTGGCTCTGCTGTATTCCACATGCCGGGCGAGGCACGCACAGGCGTCAATCCGTGGGAGCTTGTCGCGGGCGCCACGTGGAAGACACCGAAGGGACCTGGATCCGATCTCGAAGGCCAGGAAAACTTCCCGGTCGTTCATGTCTCCCTCAATGATGCCCGCGCCTATGCCGCCTGGGCGGGCGGGCGGCTGCCCGGCGAGGCAGAATGGGAACATGCCGCGCGCCTGGGTCTCGCCGATCCGTCTGTGCCCACGTCCGGCGCCTTTGGCCCGGAAGGCGAACACCGCGCTAATATCTGGCAAGGTCTGTTTCCGCTGAACAATACAGCCAGCGATGGCTTTGAGGGTCTAGCACCCGTGGGCTGTTTTCCGCCGGATCAGCTCGGCCTGAAAGATATGATCGGCAATGTCTGGGAATGGACCGAGACACCGTTTGACGCGGACCACTACACGATCAAGGGCGGATCCTTTCTCTGTGCGGAGAATTTCTGCCGCCGCTACCGGCCGGGCGCCCGCGAGCCGCAGGAGCCCGACTTTTCCGCCAGCCATATCGGCTTCCGTATCGCCAAAGACATGCCCCAACCTGAGTCTCAATTCGGCCAGTAGACATACTCGTCGGCCGGATCAAAGGGATCAGCGAGCGTCTTGTCGACCAGCACAGGGATATTGACCGTTGACGGATAAAGCGGCGGCCTCGCATCTCGCCAATGCGCCTCCATCAGTGCTTCCAACTCGGCCAGCTTGTCGGGCCGCGTCTCGACCAGATTGATCTGCTCCGTTGGATCCTCAGCGAGATTAAACAGCCATGATGTCTGCAAACGCCCATTCATCTGGAGTTTCCAGTCTCCGGCCCGCACGACGCGGTAATACCCGCTCGACCAGTAGATCGCATCGTCTGGACGGGTGATCTCGCCTTCTCCGGTCGCCTCGACGATAATGTCCTTACCATCGATCTCCACGCCAAGCGGCAAACTCGCGCCGGCGGCAGCCGCCAGTGTCGGAAACAGGTCAATGTGCGCGACAGGTGTTTCAACAATCGTCCCCGCCGCGACCCGCGCTGGCCAGCGAATGAACATCGGCACACGGATGCCACCCTCAAACAGCGTGATCTTCCAGCCCCTGTAGGGGGCATTGATTTCGGGCAGACCAATATAGCCGGGTCCGCCATTGTCGGATGAAAAGACGAGGATCGTATTGTCCGCGAGGCCGGTTTCCTCGAGCTTTTCCATAATCCGGCCAACGCTGCGATCAATCGAGCGCACCATGGCGGCGTAGACCCGCAGACGATGCGGCTCGATGTCGCCGACCGCGTCATAATCCTCCCGCGTCGCCTGTAGCGGCGTGTGGACGCCCCAATGCGCCAGATAGAGGAAGAAGGGCCGGTTGGCATTAGCGTCGATCACCTTCAGGGATTCGTCCGTCCACCAGTCAGCCAGATATCCGCCGGGCTCGAACAGTGTTCCGTCATTGAACCGCGCGGCAAACTGCATCCGTGCCCAGAGAAACGTATCGATGGGATCGAACGACAGCCGCGCATTCACCACATCAGGATGGTCCTCCGGCAGATGCAGCCCATTCGCCATGTCGAGGCTCTCGGCAAAGCCCTGCGCATTCGGTGAGGACGCGCCATAGCCGAGATGCCATTTGCCAATGTGGACCGTGTGATAGCCTTTGTCTGACAGAACCTCTGCAATCGTCACTTCCTCCGGCGGAAGCGCCTGTTCGAAGAAAGGCGGCTGGCCCTGCATGGCCTCGCGGTCGAGTTCGATCCTCGGACGGCGCGCATCGCTGCGATCCTCGAACATCGTCACAATCCGCGCCATGCCGTCCGGGGCTGGCGTGAACTCAAAACCCGTGCGCGTAGGATACCGGCCAGTCATTAACATGGCGCGGGAGGGTGCACATGTCGCCGTTCCGGAGTACGCTTGGGTGTAAACGGCGCCCGCTGCGGCAAGCCGGTCTATGTTCGGTGTAGGCACACGTCCACCCGCCACGCCGCCGCCAAAGGTAGAGATATCATTGATCCCGAGATCATCAGCCAGGATGAAGATGATGTTCGGCGGCCGCGCCTCAGCCGGACTGGTCGGCGTGTCAGGTCCGGTCTGCCAGACAACAGGCTGATAAGGCCCGACGTCTTGCTTCCCGCTCGTTACAAGATGAAGCGTGAGAGCCTTGCGGTTGAGCCAGGCAAGGCCGCCCGCGACAAGCCCGGAAATAATCAGTACCAGTATGATCTTACGCCACATCTATTGTATTCCTCAATCAACTTTTCGCGGCTTGCGCCGGAAAGCCCGCCACACGCCGTATAGGAGAGCCACCAGCGCCAGTATACCGCCAAGAGCCCAGCTGCCATATCGGCTGATCTGCCGCGCCGTCGTGTTGCGGACCAACTGGGCATGGCTGCTATAGCCGGGCGGGACCTCGATCACCCCTACACGGGCGGAATACTCTGCATAGGCCGCGAGCATGCGATCCATCACTTCGGGTTCGTCCGTGGACCAATCTCGCGTCTCGCCGGGGTCCGTTTCAAGATCGAAGAGCCGCCACAAACCATCACCATGCGGTCCCTGGCTGCGCGTGATCTTCCAGCGACCCATATAGATTGCGGAATTGCCGGACACATTCATGCCCACAGCTTCATCGGATGAGTAGATTGCCTCCGCGCTATCTGTGAGCAAAGGCAGCAGGCTGCGGCCTGTAATGGGATGTGCCTCCTCCATGACCAGGGGAACGCCGATGATCTCAAACAGGGTCGGCACAATGTCTGTCACAAAGGTGAAAGCATCGACACGCCGGCCTTCCGCGATACCGGGTCCAGCCATAATCAAGGGGACGCGTAGTCCGCCCTCCGCACCGGAAAACTTGAACAGATTGAGCGGTGATGCCGCCGCCATCGCCCATTCCGGGCCGATGAACCCATACGATCCACGCTCTCCCATGCCGTCTAGATTCAGATGATAGTCATTGAAGTACATCCAGATGCGCATTCTGAAGTCATCATCCGCCCGGGTCGGCTCTGGTCCGTTGTCGGACAATACGAGGATGATCGTGTTATCATACAGCCCGTCTGCCCTCAGACGATCCATCAACCGCCCGATAGCGATATCCATCGCTTCAAGCATCGCCGCATTGACCTGCATCCGGGCAGCGTAAAGGCGCTGATCGGCGCGAGGCATGTCTTCCCAGCGCCGGAAACTTTCCGGCATCGGATTCAGCGGCGCCCCCTCTGGGATCAGCCCTAGCGCCTGCGCTCGTTCCCACCGTGCGGTACGCAGTGCGTCCCATCCGGCATCATAGGTGCCATCATAACCCGCCGTGAGATGCGCGGGCGCCTGAACTGGGATGTGAACCGCCATAAACCCAAGAAGGGCAAGGAACGGCGCCTCGTCCGGAGTCGCGTCCAGATACTCGATCATCTTGTCGACAATGAAATCGGACGAATAAAAGTCTTCCGGAAGCTGCGCGGGCTGGCCATCCTCATACCAGGGCGCCTCGCGGTAATAGGGCATGTAGGATTTGTCTTCCCAATTGTCCGCACCCGACGCATCGAGCGAAAAGCTCCGGTCAAAACCATGATCGGAGGGAAGATCGCCGGGGCCACTTCCTAGGTGCCATTTCCCGGTCATCAGTGTACGATACCCCGCTGGCTTCAGCCGCGTCGCCAGCGTTGCAACGCCCGGCTCAAGCGCCATGGCGTAACCCGGCTGACCTTTTTGTTCGGGCGTCAGCACTTCGGGTATGGTCGCGACGCCGGTCTGATGGTTGTCCATACCGGTCAGCAGCATGGCGCGCGAAGGGGCACAGAGCGGCGATGTGCGAAAGCCAGTGAACATCGCGCCACGCGCCGCCAGTGCGTCAATGTTGGGCGTGCGCGCTTCACCGCCATAGACGCCGAAATCCATGAAAGCCGCGTCATCGACAAGCAGGATCAGAATGTTGGGTTGTCCAGGCTCATCCTGAGGCCACGCTGTCGACGCTTGCCCGGCCAATAACAAAGCCAATGCGATGAAGCTGAAGAAACCTGTCTTCACCGCGCGAACACCCACCCTGCCTGCTTCTGTCTCAAGCCAAACATATGGCACTGGAATTGTCAATTTTTTGCGGGACCGCGCGATTGGCCCGCCCTCAGTCCCGACAGCGGAAGCATTTGTCCGGACATCATTGAGGTGTAACGTCATTATGAAACGGCTGAATACGCCGAAACGCCCGGAGCGCCTCACTTGACCTACCCGACCCTATTGCAAGCCTTTGGCGCCTTCCGAAACCAAATGCCCAAAAACGCTCGTCTCCATGTCGGCGGTTGCAGCGGTGATCCGCTCGCCCTCGCCGACCTTTTACGCGACCAACCGGCGCTGGCAGTTGGGCTGACGTTCGTGGGCGTCTGGATCCCGGGTATCAACCGAACCGACTGGGCCAACCTTCACCCCGACGCCCAAGCTGAGACGATCTTCCTTCCACCAGACTTTCGCGCCTCATTCGATGCCGGGCGCACGCGCATCCTGCCGATGGCCTACTCACAGGCCTGGTCCTGGCTTTCTGAAACGCCCCTCAATGGCGCGGTCATCAAGGTGTCCCCGCCGGACAAGGACGGGATGGTTTCCTTCGGCGTGAGCCCCGATTTTGCACCGGCCATCCTCGCCCGGCCAGATGTCCCCACGCTTGCCCTAATCAATCCTCACATGCCCGCGCCCCCGCAAAGCATCCGCGTGCCTCTCAGCCGCTTTGCATATTTTGCGGAGGACGCGCGGCCCCTGATCGAAATTGCGCCCAACCCGCTGCCGCCGGTTTTCGAAACAATCGCGCAGCATATCTGCGGCTTGATTGAAGCTGGCGATACGCTGCAATTCGGCCTCGGCAATGTGCAGCAGGCGGTCCTTACGGCACTAGCCGGCCGGCAAGGCCTTCGAATCCATTCCGGCATGATATCGGATGCCATCCAAGGCCTGATGGACGGCGATCCGGATCTGCCCATCACCACAGGCATCGCAGTCGGAACCGCCGCCTTCTATGAACGTCTGGCCAGTGCGCCGAACGTGCTGTTTCGGCCTGTCTCCGAAACGCACATGCTGGACAGACTCGCGGCGATCCCCCGCTTTACGGCTATCAACTCCCTGATCGAAATCGACCTGTTCGGCCAGGGCAATGCAGAATTCATCGCCGGCAAACAGGTTTCCGGCCTCGGCGGGCTAGCCGATTTCCTGCGCGGCGCAAGCCTCTCGCCAGGCGGGAAAGGCATTGTTGCCCTCGCCTCCACGGCGCAGAAGGGCGCCATCAGCCGCATCGTGCCGCGCCTGTCCGAGGGCGTGGTTAGCCTTGCCCGGACGGAACTGGATATTGTGGTGACAGAACACGGCATCGCCCGCCTGAAAGGCCGCGACCTTGATGCGCGCGCCAAAGCGCTGATCGGTATTGCTGATCCCGCCCACCGTGCCACACTGGCCGAGGAATGGGCCAAAATGAGGAGCCGGATGTGACAACACCTCCACCCCGCTACCGTCAAGTTGCGGATGAACTGCGCCAGCTTATCGCGTCCGCCCGGCTTCAGCCCGGCGATGCGCTGCCGACCGAAATGGAGCTGTGCGAGGCAAAGCATATCTCCCGCCACACGGCGCGCGAGGCCCTGCGTATCCTGACCGAAGACGGGCTCATCGCCCGCCGGCGCGGCGCAGGCACGGTCGTGACTGCGCCGCCCGCGCCTGCTTTTGCTCAGCCGATCGACGATTTCGACTCGATCCTCCAATATGCGCGCGACGCAGCCTTCCTTCCGGAACGCTGGCAGCCCGCAAACGCCGCGGAACGCCAGCGCCTCAGTATAGAGGGCGACTATATCGCTTTCACCGGCCTGCGGCGCGCCGCTGGACAGGCGCCCTTGGCAGCAACGACAATCCTGGTGCTCAGCGAACTCGCACCGTCTCTAGAGGATGTCCGTGGTCTGCATGGGTCGATTTCGGAATGGATTGAAGGCGCGCATGGCGTACCGGTCGCCAATGTCATGCAGAGGATGGAAGCGGTCGCCCTCGGCAAGGTGGATGCTGACCACCTCGGCGTCGCCGCCGGCTCACCGGCTCTGCGTACGCTCCGCCGCTATACCGATACGAGCGGGCGCGCCATCCTTGTCTCTGAAAGCCTGCATCCGGCAGGGCGCTTCGCCTACGAAATGAAGCTGAATCGTCAGAGGAAATAGACCTCAGGGCGAGGCGAGTCAGATCGCACCCTTGTCCTTCAGCCTCTGGACATCGGCCGGGGCAATCCCCGCCTCAACCGCGATCTCCTCCGAGTGCTGACCGAAAGAGGGGAGCGCCGGATTTGGCCGGGGCGGCTCCTTGGCGAAGCGGATTGGCGGGCCGACATGACGGTTACCCGCCGCATCCGTGAACACCATACCGCGTTCCTCGGTGAACGGATCGTCAAAAGCCTCCTGAAGGTTTCGCACGGGCGCCCAGCAGCAATCCACAGGTTCGAGGAATCTGGTCCAGTGTGACAGCGTGTTCGATGAGAAGGTCTCCCGGAAGTACGCCTTCAAAGGCTCCTGAGCATCGCCCGGCGGAATCCTGGCGTAGTCCAGCAGGTCGATCCGGCCGAACGCGGACAGAAGATTCTCGGCAAACTTCACTTCCGATCCGCCAATCACGATGTATCCACCATCCGAGGTCGGATAAATCGCATTCATCGCCGCGCCGCCGAAGCTGCGCATCTGCTTGGGTTGCGGCGCCTCGCCCTTACCGAAAGTTGGCCCCAGCACATTCGGCGTCCAGGCTATCGCAGCGTTATACATCGACATATCGATATAGTCGCCCTCGCCCGTTTTTTCGCGGCGATAGAGCGCCATCAGGATCGCCGAGAGGGCCATAAGCGAGGCGGATGCATCCGCGAACGGAACTGGCGGCGGCGCGGGCTGGCCGTCGCTCAGCCCCCGGCCAAGATCCATGAGCCCCGTCATCGCCTGCACGACCAAATCGTGCGCAGGCTTCTGAACATGCTGGCCTGTCTGGCCGAAGGCGGAGATTGAGCAATAGACGATCTTCGGATTGCGCGCTGCCACCGCCTCATAGCCGACACCGAGCCGCGTCACGACGCCGGGCCGGAAGGCCTCGACGAACACGTCCGCCGTTTCTGCCAGCTTCAGCAGGAGTTCGACGCCTGCGGGATCCTTGAGGTTCAGCTTCAGGCTGCGCTTGCCGCGCGCGATATTACGAAACCAGACGGAAATGCCATCCGGCGTCCGTTCGCCGATCTCGCGCACAGGCTCCCCGACTCCATTGGCAGGCTCGACCATGATGACGTCCGCGCCATGGTCTGCCATCATCATCGTCATATGCGGACCCGGCAGGAACGCCGACATGTCCAGTACTTTCACGCCTTCAAGTTTCATTTGGGGGGCGATATCCAATTTATCAGCATGCGAAATATATTTCCCTTAAACAGGCCTTGCCCTCGCCAGCACTCGCTCAGCCGCGAGAATGACAGGGCGGTCTACCATCTTGCCCTTGTGCATCACGACGCCGCCCGAGGCCGCATTCATTGCTTCGATGATCTCTTTTGCCTCCGCAATGTCGGCTTCGGTCGGCGTGAAGACTGTGTTCACGGGCGCCACCTGGTCCGGATGGATGCAGGTCCGCCCGGAAAACCCCATGCTCCGGACACGGATTGTCGCCTCTGTCAGACCGGAGGCGTCCTTCACCTCCAGATATGGCACGTCAAAAGCCTGGACCCCTGCCGCGCCGCAGGCTGCCGCGATCAGGCCGCGCGCGGTGAGCATCGCGTCCCAATCAGAAACATCCGCCCCGAGGCTGGCAGAATAGTCCACACCGCCAAACAAGAGTCCGCCTACCGCCTTGGCTGCAATCGCCTGCGCATTCGCAAGCCCCCGGCCGCTTTCGATGATGGCGATCAGCGGAGTATCCGCCCCAAGCGCCTCGGCGACGATTTCAAGATCCACAGCCGTCTCAGACTTAGGCACCATGATGAAGTCGAGGCGGCCGAGCGCCGCTGAACCGGCCAACGCGGCAATATCCGCGCAGCCATGTGCTGTTCGCGGTGAATTAATCCGCACACCGATCCCGCTAGCGTCCGCGCCTGCCACCCAGGCCAGCACATCAGCGCGCGCCTTGTTCTTCGCCTCCGGCAGGACCGCGTCCTCGAGGTCGATGATGATGGCATCGGCGCCAGCGGCCACTGCCTTGTCAAACCGGTCCGGGCGCGCACCGGGTACGAACAGGAGCGAGCGATACGCCTTGGCCATGAATATCCCACCTCAGCTTTGTCCGGACAAACTAACCGGCGGCTGCCCTCTGTCAATGACAAGCCGAGGGCCGCAAGTAAACATGCCCGGCATGTACTGGCGCGGCCCAGCCCGCATAAGTTTGACACGGCCACCGCCTAGCCCCTAGGCAGAGGCCTGCAGGAGGAACCGACTTGAGAGACATCCATCACTTCATCAATGGCGCCGCTGTGACCGGCACATCCGGCCGGTTCGGCGACATTTACGACCCCAACACCGGCGAAGTGCAGGCCCGCGTGGTTCTGGCGACCGCCGCAGAGCTTGGCGCAGCGGTTGACGCTGCGAAAACCGCGTTCCCCGCCTGGGCAACCACCAATCCG
>JBKBVT010000007.1:0-32692 GCA_046289305.1 Hyphomonas sp. | reverse complement strand
ATCGACGTGCGCTACACGCGCGGCGGCGAGACATCCTTGATCGCGATCAGCACGGCGTCCGGCTCCCTACGCTCCGGCGCGCTCGTCATCGATGCGACCGGCGGCGACTCGACCCTGCACTTTGACGGCAACGCCCAGAGCTCCAGCCTGTCGACCCTGGCCGGCCGCCTGAACCTCACCGGCGACAATTTCGCGGACTTCGCCCGCCTCGCCGGCTTCGCCTCCCCCGATACCCCGCCTTATGACGCGGTCGCGGACATCAGCATCGGCGGCGCGGTCTGGACCTTCGACTTTCAGCCCGAAACCATGATCGGTGACGGCGACATCGCCGGCCCGTTGACGATCGAATTTGGCGGCGAAACGCCCATCATCGATGCCCGTCTGCGCTCGGCCAATCTCGACTTTGACGATCTCGGCATCGTGTTTGGTGTGCCCCTTGGCGTCGGCTCGAGCGAGACCGCCGGCGAAGAGCAGGTGCGCGCGCGCCGCGAGCTGGATGCCAGCGGACGGCTTATCCCGAACGCCGTCATCGACTTCGCGCGGCTTGACGCCGTGGACGGCACCGTGACGCTTGAGGCTGATGAGGTCAGCGACGCCATCTTCGACATTCGCGGGCTGAAGCTGGAGTTCGAGATTACGGGCCGCGTCGTGCGCGCGCCGTTGCTTGAGGTCCGGTTCGCGGAAGGCGTGCTCTCCTCCTATGTCACGATCGACGGGTCGCAATCGCCCGCCATGACGACAGCGGAAGGCGAGCTCAGCGGCGTGCCGTTCAGCAACCTCGCGGCGGAGCCCTATCTGCGAGGCACGGCGTATGGCGAGTTCAAACTGGAAGCGCGCGGCGACGGCTTCCGGGAGGCCGCGTCCGGCCTGGGCGGACGCCTCTCCCTCTGGTCCGAGAATGCCGAACTTCTGGCCATCGTGGCAGAGGCCTCGGCGCTCGATATCTTCGAGACGCTGTCGCTGATCAACGAGCGCGAGGGCGAGGAGACCTATACGCCGAGCCGCTGCGCGGTGATCTCCATCCTGTTTGAAAATGGGGTCGGCCGGCCGGATCCCGCGCTGATCGATACTGAAGGCCGGCTGGTCCTGGTCACCGGACAGGTTGGCCTGCAGAACGAGACGCTCGATCTCAGCGTCAGCTCCGAGTCCAAGGCGGCGTCCTTTGGCCGGCTGATGGTGGACGTGAAGGTTGGCGGCACGTTCCGGTCGCCGGACGTCTCCGCGCTCGGTGCGGAGACCGTGCTGCAGCTGGGCATCGCCGCCGCGCTGGCCAGCGTCACCGGCGGTCTTGCGGCCCTACCCTTTTTCGAGCTTGGAAACGCAGAGGATGCACCGTGTGCGGCCATTGTAGCGCGCGCAGATTCGGTCCGCTAGGACAGGCGGCCCCCGGCTGCCCGCCATCTACGCCGCGCCTTTCCGCTTTCCAGATGACTAGATTTCGTCCCATTCTGCGCCGTCAGGTTTGGGGGAACCGAAAGATGCAGTCCGCGACCGGCGAGGGAGTTGAGTTTCGCTATTCGCGCGGCGAGCATTACGCGCTCGGCTGGCACGCGGATTCGATGCGAGATTGATCCATGATGGCCGTGCAGGTCTGGTCTAATTTCGGACAGCAAATTGCTGCATAGCGCTCGACCTGCGCCCGGAGGCGCGCTATCTGCATCTTAGGGTTTAATCAGGGAGAGCGTGATGCGCACTTGGTTCGGTTTGGCGGCCGCGGCGATCCTTGCCGGATGCGCCCAGGTTCCTGCGCCCTCACTCACCGGGGATGCCGGCACAAAGGCGGCCACCGCCATGTCGGACGAGGCGGTCTTCAGCCTTGCGGCAGGTGCACGCGTAACACTGTTCACCGGCGCGTATGGGAGCGTCGACCGTGAGACCCCGGAACGGGACTGGCCGACTTTCAGGGTTTGCCGCACGGACGCGTCTCCGGTCCCCGTTACCATACTGACAGGCCCGCTCAACATGGTTGGCCCCCGCCATCCGGACGTCCGGCATCTCTCCATTGCGGCCGGCGGGTGCCATTTCATCAGTGGGCCGATGATCGAAGCGGTTGGTGCGCCGCCTGATCTGAGCATTGTCCTGTTATCGAATACCAGCGGCGGCGCGGATGCGGATGCAGCGGCGGACAAGGCGCAGGCTTGGTTCACCGCCTGGATCGCAGCACTGGAGGCGGAACCGGCGAGCGCCGAACGCGACGCCCTTTTGGAGGAGTTCCGCAGCCGCGCAAGCGGGGTGGGCAATGGATCACCCGCCGCCACGCTTGCCGTGAAGCTGGTGACGCCGGGGCCCGCTCAATAGTGGCTGATGGCGAAAACAGCAAAGGCAGGCCGGTTGATCGGTGCCGCCATCTCAGCTTCGTCAGGTGGATTGAGGCCGGCTTGGACTATCGGGACGGGGAAGCGTCCGCAGACTGACGGTCAGTCCTTCTTGAACGCGATCGTGACCTGGCCGATTTCGACGCCGAAGCGGGTGACATAGGCGCGGTTCAGGAGCACGCCGTCCTCCATAAGGAACATCCAGTCATTGAAACCGACATTCCAGACCGAGTCGCCGACTTTGAGGTCCACCTTGTAGCGCCAGTTGAAGGCATTGCCGGCAACGCGGCCCTCGGCATAGCCCGGCACATCGCCCGCCGTGCCGCGATAGCGTCCATTGCCGAGGATGTCGATTTCCCAGACGCGGGTGTCGCGCTCGCCGTCATCATAGACGAAATCCTCGGTCAGGATGAGGCGGTCGCCGTCCAGCTCGCCGGTGATGTCCACGGTGAACTGGCGGCGGACCTTGCCGAACCGGTCCTCGAACAGGCCGTAGGCGCGGATTTCGCCGAGGAAGTAATCCTCCAGCACCAGCTGGCGGGGCGCGTCCTGGAACTGGGCGAGCGTCGAGGACGAGGCGCAGCCGCTGATTGCCGCTGAACCTATCCCAGCGGCGAGAATGGGCGCGAAAAGGCGTGTATGGCGCATGAGCGGGGTCCGTGTTGAGACTGTGTCTCATCACTACGCAGCCCGGCCCGGTCTGGATTGGTTTTGGGCGGGCGGTTACCGCGGCAGCAGCGTGTCCCAGCCAAGGACGGCCAGGCGTTTGATCGCGTCCTTGTCGAAGGAAACAAACATATGGCCGCCTAGCGCAGACCCTTGTTGTGCAATCACGCCATCCGCAAAGTCGCCGCCTGCGTCAAGCAGGGCGAGGCCCGCCTCTACGGCGGGACGGTCAGTCTGGACATGGGCGCTCGCCAGCAGTCCGCGAAGCGCGCCGGCGATATCGCGGGGCGCGATGCCATACCCGCGCGCCAGAACCCAGACGAATTCGCAGAGTGCAGATACGGGCACAGCAACCAGTTCGGCCTCTGACAGTATCCTTTGGGCAAGAGCCGCCTGACGTGGATCGTCCTCCAGGACGGCACGGACGAGAATATTGGTGTCCGCCGTGATCCTCACTGCGTCTGGCGCTGACCGGACCAGCCTTCCTTGGCGATCTCGTTCATCTCTTCGATACTCAGGGCCCGGCGGCCGTCTTTCTTCAGCAGGCCGAATACAGCCGAGATGTCGCCGGCGGGCGCGGCCCGCACCTCGATCCGACCATCGGGAAGCTTTTCGACGCTGATCTGATCCCCCGGATGCACGCCAAGGTGTTCCAGAAGATCCCGCCGGAGCGTGACCTGGCCTTTTGAAGTCACTTTGAGTGTCGTCATGCGTTAGTATGTAAGGCAATAATGCCTTACATTCAAGTACTCATAGAGCGTCCGTCTAATAAAGCGTCGCGAGCGCCTTCGCGTCATAGTCGGCGATTTCGGCGACGCGGCCTTCCTTGACCTTCAGGGCCCATTCGGGGTCCTGCAGCAGTGCGCGGCCGACACCGACGAGGTCGAACTCGCCCCGGTCGAGCCGGGCTTCGAGATCGTCCATCGAGCGCTGGCCGGCGCCCTGCCCGGCAAAGGCATAGATGAAGTCGCCGTTCAGGCCGACCGAGCCGACGGTGATGGTCGGCAGGCCTGTGAGCTTCTTCGCCCAGCCCGCGCCGTTCAAGCCGTTCTCGCCGTCGATCTCAGGGAATTCCGGCTCCCAATAGCGACGCTGGGACACATGAAGGCAATCCACGCCGGCATCGACGAAGACTTTCAGGAAGGCTTCCAGCGCATCCGGCGTTTCGGCGAGGCGGGCGCCATAGTCCTGCTGCTTCCACTGCGAATAGCGCAGGATGATCGGATAATCGGGGCCGACCTTGCGGCGGATTTCGCGGATGATGTCACCGCCGAAGGTCGCGCGCTCGGCGAGGCTGCCGCCATATTTGTCGGAGCGCTTGTTCATCGCGTCCCAGAAGAACTGGTCGATGAGATAGCCATGCGCGCCGTGAATCTCGAGCGTGTCGAAGCCGAGTCGCTTGGCATCTGCGGCGGCGTCCGCATAGGCGATGACCATGTCATCGACCTCGGCCGTCGTCGGCTCGGGCAGCACCTGCTTGCCGGTATGGGTCATGCCGGAGGGGCTGTCGGTCGGCGCATCCGGCTCCGGCCCGGTGCCGGCCTTGCGCACCATCCCCTGGTGCCAGATCTGCGGCGCGATCGCCCCGCCATTGGCATGCACCCTGGAGACAACGCGGCCCCAGGCGTCCAGCGCCTCTGGCTTGTAGAAATTCGGGATGTTGGGATCGTTGGACGAACCGCCCCGGCGCACGGTCGTGCCCTCGGTGACGATCAGCCCCACATCGGCGGCAGCGCGGCGGGCGTAATAGTCCGCCACATCCTCCCCCGGCACCCCGCCTGGTGATTTCGAGCGCGTCATCGGCGCCATCACGATCCGGTTTTTCAGCTCGAGATTTTTCAGCCGGAAGGGCGTGAACAGGGTGCGTGTCATGGGCAGGGTGTCCTTCAGTCAATCGCCGCGTCAGGTGGGCGGCGCGCCCTGCCGCGTCAAGCATTGACGTAGGGGGCGGCTGGCGGCAGTCATGAACCGTCTCTTGAGGGGGGATGAACTTGAAACACCTGCTAGCCATCACCATCGCCGCGCTCATGCTCGCGGCCTGCCAGACGCCGGGTTATGAATATGCCGCCCGCGCCGCGCCGACCTTCGCCGAAGCGCTGAACTATACCGATGTCTCGGTCGGCCGCTTCCGCGGGCCTGCCGGCGATGTGGCCGAAGAGGCGTTCGAGACGCTGATCTTCAATGCGGAGCTGGGCGGCGCGCCCTGGTTCACCCTGTCTGGCGCTGGCCAGCCGCAGGGTATGTATGAAGGTGAAGTCTCGATCACCGGCTTTCGCCGCGAGACCAGCTTCCGGCGCGAGCGGCGCTGCGTGAAACATCGCGGCCTGTTCAACTGTGACCAGCATATCGTGATGGAGCTGCACTGCCCGAAGGATGTCGTTGATGTCGCCGTCGCCGCCACCTTGCGGGACTATGCCAGCGGCCGGCCGGTCTTCACCTCGCAGCATGGCGCCGCCGCTGAGCGCGAGGACTGTTTCGAAGTGGCGGAATATCCCGATACCGGCCAGTCGACCGGCGCATTCGGCGATATCGTGCATGAAACCTTCGCCCTGCGGGACGCGCCGATCGGCCTGATCGCAGACGCCGTCTCGGCCGCCGTGCCGGCCTTCCGCTATGACATCGCGCCCTACATGACGACGATGCGCGCAGCGATCGTCGACAAGCCGCTGATCCCCGAGGAGGCGAATGATCCGCGCTTCGACGCTGCCGTGAAGGCGACGCGTCGCGGCGAGATCATCGGCGCCTGCGCCCAGTGGCGCGAACTGGCGGTGAGCTACCCGCACGCGCCGGCCATCCTGCACAATTGGGGCGCCTGCACCGAAGCGCGCGGCGATCTTGAAGGCGCGCACCAACTCTATGCCGAAGCCGCAGAGATCGCCCGCGGCATCCCCCTTCTGCGCGACCGGGACGCACGGCCGATCTTCGAGGCGCTGACGCGCGTGTCACAGGGTCGGTATGAGGAAGGCCTGATCGGACGGGCGCAGGTACCGGCCGGATACTAACGCGGCGGCGCGCTTATCCCTGGAACAAGCCGAGCAGCGGAATACCGGCAGCGCTTGCTTCTGCCGCAATGCCCCAGAAGATGCCCGAGCCGAAGGCGGCAAAGGCGAAAGCGGTTTTGTGCATTACGCGCTTCAACATTAGGGCGGCATCCCTGACTGGTACAACTGCCCCATGTCCGTGCAAGCCGCGGGCCTGTCAATACTTTTTTAACCATCCCCCGGCGGATCATCCTGCTTGTGCGCATCGGTCAGCCGGGCGAGCTTTTCGGCCTGCGCCGCCTCCAGCTGTTTGGCCGCCTTGGTGCGCCCGAACTTCGCGCGGTTTTCCGTCGCGCGCTGTTCCTTCTCCGCCTTTGCTTTTGCCTTGCGGGCCTTGTTGAGATTGATCGGCGTGGTCATGAGTTGTGTTTATCGCTTGTGTCCTGCGTCCCCGGCAACGCCTGCCGCCTCAATACACCGAGCCCAGCCATTCACGCTCCGAAAGGAGCGCCTCGCGCAGCAGCTCGACCGTCTCATCTATGCCCTCGTCCTCTGACCAGGGTGGCGGACTTTCTCCCGCGCCCCAGCTGCCATGACCCGCTTCGACACAGGCGGTGTCGAAGAAAGCGAGATACTCATTGTATTGTCTGCGTTGCGCCCGGAAGGCTGCATATGCCGTATCGAGATCATTGCCATCGTTGTGATTGGTCGTCAGGCTCGCCTCGGCCTCAACGCAGCCTTCGGATTCGCCCTCTAAGCAGACAGGCTGACCAGACACCGCCAGTTCATCCAGCCGCGTGGCAATCCGGTCCACACGCTCGTACACGCTGTCCTCACTCGCAAAGACACGCCCGAATAAACCCCTCAATTCATCGAACCTATGTTCGCAGCGCGCCGCCTCGTCAGCGCCTTGCGCATGCGCGGCTGGCGCCAGACTAACTGCCACGCAGGCAATCAACATCGCCTGAAGCATATTCCGCATAACTCTGTCCCCTAGTCCGGTCGTGGTGCTGTTTCCTGAAGCCCGCCAGATGAACCGGCGCTGAAGGCCGCCAGCCGCGCGTCCAGCCTTGCCTTCACCTCTGGCCATTCCGTGTCCAGAATGGAAAAGAACACCGTGTTGCGCACGAACCCGTCCGGTAGGGTGCGGTGGTTGCGCAGCACACCTTCGCGCTGCGCGCCGAGTTTCAGCACACCGGCTTGCGAGCGCTGGTTGCGCTCATCGACCTGGAACTGCACCCGCCGCGCGCCCCAGACCTCGAAGGCCTGAGCGAGCAGCAAGCGTTTGGCAGACGGGTTGACCGCCGTGCCCTGCGCCTCGGGCGCATAGCAGGTCATGCCGATCTCAACGCTCCTGTTGGTCTCGTGCGGATCGAGATAGCTGGTGATGCCGAGGAACGCCCCGCGTTCCGCCTGCGTGACCGCGAAGGCGATCATGCTGCCGCCATCCATCCGCTGACGGATATTCCGGACCCAACCGCCTACCCAGTCACCCGGCCCGCGAAAGGACCAGAGGCGAAAAACTCCGGCGTCCGCGCGGCAAGCGAATGCAATTCCGGGCCATCCGTCTCCGGATCAAAGGACCGGAGGCAGATGAAGGCGTTCTCAAGCGTGAGTGGCCCGAGCGTCATTCCTTGTGCTGATCACGCCATTGTTCCATGGCGAGGGAAATGGCAAACGTCTCGCGGTATTTCGGGCTGGAAGCCGGGCGCGGCGGACGCGACGCCGTCATCGCCATGATCTCCGCCAGCTTATTGTGCGCCGCGCCGGACTGGCCCGCCCCGATATAGGCGTGCAGCTCAACCAGCGCCGAGGACAGCGGGTCATGCGCCCGGATGACGAAATAGGGCTCGTCCTCCGCAAGCTTTGGCAGCACATCGAACTGCGAGGGATTGGCTTTCGAGCCGATCGGGGATTTGGACATGGCCTGACCTTTCTGGGGGGCGAGGTGATTCTGTTTGCGCCACTCTAGCCCCGCCCCGCCCCGCCGTCAGCCGGGCATTGCGCATCGTCAGATGCCAAAGAAAAGCCGGTTGATGGCATTCGCGATGGGGTATTCGTGCGACTCGAGCGTGGTGACCTGCAAGCCGAGCTCCCTGACCGGAATGGCCGCCATCTGCTCGGTCGCCAGCGCGACCTGTCTGCCGCCGAAATCGAAGACAGGGTTCAGTATCGAAGCCACTGCGAACCTTTCCGTATCCAACAAGGGCGCCGCGACAATCGAGCCGGCTTCCGCGACCAAAGGATGGCTCAGGATCAGCACCAACTGCTCCGGCCGGTTCTTCAGGGTGAAGACAGCCAGGTAGTCCATGCTTCAGAACAGCCGAAGGCCATCTGACCAGAGCCCTTCTTCCTCAATTTGCCGGGCTTTCGCCTGAAGCGCGGCTCTGTTCTCATCCGCCCATCGCCGCATTTCCTCCGCCTGCGTCTTGAAACGGATTGCCTCTTCAGCCACCGCTGAGAGGTTCACGCCCACAGCTTTTGCCTTGGCAACCAGCGCTTCGTCGATCGTCACACTGACACGCGTCTTCCGGGTCATGGCAGCCCCTGCATCACATCCATACGCATACTGTATACGCATTCCGGGCACACAGAAAGCCTGACTTTAGCCCCCTCAGGCCGGGTCCGGCCCGATCATCTTCTCCGGGCGCACGATGGCGTCGAAGTCTTCCTCCGAAATGCCGAGCGCGAGGGCTTCGACTTTCAGCGTCGTGCCATTCTTGTGCGCGGTCTTGGCGACTTTGGCGGCGAGGTCGTAGCCGTATTTTTCCTTCAGCGGCGTCACCAGCATCAGCGAATTCTCCAGCCCGCGCTGGATATTATCGAGGCGCGGCTCGATGCCGACGACGCAGTTTTCCGTGAACGACACCGACGCATCCGCCAGCAGGCGCACCGACTGGAGGAAATTATACGCCATCATCGGATTGAACACGTTGAGCTCGAAATGGCCCTGCGATCCGGCAAAGCTGATCGCGGCATTGTTGCCGAGGATATGCGCGCAGACCTGGGTCAGCGCTTCGCACTGGGTCGGGTTCACCTTGCCCGGCATGATCGAGGAGCCGGGCTCGTTCTCCGGCAGCGCCAGTTCGCCAAGGCCGGAGCGCGGGCCCGAGCCGAGGAAGCGGATGTCGTTGGCGATCTTGAAGCAACTCATGGCCACCGTCGTGATCGCGCCATGCGTGAACACCATCGCGTCATGCGCGGCGAGCGCCTCGAACTTGTTGGGGGCGGAGGTGAACTTGAGCCCGGTGATCTGGGCGATCTTGTCCGCCACCATCTCGGCAAAGCCTTCCGGCGAGGCGAGGCCCGTGCCCACCGCCGTGCCGCCCTGAGCCAGTTCCATCAGCATCGGCAGCGTCATCTCGATGCGCTGGATACCGTTCTCGATCTGCTTGGCATAGCCGGAGAATTCCTGGCCGAGGGTGACCGGGGTGGCGTCCTGCGTATGCGTGCGGCCGATTTTGATGATGTCTTTCCAGGCCTGCGCCTTGTCGTTCAGCGCATTGTGCAACTGCTGCAGCGCCGGGATCAGCCGGTGGATGACCTCCTCGGCGCAGGCGATGTGCATGGCGGTCGGGAAGGTGTCGTTCGACGACTGGCTCATATTGACATGATCGTTCGGGTGGACCGGCGCCTTGGAGCCGACCTTGCCGCCGAGGATCTCGATGGCACGATTGGAGATCACCTCATTGGCATTCATGTTCGACTGGGTGCCCGACCCCGTCTGCCAGACGACGAGGGGGAAATGCGCGTCGAGCTTGCCCTCGATCACCTCATCGGCGGCCTGCACGATGGCGCGGCCAACCAGACGATCCATCTTCTCCAGCGCCATGTTCACCTCGGCCGCCGCCTTCTTGACGATGCCGAGCCCGCGAATGATGGGCTGGGGCTGTTTCTCCCAACCAATCTTGAAATTGCCCAGCGAGCGCTGCGCCTGCGCGCCCCAATACTTGTCCGCCTCGACTTCGATGGGGCCAAACGTATCGGACTCGGTGCGGGTGGGGGTCTTGGCCATGGGGGCTCCTGAAGCGCGGCTGCTGTATCGCCGCGCGGTCTAGCCCCCCATCCCGGCCCCATCAAGCCGCGAACGTCCATATCCACGCGGGAAAAAGTGTTGAGGATGAGCAGGAATCGCATCAACAAATAGTTGCGTTATTCCGACGAATTCTTTTGGGAGGGGAAAATGAAAACATTCGCCATCATCGCAACAATTCTTTTGCTAAGCGCTTGCGCCACCAAGCGCTATCCGATCGCGACGCCACTTTCAGGCACCGAAGCGTCATTGATGAACTGTCGTGAACTCGCATTGGAGTTGGCACGCACAGAAGAAACGTATGCAGCAATAACTAACACCGCGACGACGGACTGGCGATCGGCCGCAGGTTTCCTTGGCGATTTCGGCATTGGAAACGCTATGGCAAAATCAGAAGCAGAACAGGCTCTTTCTACACGACGCACCAGCATTATGACTGCTCAGGCCAACAACAATTGCATAAACTCAACCGAATGACATACTGAGGCGGCGTTTCAAATTTCATGACCACACCCGAGCACCGCCACTGGTCGCAGGCCGAAATCCGCAAGACGCTTGCAGCCAAGGCTGCCGGCCGGATAACCTACCGGTCCTTGGAAGAGATTGTGCGCAAGTTCACGCCCAAGTTGGTCAGGATCCGCTAGTCGAGGCCTTCCCCAATTCGCTTCGTTGTGACTAGTCGCATCCCATGAACTCCGACTGGATCCAATCCGGCAAGGTCCGCGCGCGCATCACGGCAGGTGGGGCGCTGGAAGTGACGTGCACCGGCCTCACGACACAGACGAAATATTACAAGACGCTGCTCAAGGAATTCTTCCGCAGGGATTTCCCGCGCCTGCGCCCCGGCTATGGCGATTATTCCGTCCACATCGTGATGGAGCATCTGGGCGATCCGCCCTGGATGGATCTCGACAATCTGGCGAAGGCGCTGCTGGATTCGCTCAGCGGAAATGTGTTCGAGGATGATCGCCAGGTAGCGCGGCTACTCGTCGAGCGGCGCAGCGCGGAGCGGGACGGGATCTGGATGCTGGCGGAGGCGATGGAGGGGTGAGGGTCTTCAGACCTAAAGCCGGCGGAACGCCATAGGGATCGCCGTCGCGGTCGCGCGGGCAACCAGCGCGCCGTCCGCGTCGAAACAGTCCGCCTCCATGAAGGCGGCCGATTTGCCGAGCTTCAGGATGCGCGCCTCTACGCTTGCCGGGCCAGGCATCAGCCGCTTCAGGAAGCTCGTCTTCATCTCCAGCGTCGGCGCCGTCATGGTGACATTGGACGCGATGATCACCGCCGTGCTCATCGCCTCGTCCAGCATCGCCGCAATGAAGCCGCCCTGCACCGCGCCGGTGGGATTGGCAAAAGCGGGCGAGACATCAAACGCCATCCGCACCCATTGCTCTTCCTGGTTTAGCGCCGTCAGGCGCATGCCGAGCGTGTCGGAACAGGGCGGGCGTTTCTTCGAGGTCTGGAAGCGCGCGAGCATCTCGGCGTCGGAGACGCGGGCCTTGTCCGGTTCTGCGCTCAAATGCCCTGCGCCCTACGCTTACTTGCGCCGGTAGGCGTCGAGATTGACGACCGTCACGCCTGGCGGGGTATCGGCGGCCACAGGGCCAGCCTCCGCCGGGGCCGGGGCGATCACGCCGGCATCCTTGGCCGCCGCCTCGAAGGCGAGGCCGAAATTCACCGACGGATCAACGAACCGGGTCAGCGCGGCCAGCGGGATCGACAGATGCTGCGGTACGCCGTTGAACTTCAGCACGATCTCGAAATGCGCGTCATGCACTTCCAGGTCCCAATACTGGTGCTGGATCACGATGGTCATCTCTTCCGGGAAGCGCTGCATCAGATGATCGGCAATCTTCACGCCCGGCGCGCGGGTGCGGAAGGAGATGTAGAAATGATGGTCGCCCGGAAGGCCGCCGCTGGATTTGCCGCGCCGCAGCGCCTCGCGCACAACGCCGCGCATGGCGGCCTGGGAGAGCGCTTCGTAGCCGATATAGTCTGTCATGACTTTGCGCCTTGCCCCGTTTTTTGTTCCGGCTCTCAAACTAAGCCCGCGGCGCTAACGCCGCAACGGGCTTCGCACAATGGGCGAGGATTTAATTTCATCTCGCGCTTTTGCGCACACACCGCACAGCTACAGGGCAAGGCTGGCCAAGGCCTGCCCGGCAGGCTTAAACTTTCCACAGATAAAACAGGGGAGCACGCCATGAAGATGCCGGAGACAGGACGCGCCTGGAACGATGTACGCGCCGAGATGGTCGCGCGCGGCACGGGCGATGTCGCCTGGCGCGACGGCAGGACCGCCGTCTATGTCTTCAATGCGGGGGAGGACATTCACGCCCTGCAACACGAGGCGTACGGCCTCTACATGGCGGAGAACGGCCTCGGCCCCCTCGCCTTCCCCTCGCTGGCGCAGATGGAGAAGGAGGTCATCGCCATGGCGCTGGGCCTGCTGAACGCCCCCGAAGGCGCCGCCGGGGCGATGACATCCGGCGGCACCGATTCGATCACCATGGCCCTGAAGGCCGCGCGCGACTTTGCCCGCGCCAATGGCAAGCCGCGTGAAGGCCAGAACATCGTCCTCGCCCGCTCAGCCCACCTCGCCTTCGACAAGGCCGCGCATCTGATGGACATCGACATCCGCCGCGTGCCCCTGAAGGACGATGGAAGCTTCGAGGCGGACCCTGCCCCCATGGCCGCCGCCATCGATGACGCGACCCTGATGATCGTCGGCTCGGCGCCCAACTTCCCGCATGGCATCATCGACCCCATCGCAGAGCTTGGCAAAGTCGCGGAGGCGGCCGGTGTATGGCTGCATGTCGATGCCTGTGTCGGCGGCTATTTCGCCCCCTTCGCCCGGATGAACGGCGTGCCCGTGCCAGAGTACGACTTCGCCGTCCCGGCCGTGAAATCCATGAGCGCGGACCTGCACAAATACGGCTACTGCGCCAAGGGCGCCTCGACGGTGCTGTTCCGCAGCGAGGCCCTCTACAAGCACATGCCCTTCTCGATGCGCGACTGGTCCGGTGCGCCGATGAAGACGCCGACGTTGGCCGGCACACGCCCCGGCGGCGCCATCTCCGCAGCCTGGGCGGTGATGAATGTGCTCGGCATCGCCGGTTACCGCGAGAAGCAGGGCCTCGTCTGCGAGGCCCGCGCGCGGATGGAAGCGGGCGTGAAAGCGCTGGGCTTCGAGGTGCTGGGCAAGCCGCTCCTCGGCCTCATGGCCTTCCGGCATCCCGGCGCCGACACGCTCGCGCTTTACAGCGCCATGCGCCAGCGCGGCTGGTTCACCTCGATCACGGCGGAACCACCCAGCCTGCACCTGATGCTCTCACCCAAACATGCCGAAGTGGCGGACGCATATCTCGCCGACCTTGCCGCGAGCCTGGAGGATGTCCGCGCCGGCGTGACGGCAGAGAAGGTTGAGGCGCGCTATTCTTAAACCGTGCGCCCCATCCGAACGCGCGACGTCGAAACGAATTGACTGAACTTGTCGAGACATGTTGGCGCCTCTAAGAATCTTCATCGTGCTGAAGCTCAGCAGATAGGGTGTAAGGCAAACTCGGGGGGATGAATGTTGGGAAATGTGGGAAACACTGGCGAGATCATCAATCAACTATGCCACACCGTGTTTCACAGCGAAGAAATCTTGGGCACAGAAAGCGCTCGGAACGTCCTTCTAAACCATCCATTTCTTGTCCGACATACCGTGCCCAAGGATAGCGCAATCGACGAGTATCAATTCTGGTTCGGTCGCGAGCTAGCACCTTTCTGGTTTGTTGTTCCATCTGGAAAACTGTCGATCCAGTTTCACGGCAACGACAAAGACTTCAAAGGCTTCACAGGCATAGCCTTGGCCAAGAACAGATACATAGTCACGCTTTCAAAGCCGCTCATGGGAGGCTTCGGTCCGAAGGCGAAGCCGATGGCCAAATGGTTCATAAAAAGGTTCGGTGCACTCGACACAAGCAGCTTCGGTGCGCGTGGGTAACCGCTCAATTGATCGGAAGCCTGGGCGGTGATGAATGTGCTCGGCGTCTCGGGCTACCGTGAGAAGCAGGGCCTCGTCTGCGCGACACGCGAACGGATCGAGACCGGCGTGAAAACGCTCGGCTTCGAGGTGCTGGGCAAGCCACTCCTCGGCCTCATGGCCTTCCGGCACCCTCAGGCCGACACACTCGCCCTCTACAGCGCCATGCGCCAGCGCGGCTGGTTCACCTCCATCACGGCGGAGCCACCCAGCCTGCAACTGATGCTCTCACCCAAACATGCCGAAGTGGCGGACGCCTATCTCGCCGACCTTGCCGCGAGCCTGGAGGATGTCCGCGCCGGCGTCACCGCGCCGAAAGCCAAAGCGCGGTATTCCTGACCCGCCCGGCATTGACCCGCCTGCGGGTCGCATGTTCCAATCATGACCTCGCGCTGTGCGCTGCGCGCGCGGCAGACCTGTAGACTTGAAATGGGGACAATGATGAAATCAGCACTCTTCGCGGCGGCCTTCGCCGGCACACTCGTATTCACCGGTTGCGGCCAGAGCGGCACCGACGGCACGGACATCACGTCCAAATCCTCTTCCGGCGCAATCGGCGCGGCCTATGTGAACGAAATGACCCGGATCGCCGACGCTCTCGACACGGTCAAGGACGAGGCCAGCGCCCGCCGCGCCGCCACCGAGATCCGCAAGGCCGCTGACGGGCTCGAGAACATGCAGGAACAGCTCGGCGATATTTCCGGCATGCGGGCCATGCAGATCTTCGGCAGCAATTATCAGGAACTGATGACCGCGCAGACCCGGATGATGGGGTCGATGATCCGCATTCAGACGGAGAATCCTGAACTGATGGAGTTCATCAGCGACGAGATGGACCGGCTGAACGACTAAAACACCGGGCATTTGGTCTGCGCTCCCCCCGAACGGCTCATCCTGAGCGAAGTCGAAGGACGAGCCGGGGCTTGGGGCAGTTCTACTTGGCCCATCCTTCGACTTCGCTCTGGATGAGCGTGGGGTTACGGGGCAAGGCATTTGCCCGCTGCTCTAGCGCTCCGCCGGACACCGCCCGCCGGTCACCCGTTCCACCACAGCCGGGTCACCGTCGGTCTCGGCCGGCTCCAGCCCGAGCGCGCAGGCGATCATCAGATAGACGTTCACATTCTCGAACGCAGCCGGTGTCTCGCCTTGCGGGAAGATCGGGCCAGCACCGATGAAGGCCGCCTGCATCATCGGCTCCAGGCTGTCATAGCCGTGGAAGCCGGGGATGGGCGGACGCCAGCCCCCGACATTCGCCGCGCGCAACGTGTAAGGCGGATCGGCCAGCACGAACAGGTCCGGTCCGCGGGTCGGATGGTCAAAGCGGAAATGCGCCGGCATCTCGCCGCGCCGCCAGACCTTTACGTTCGGGTGGAAGTTGCTGAGTGCCTCATAGGCCTCATCGAGGGCCGGGCCCTGGCCATAGAGCTGGATCGAGGGCTGAGCGGAGCCGCCGAACGCGCCAGCAAATTGCGGCGACGTGATCTGGCTGTGATCGATGAACTCGCCGATATCCAGGATCTTGGCCGTATCGATCTCGGCCATGCCATGATCGGACACGATCAGGATCGTAGTCGTCTCCAGCAGGCCGCGCGCCTCCAGACCCGCCACAAGCTGGCCGACATAGCCGTCCACCTCAGCAACCGCCGCCTCAGTCTCCGGCGCATCTGGCCCGAAATAATGCCCGGCCGTGTCGACCCGGTCGAAATACACCGCCGCAAAGCGCGGGCGCTGCGCTTCCGGGCCGTCATACCAGGCGAGAACGTCGTCGACGCGGTCCTGATAGGGCTTCTCGTGGTCATACGGCGTCCAGCGCGTCGGGCGCATACCGTCATGCGTCGTCTCGGAGCCGAGCCAGAACATGATGGATGAGGACAGCCCCTGCTTCTCTGCCGTGATCCAGATCGGCTCGCCCTGCCACCAGCGGCTCTCGGTGGGGCCTGTGGCGCGGTCGAAAATCTCGTCCGCCTCGGCATCATACGGCGCGTTCGCCACCATCCCGTGCTTCTCGGGATAGAGGCCGGTCGCGATCGAATAGAAGTTCACGAAGGTCACGCTCGGCATCACCGGAATCATCGCCTCGGCCTTGACGCCGCGCGCTGCCAGCGCCTCGAGGTTCGGCGCGTCCCAGCGGGCGACCATGTCCGGATGCAGCCCGTCGAGCCCGATCAGCAGGACATTGCCGGCCGGCAGGGCCGCTTCGGCTGGCTCAGGCGCAACCGCAACGGCCACCGGCGCGTCTGTCTCGTCCACCGCCGTATGCGAACAGGCCGCGAGCCATGCTGCTGTAAATACGATTGCCGTGAGGCGTTTGAGGCTGTGCATGGCCATCTCCTTCTGCCGGATATCTGTAGGTCTTGGGGCGCCTTAGACCCCGATTGTATCGGTGATGTGAAGAGCGGTGCGGTGAAAAGGTCCCGAAAAGGGATGACGCGCGGCCAAACCGGCCTAAACAGTGTGTCACGTTTCATGACCAGACCGGGAGATCCTCATGACCCGCACATCCATCCGCCTGCTGTCTTCAGCGGCGCTTGCCCTTGTCCTCGCCGCCTGCGCCAGCGCGCCGGCCACCACCCTCGCCCCCGAAACAGCCGCTGCCGCAGCCCCCGCCCCCAGCGACCGCATCACGCGCGGCAATCTCGTCATGGAAGGCATCCCAGAGATCCCGGCCGATGTCTCCGAGCGCATGGCGGCTTATGAGAATGTCCGCGGCCATGGCTTCCAGGACTGGACCGGTGAAGGCGGCATCCTGATTTCGACCCGCTTCGGCAATGTCAGCCAGATCCATGAAGTGCGCACCCCCGGCGGCGCCCGCCGCCAGCTCACCTTCTTCGAGGAGCCCGTCACGTCTGCCAGCGTCAGCCCCGCCGGCGGCGCCTTCCTGTTCGCGCGCGACCGCGGCGGCGACGAATATTTCCAGGGCTACCGCTTCGACCTCGCCAGTGGGCACATCAACGCCTTCACCGAACCCGGCACCCGCAACGGCTCTGCCCTCTGGGCGCCGGACGGGTCCATCGCGGCCTGGGCGCGCACCAATCCGGGCGACCCGAACAATGACATCATCATCGGCAATCCGGCCGACCGTTCGACCACCCGCGTCGCCCTCGAAGGCGACGGCGCCATCGGCCCGGTCGGCTGGTCGCAGGACGGCTCGAAGCTGCTCCTGCAGCGCTACATCTCCATCGCCGAAAGCAAGCTGTTCACCCTGGAGGTCGCGACCGGCGAACTGACCGAGATCAACGCCGGTGACACCGTCGCCTATTCCGGCGCAGAGCTCCTCGCCGATGGTTCGGTGCTGACGGCGACCGACAAGGATGACGAGTTCACCAACCTCGTCCGCATCGCGCCGGATGGCACGATCACCAACTATACCGCCGACATCGGCTGGGGCGTCTCCGACTGGACCCTGTCGCCGGACGGCACCACCGTCGCGCTGACCGTGAACGAAGGCGGCCTCGGTACGATCCGGCTTGTGGATGTCGAAACCGGCGTGGTCCGCCCCGGCCCGACCCTACCTGTGGGCATTGCCTCCGGCCTCGTCTTCTCGCCCACCGGCAGCCATATCGGCTTCACCTTCAATGCGGCGAACAGCCCGGCCGATGCCTGGTCGTTCGATATCGCGACCCTGAACCTCACCCGCTGGACCGAGGCCGAAACCGGCGGCATCAATCCGGACATCTTCGTGGAGCCGGACCTCTTCACCTATCCGAACGATATCGGCATGGACATTCCGGCCTTCATCTACAAGCCGGAAGGCCCCGGCCCGCACCCGGTGATCATCTCGATCCATGGTGGCCCGGAAGCGCAGGCGCGCCCCGGCTTCAGCTCCGTGTTCCAGTATTGGGTGAACGAGCTTGGCCTAGCGGTTGCTGTGCCGAACGTGCGCGGCTCGGCCGGCTATGGCAAGACATATGTGTCGCTGGACAATGCGATGGAGCGCAAGCGCTCGGTCGAGGATATCGGCGCCCTGCTGGACTGGATTGCCACGCAGCCGGACCTCGATGCCGACCGCGTCATCGTCTATGGCGGCTCGTATGGCGGATACATGGTGCTCGCCTCGATGATCGATTATGGCGACCGGCTCGCCGGCGGCGTCAACATCGTCGGCATCTCGGACTTCAAGACCTTCCTGGAGAACACCGAGGGCTATCGCCGCGACCTGCGCCGGGCCGAATATGGCGATGAGCGCGACCCAGAGATCGCCGCCTTCTTCGACGAAATCTCCCCCCTGCGGAATGCCGACCGGATCAACAAGCCGATCTTCATCATCCACGGCTATAACGACCCGCGTGTTCCGTACACGGAGGCCGAACAGATCCTCGAAGCCGTCAAGGCCAATAGCGTCAAATCCTGGTTCCTGATGGCGATGGATGAAGGCCACGGCTTCCGCAAGCTCGCGAACCGCGCCGCCCAGCGCGAAGCCGAGACGATGTTCCTGAAGGAAGTCCTCGGCCTCGACTGATCCGGCAATCAGCCCCGCTCACCCCCGCACAGGCGGGGGCGTCGAGCGGGGCCCGCCTGACTTAACGCTCCAGCACGTCCTTGACCCATGGGCCGAAGGGCGAATTGCCGAGCATGGCCAGCTGCGCCTCATTGGTCGCCTGATTGATGCCCAGCTGCGGCCGGTTGCCAGGATGGACTGCCACACGCAATGGCCGCGTGCCGCGCGGCATGGCGATGATCTCGGCGATCTTGTTCGGAATGTCGGCCGGATCGGTTGTTCCGCCGCCGCCGCCCTCGCCCATGCCGGCCGTCAGCTCCGGATAGGCCGCCATCAGCTCCGGCGGCGTGCGGTCGCGCAGCGCGGCTGTCAGCGCATTCCGGTTGCGCCAGATCTCGGTCGGATAGCCGCCCGGCTGGATCACCGTGATCTCGATGCCATGCGGCACGAGTTCATACGCCATCGCATCGCTCATCGCCTCCAGCGCAAACTTGGTCGGCGAATAATGCCCCGAGCCCGGAATAACCAGCCGACCGAGCTGGGACGAGATCTGGAAGATCTGGCCCTTCCCCGCCGCGCGCATCGCCGGCAGCACGGCTCGCGCCATCCGGTGCGGCCCGAACGTGTTAGTCTCGAAGGCGAGCATCGTCGCCTCCATGTCCTGCAGCTCGATCGGCCCGCTGAGGCCGATGCCGGCATTGTTGATCAGCACGTCCAGCGTGCCGCCGGTCCGGTCCAGCACTTCGGTGACCCCGGCGGTGACACTCTCATCCGACGTCACATCGATCTCGACTACTTCGATGGCGAGGCCTTCGGCATCCGCCAGCGCGGTCAGCTCATCGGCTTCCGGGCGCGGCAGATTGCGCATCGTTGCGAACACGCGCGCACCAAGCCGCGCATAGATCTCCGCCCCGACCCGGCCGAAACCGGAAGAGGAGCCGGTGATCAGGATTGTCTTGCCCGCCAGCGGCCCCTGGTCATTGATCTGCGCGCTCGTCTCGCCCAGCGCCTGCGGCGCTCCGCCCATCGCGCCCAGCACCGCCACCGATCCGCCCAGCATCTGCCGGCGATTCACACCCCGTTTTGCCATGTTCGTCTCCCTGTTTGCTTATCCTGTGAGTAGGATAGGGATTCAGCGGGAGAAGACAAACAAAACCGGCCTCAGCGCCGCGCGGGCGCCGCTCCGGCCCGGCGGTGCGGGAAGTGCAGGACAGTTTCGACAATCGGCCGGCCGGACATATCCGCCGGCGTCGAGAGGATCTTTGTGGTCATCATGTCCTCGGTCAGTTCAAGGTGCATGAAGCCCCAGACCGGGCCTTTCGACCAGAGATTCTTCAGCTGCGGATAGTTGGCGTTCTGGTGCACCATGAACTGCGCATGCAGCGGCCGCCATTTGGCCCCGGCGCCGGACACCAGCATCGGCAGCGGCGTGCGCGCCGTGCCTGTCACTGCCGAGCAATCGTCCGTATACGCCTCAAGAATATGATCATCGCCCGCGAGATAGGCGTCCGCATGCGCACACAGCGCCGGCATCAGCATCGCGCGCAAGGCATGCGCCTTCTCGAACTTCGTCCCACCGCCCGACCAGAGCGCGTGGTGGCCCGCAACGATTTTCCAGCGCGCGGTGGAGGCGGCAAGTTCGCGCTCCAGCCAGCCGACCATGTCGCGCTCGGCGTCATTCGCGGGCAGGTAATGGTCGGCGCGTGTTTCCACCTCGTTCTCGTCGCGCGCCTCGCGCCCGTCCGCATCAAGAATATCCTCATACACAGTGGTGCTGGCGAGCAGCATTTCGGTGTCGATGACGAAGATGTCGACAAAGCCCTCGAAACCCGGTGGGGTCGCCTTATAGAAGATGTTCGGCATGGTGAAGTTCGGATGCTGGTCGAGATATTCGACCTGCGCAAAGGTCGCCTCGCGCGAGATGCGCCAGTCATGATTGCCGATCATCGTATAAATCGAGAAATTCTCCGTGCCCTCGCCCAGCTTGCCGAACGGCCGGTCGAGCATGTCCTCGAAGCGGCGTTCGTCGCTGACCCCGTCGGCGCCCAGCGTGGCACCGTCCGGATACAGATTGTCGCCCAGCAGCACGGCAAAGTCACAGCCCTCCGACTTGCAGATTTCGTCCGCGGCCATTGCGACCGGCCAGAGCCCGCTCTGCGGCATGAAACCGCCCAGCGCCGTCTCGAACACCGGCGGCGCCGGCGTGAAGCCTTCGAGGCTCGGATTGCGCTTCAGCCAGTCCTCGGCCTGTTCGGCGTAATACGCGCTGAGCGTGCGCGGCGGCAGCTTGTCGTCCCGGCGAGGCTCGTAGGAGGGAATGTAGCCGGTATCGCCGATAACCGCGATTCGCGCGGTGCGCGGCTCTGACTGGGCGGCAGCGGGCGACGTGGTGGCGCAGGCGCCGAGCAGCATGGCCATGGCCAGCGCGGTGAAAGTCTTGTGCATCATGATGCCTCTCCCCTTTTTTCCGGACACCCCCGCCCCTACACGGCCAGGATGACAGAATTGTCTCAGGGCTGTCACAATCTGACCACCGGACAAACCGGCGCAGCCGCCAAGCGGCGACATTATAAAATACGGGTTAGGTGGGGGCTTCTGTTGCCAGGCGCCCCCGGGCCCCGCCTCCGGGTCTGAAACCGGAGGGCTTAGGTCGGAAAAACCGTCACCGCTTACGCGGCGAGCAGTTCGCCCTCAGCAAAGTTGTCATTTGCAACTATTTGCTTTTGAGCTTCTAACGCAGCTCAAGCGAGCGAAAGCCTCGTCTTTACACGTCCGTCGACACTATTTCAGCCCCATCAGGAAACGGCCAGCCGGGCCGTCTTTTGGTGGAGCTGCCGGGTACCGCCCCCGGGTCCGAGCCGCTTATTACACGCGCATTTATCGCCATAGTCCGAAGACTTGGTGGATATAGGGGAAATCGGACCGGGATGTAAGAGCGGAAGTGTGAGCGGCGAGAAGGTCCCGGATGGCGAGCGCCCCCTCACCCCCCATGAAAATGCCCATGGATGCGGATCGCCAGCGCCTCATTCACGCCGTCCACCTCCATCAGGTCCGCCACCTTCGCGCGCGACACGCCCCGGGCCGAGCCGAAATGGTGCAGCAGCGCTTTCTTGCGCGTCGGGCCGATGCCTTCGATCTCGTCGAGCGGGGACTTTGCAATATCAGCCGAGCGCTTGGCCCGGTGAGCGCCGATGGCCCAGCGATGGGCCTCGTCGCGCAGGCGCTGCAGATAGTAAAGGACGGGGGCATTCTCAGGCAGCCTGAACGGCGCCCTCCCGGGGCGGAAGAACTGCTCGCGCCCGGCATTACGGTCGACGCCCTTGGCGATGGAGACGAGGGTGACATCCTGCGGCGTCAGGCCGAGCTCGGCGAGGGTCTCAACCGTCGCGCTGAGTTGCCCCAGTCCGCCATCGATCAGCACAAGGTCCGGCCAGTCGGCGACATTGCCGGCCTCCTTCTCCTTCAGCGCGCGGGCAAAGCGCCGGCGCATCACCTCGCGCATCATGCCGTAATCGTCGCCGGGGGTAAGCTCCGTGTCCTTGATATTGAACTTGCGGTAGGCCTGCTTGCGGAACCCCTCCGGCCCCGCGACGACCATGCCGCCCACGGCGTTCGTGCCCTGGATGTGGGAGTTGTCGTACACCTCGATCCGCTCCGGCGGCGCCGGCAGGTCGAACACTTTCTGTACCTCCGCCAGCAGCCGCTCCTGGCTGGCCGAGTCCGCCAGCTTGCGGGTCAGCGCCTCGCTAGCATTGCGCTCCGCCTGAGTCATCAGGTCCCGCTTGGACCCGCGTTCCGGCCGGCGCAGCTCCAACCTGCGGCCAGCTTTCAAGGACAGCGCCTCCTCGATCAGCGCCGACTGGTCCGGCAGTTCATTGACGAGGATCAGCCGCGGAGGAGGGCGCTTGTCATAGAATTGCACGAGGAAGGCCGAGAGGATTTCCTCCGCCGTCTGATCGCGTTCATGCCGGGGGAAATGCGCGCTCGCTCCCCAGTTCTGCCCGGCGCGGATGAAGAACACCTGCACGCAGGACACCCCGCCCTCCACCGCAATGGCGAACACATCCGCCTCCTCGATCCCGTCCGGGTTCACGTCCTGGCTCGCGCGCACATGCGCCAGCGCGCGGATCCGGTCGCGTAGCCGGGCGGCCGTCTCGAACTCCATCGCCTCGGCCGCCGTCTCCATCTCCGCAGCGAGGCGTTTTTGCAAATCCCCCGCCTTGCCGCGCAGGAAATCCGCCGCCTGATCGGCCAGCGCGGTATACTCCGCTTCGCTGATCAGGCCCACGCAGGGCGCCGCGCAGCGCTTGATCTGGTGCAGCATGCAGGGCCGGGTGCGGGCCGAATAGACGCTGTCCTCACAGGTGCGCAGCAGGAACGCCTTCTGCAGTGTGTCGAGCGTGCGCATAACCGCCCCGGCGCTGGCGAAGGGGCCGAAATAATCGCCCTCATCCTGCTTGGAGCCGCGATACTTCTTGATCTGCGGCGCCGCATGGTTGCGGCGGATCAGGATATACGGAAACGATTTGTCATCGCGCAGCAGCACATTGAAGCGGGGCTTGAGCGATTTCACGAGGCTCGCCTCCAGCAGCAGCGCCTCGGTCTCCGTTTCGGTGACGACGAATTCCATCGTCCGTGTCAGCGAGATCATCCGCGCGATGCGCTGGGTATGCCCGCCCATCCGCGTATAGTTCGACACCCGGGCCTTCAGGTCGCGCGCCTTGCCGACATACAGCGCTTCGCCCGTCTCCCCGAACATGCGGTAGACGCCCGGCCTCGGCGGCAGGTGTTTCAGGTTTTCACGGATGACGTCCACCCCGCGCATGGGAGCGGCGCCAGCGGGCGACTCGGTCATGCGCCAGAAATAAGGGAGTGCGCGGCCAAGGCAAAGCGCTGTTGCGCGGTCAGGGCTTCGCCCGGAAGTGTCTCAGAATGAGATCCGGCCCGACATCAGCCATCCGGCGCTGAGCCCGACTGCCACGACAATCAACAGCAGGCCGGTGAACGCCCGCCCATTGCCCTGGCTCGTCTCGCTGGCGCCCGGCAACAGCAGATAGAACAGCATCAGCACGCCGAGCCCGGCCAGCATCGCCTGTTCCACATGGCTCAGGGTGCGCACGAACACGCTTAGATCGTGCAAAATGTTCCTAACATCGCGCTCGATGCTCGCGGCCGCGACGTGAAATCTCTGCTCCAGGCCTTCAAGGTTCATCGCCGTGCTCCGGAACCGCTCCATCCCGACCAGGACAGATAGCGTCCGCAAGGTGCAAACCCTATGCGATCACGCTTAATCCGGCGCGCAGGCCCGCCCGCGAATCCGGCACGCTGCGGAAAGAAGGCGTTAACCTCTGCCTTGCCGCGACTTGCGCCGGATCGCCTGCTTGCAGGCTCCGCCGGGCTTCAGTAAGCCTGCGCCCGCCGGGCATCCCTGCCCCCGCCTGAAAGGACCGCCGCCATGGCCGCTGAACTCCGCCTCTCCGACGCCGTCGAGCGTGTCAAACCTTCGGCCACCATCGCGGTGACCACCAAGGTGGCGGAGATGAAGCGCGCCGGCCATGACGTGATCGGCCTCGGCGCGGGCGAGCCGGATTTCGACACGCCCGAGAATATCAAGGACGCTGCCATCCGCGCCATGCGCGAGGGCAAGACAAAATACACCCCCGCCGACGGCATCCCGGAGCTGAAAGAAGCCATCTGCGCCAAATTCGCCCGCGAGAACGGCCTGACCTACAAGCCCAGCCAGGTGAACGTCTCGCCCGGCGGCAAGGCGGTGCTGTTCAACGCCTTCGTTGCCACGCTGAACCCCGGCGACGAGGTCGTCATCCCCGCGCCCTACTGGGTCAGCTATCCGGAAATGGTGCTGCTCTGCGGCGCCACGCCCGTCAGCGTGCCCTGCAGCGCCGAGGCGAGCTACAAGCTGACGCCCGAAGCGCTCGACGCCGCGATTACGCCGCGCACGAAATGGCTGATCCTGAACTCACCTTCCAATCCCACCGGCGCCGCCTATACCGGCGCGGAGCTGAAAGCCCTCGCAGACGTTCTTCTGCGCCACCCCCAGGTCTGGGTGCTGACCGACGACATGTACGAACACCTCGTCTATGACGGCTTCGACTACAGGACCATCGCGCAGGTCGAGCCCGCCCTCTACGACCGCACCCTCACCATGAACGGCGTCTCCAAGGCCTATGCCATGACCGGTTGGCGCATCGGCTATGCTGCGGGTCCGGAAAAGCTCATCGGCGCCATGCGCAAGGTCATGGACCAGTCGACCTCCAACCCCTGCTCCATCAGCCAGTGGGCCAGCGTCGAGGCGCTGAGCGGACCGCAGGATTTCCTCCCGGTCTTCCGCGCCGCCTACCAGGCCCGCCGCAATCTGATGGTCGAGGGGCTCAACAGGGTGGACGGCATTGTCTGCCCGAAACCGGAAGGCGCCTTCTATGTCTATCCGTCCTGCGAGGGTCTGATCGGCCGGAAGACGCAAAGCGGCACCGTCATCGACTCCGACAAAACCTTCGCGACCGAACTGCTCGAGCAGGAAAAGGTCGCCCTCGTCTTCGGCGAAGCCTTCGGCCTGCCCGGCACCTTCCGCATCTCCTATGCAACCTCCGACGCCCTGCTCACCGAAGCCCTCGTCCGCATCGAACGCTTCTGTGCATCACTGATATAGGTTGAACCTATGGCCCGCCCGGGCGTTTCACATTTGAAATCCCCGGGCGCGCCACCCACTTCTCCGGCATGGGGGACAGCCGACCCACGCTCAAACAAGGAGACCCATCATGTCCGTAGACATTGGAATGTCAGACGACGCCCGCAAATCCTCCGCTGACGCGCTGAAAACGCTGCTCGGTGAAACCTATGCGCTGTATGTCAAGACCCACGGCTATCACTGGAACGTCACCGGTCCGCGCTTCAACTCGCTGCACGCGATGTTCATGACCCAGTATACCGAGCTCTGGGCCGCACTCGATGTGATCGCCGAACGCATCCGCGCCCTCGGCCATTTCGCACCCGGCTCCTCCGGCGAAATGCTGGCGGTCGCCACGATTAAGCCCGACAATGACGTGCCGGACGCAGAAGCAATGCTGAAAAACCTCGCCGCCGGCCATGAAGCTGTCAGCCGCGCCGCCAAATACGGCATTACCATCGCCGAGAAGAACGGCGACCCCGTCACGGTCGACCTCTTCACCCAGCGCGCCACCATCTCCGAAAAAACCGCTTGGATGCTGCGCGCTTCGGCCTGAAGCTCCAGCCACTCTCCACACCCCACACTTCGTCACTCCCGATGGCCGCAAGCCATCTGGGAGCCTGTCTCCAGAGATCGAGACGCTCGCGGCGGCATTCCAAGATGGGCTCCCCGATTCGGCTGCGCCGGTCGGGAGTGACGAACCGAGGGGCGAGGGAGTTCAAGCCCAAGCCCCCTACTCCTCATCCCCCAGATACCGCATCACCGCGTCCTCATAGGCAACCCGCACCTCGATCCGCTGGTTGATGAAGGACGCCCGGCCCCCTTGCACGATCTCCAGCGGCCGGTCGCCGCCATGTCCGGCCACCTCGGCAATCACGTCCGGGTCGACGCCTTCCGAAATCAGCCAATCCCGCATCGCATTTGCCCAGCCCTGGGTCAGCGCGCGCTCGTCTTCGCGCTCCCCGGTTCCGTCACCATGCGCCTCGATGCGGATCTCGCTCACCTCGCCGGCCCGGATCGCGGGCAGGATTTCAGTTGAATACGCCTCCGGCAGAAACCGGTCCCGGTCGGCAATCGGCATCCGCAGGAAGACTTCAGGGATCGCCTCGCGAAGCGGCGCCGGCTCGGCGGGCGGCGCTTCTACAGGCGCGGGCGTTGGTGTCCGCACGGCCGCGGGAGGCGGCGGTGGGGGCGGTGGTGGCAGAGGAGGCGGCGGTGACGGCGGAGGTACGTCCGCCTGCGGCTCCGCGATGATCTCAGCGGGCGTCTCAACAGGCGGCGTCTCCACCGGCGCCGAATCCACAACCGCTTCCATCTCGCGCGCGTCATCAGGCGCAGGCGCCTCGGCAACCTGCGTCTCAACCGAATCCATCCCGGACTCAGGCTCATCGCCCGCAGATCCAGGGTTCAGAAGAACAGAGGCGCCCAGCACACCAGTCCATGCCAGGACCATCGTGCTGGCTGCCAGAAGGAACCAACGCATACTCAGCTCCCTGTCATGTGCCCGCCTCGCTGGGACACATCACGCCGGTCCGGCAAAATCAAGGCGGGGCGGCAGCCCGCACGAGAATCCCGTTGACAGATTTGCCCTCATACCACGAATGTGCCGCTATGTTTTCGGCGACCGCACCTGATCGAGCGCGTAGCGACGCCTTGGATGGGGGCATCGTCGCGCATTATATCACCCGCGCTGACGACCCCCTGCTGCCGCATTTCTATGCCGCCTATGACGCCGCCTTCATCCTGCCGGACGAGAAAGAGGATCTGGCCGGTTTCCAGGCCTGCTTTGCCCTGAATGAGGGCGAACAATATGAGGCACTCAGCCGCCTGTATGGCGCTTACCGCGAGATCGCCATCCTGCTGACGGAAGGCGAACGCGGCCCCGTGCTCGGCGCCGCGAATTTCATCGTCTTCCTCGGCGATGGCACCGATCCGTCCATGTCGCTGTCCTACATCTTTGTCGATCCCGCACAGAGGCGGCGCGGGCTGTTCAGCCTGCTGATGCAACTCATGCAGCAGGAAGCCGTAGACTCCGTCCGCTGGCCGCCGGGCAATGTGCCACACCCCTTGATCTTCTTCGAGACGAATGACCCGGTAAAGATGTCGCCGGAAGACTATGCCCTCGACAGCAGCCATGCCGGCCTTGACCAGATCGACCGGCTGAAGATCTGGGAGCGGCGCGGCGCGCGCCTGATCGACTTCGCCTATCACCAACCGCCGCTGTCAGCCCATCAGAGCGCCGAGACGCAGCTTCTGCTCGGCGTGCTTGGCGCGGATGCCGCAGACCTGAGCGCTTGCCGCCTGCTGGCCCATCTGCGCCGCTTCTTCGGTGTCACCGTCCTGAAAGGTCAGAGGCCGGACGATAATCCCGTTGCCGCGCCCCAGCTCGCAGCGCTTGGCGCCGCCTGCGCGCGCGGCGAGACTGTCGCCCTGAGCGGGTTTGACCAGATCATCGCAGCCGCCGAAAAGGCGCGTCAGACATTCCGCTAACCGGCGATCCACGCAGACCTCAGACACAGGTAGAAAAAGGACCATGACCGAAAACGAGGGGACAGAAGAAGAGTTCGAGGCCAGCAAAGACAAATCCGTCTATTTCACGCTCTCCCTGTATGTCAGCAAAAAGAAAGTGACCGAGACCCTCGGCCGCCCTCTGACGCCGGCCTTCCTGCGCGACTTTCAACCCGGCTACCGCGACAGCAAATGGCTGCGCGACGCGGTCGAACCTCTGTTCAATGACATTGCCGACCGCGAACGCCTCGGCGAGATCAATGACTTCCTCCTGGATACACCCTGCCCCGAGGCCGGAGACATCATCGAGGTGACCGCGCCCGAGGAAATCCGCTGGACGACGGAAGGGCTCGACTTCGTCGCCAGGCCGCCGGGGCTGCAAAAGGCGCGGCGCCTGCGTGTCCTGCGTTTCTGGTACACACATGCGAATGGCGCGGTCAGCTACCACCTGTCGTTCTGCTGCAATTACGACCACACACCCGGCGACTTCTATTTCCTCTCGCTGTTGCAGAAAGTGGCTGCCCCGAAAGAATTCAGCGCCGCGAGCCGCCCCGCCGGCAGCCCGCCGATCCGCGCCGCGGACGACGACACCGGTATCGCCCCGCTCGACCAGCTGCGCGTCAACAGCCCGCAGGGGCCAGACCAGAGCTTCTGGCAATATATTCGCAGCGTATTCGATTCAGATGCCGCTGACCTATTCGGCAAACTGGGACTGGCCGAGGCGACCAGGAAACACGTCCCGCTGGCGCCGAGCTTTGACAATATGGTGACCACGGCGCCCTTCATTGAGGTGCCCGGCCTCGTCATGCCGGTGTCCCGGCTCATGTTCTTTTTCCAGGACGATACCTTTTTCAGGCGGGTGCTGCCCAAACCCGAGACCGATGAGCCCGCCGCCTCCACCCGGACGCGCATGGTGCAGGAGGAGTGCTATCTGCCGTTTCAGACAGAGCTCAAAAAGCTGAAACCCAGGGACGAGGCCAGCGGACGGGATGTCCGCCTGGGAAAGGAATACTGGGAATGGGTATTACTGCGCCCCGATTATGATCACTATACGGATGAGCAGATTGCGGCGGCCCGGACACTTCGCCCGGCCATCGAGGACCGCAGGCGGCAGGATTGTGTGCAATACCTTTTCATCGCCGGCTTCAACCAGAACATCATCGACTTCATGAATCAGGATCCCTCCGAAATCCTCGACTCAATCGATCCCATCTATCCGGCCACGGAGGAACAGGCAAAGGAGCGGAAATTTGTCCGCTTTGCCAATCCCCGGGCGATCATCACCTATGTCGAGAAGGCTCGCAGCCTGGAAGCAGGCTATGATTATATCGGCACCTGCCCCTACGCATTCCTCATCCACGCCGCCTCGCTGCACAATGAGCTGATGACATACGAGTATGAATCCGAAGCCTTCAGTCTGATCAAGCAGGTAGAGGATTTCGGAAAGAAGAACAGTTTGAACGCAGCGGCAAAGGCATTCTATGACTTCAGAACCGGTGTCTATACGGACTATTACCGCGACCGCTACATGAACATTTTCCGCTATGACACCGAAGCGGAAGTGTTCAGGAGAATGACCGAAGTGCGCGGCATTGCCCGGCGAAACGAGTATGTCGAGCGGCTCGTATCGAACATGGAGAGCCAGACACGCGACCGGGAAGCCCGTCTCGCCAAGAAAGACGAGACCTCGATGAATGTCCTTCTCGGCGCGCTGGGCGTGTTCGGCCTGTTCCAGCTGGCCATGATGTGGGCCGAGAAGCTGCGCGAATTGCAGCAGGATGACAGCCTGGAGCTGTTTTTGAGCTGGGCGCCGCCTTTTCTGCATCTCACCGGCGAGAAACTGAACGAGCCCGGAAACGCCTTCTCGCTGTTCGTACTTTACTTTTCGATGGTCTTTACCCTGGTGCTGTTGCTGGTCGTCGCCTGGCGGCTGATCCGGGTCAGACGCCGCTAAAACGGCGCGCGCAAAATTGTATGCGGTTTTGTGCAAAGCGCCGCGACAATCAAAGCGCTAGAGCCAAAAAAAGCCAAAAAAAGAAAGCCCGGCTGCATCTTGCGACGCGCCGGGCTAAAGTGGGGTCCCGAAGGGGGAGGAAACGCCCAATCGGAGGAATGATCGGGTTATGCCCGGGACCCATGGCATACCCGGTAAATAAGCGATTTACGCTGCATTGCAACATGCGACACAGCAGCCCAAGCATGCAATTCCGCATGGATTACAGAGGGTTCATGTTCCCTGACGCATAGGCGAGCGCCGCAGCGCCTCGGTTTCGGCCGTCAGGAAGTCCCGGAACGCCGCAACCCTCTTGGATCTGCGCATATCGCTGGGGTAAATGAAATACAAGTCGAAGATCGGCCCCGTCACATCCGGCAGCACGCGCACCAGGCGCGGCATCGTCGCCGCCATATAGTCCGGCACATCCGCAATCCCGAGCCCCGCATCGACCGCCCGGAGCATGGCAAACACATTGTTCACCTTCAGCGTCGCCGGCCGTGGCGGGGCGTCATCGCGCCCGATCCGGCAGGCAAAGGCCATCTCGATCAGCGGCGTGGATTCGTCGCCATATGCGATGATCCGGTGGTTATCGAGGTCTTCCGGGGTCAGCGGCGTGCCGTGCGCCTTGAGATATTCCGGCGCGGCATAGAGATTGGTCTGAACCGTGCCGAGCTTGCGCTGGATCAGGTCCGCCTTGTCCGCCGCCCACAGCCGGATGGCGCATTCCGCCTCCAGCTTCAGCAAATCATACTCTAGCTGGTCATCCAGCCGCAGGTCGAGCCGCAGGTCCGGATGCCGCTTGATGAAATTACCCAGCCGCGGCACCAGCCAGATCGAGCCGAACGCCACCGGCGCCGACACGATCAGCTCGCCCTGCGGCGTTTCCTGCTGATCGCGCAGCGCCGAATTGGCCGATTGGGCCGCTGCCGCCATCTCGATCGTCGACCGGTAGAGCGTATGGCCGCTATCAGTCAGCACAAGCCCCCGCGCATGGCGCTGGAACAGCGACACGCCGAGCTGTTCCTCCAGCGCCGCGATCTGGCGCGAGACAGCCGATTGCGAGATGCCGAGCCGTTCCCCGGCCAGCGTCAGGCTGCCCGACGCGGCAGCGGCATGAAAGGATCTCAACTTTCCCCAATCCATGGGAAGGGTTTGTGACGGGTGTTTGTCACTGCCGCAAGGGTTATCCGGGGCCCGCTTCGCGCCGGGTCATCGTTTTCAAGCGTCCGGGCGCGGCCTAAACAGATAAAAGACATAAAACCTCAGGGAAGGAACGCCTCATGCAGATCACCAGCGATACCGCCGCCATCGTCACCGGGGGCGCCTCCGGCCTCGGCCAGGCCACCGCCCGCGCCCTCGCCGCCGCCGGCGCGAAGGTCGCCATCTTCGACATTAACGAAGAGGCAGGCGAAGCCACGGCGAAGGAAATCGGCGGCATCTTCTGCAATGTGAACATCATGGACGAGGCCTCCGCCGTCGCCGGCTTCGAGAAAGCCCGCGCCGCGCATGGCCAGGAACGCATCACGGTGCATTGCGCCATGGCCTCCAAGGGCGGCAAGACGCTCTCCTGGGACAAGGAAAACGCCCGCTACAAGCGCCTGTCGACCGAGGACTATGAGTTCGGCGCCCGCGGCGTGCTCGTCGCCTCCTACCGCATCGCCTCGCTCTCCGCCCTCGGCATGTCGTCCCTGCCGGAACTCGACGACGGCGAACGCGGCGTGATCACGCTGACCGCCTCCGTCGCCGCTCAGGATGGCCAGATCGGGCAGGTCGTGTACGGATCATGCAAGGCCGGCGTCAACGGCCTCGTCCTGCCGATGGCGCGCGACCTGATGGATATCGGCATCCGCGTCAATTCGATCATGCCCGGCATCTTCGCGACGCCTCTGATGCTGCGTGCCTCGGACAAGGTCCTGAACTCGCTCGCCGCCTCCGTCCCCTTCCCCAAACGCCTCGGCAAGCCGGAAGAATACGCCTCCCTCGCCCTCGAACTCGTCCGCAACAGTTACTTCAACGCCCAGTGCCTGAGACTGGACGGCGGCATCCGCATGGCGCCGAGATAAGTTTCTCTCTCAGTATTTTTCCGCTCACCCCCGCGAAGGCGGGGGCGGCTGCGCCTGCGCCTTGCTTGTAAGGTGCCTGCCTCAGCCTTATTTCGTCACTCCCGACCGGCGTCAGCTGGTCAGGGAGCCCATCTCCCACCGCCCCATTCAGGGGGTGGCCCTTGTAACCGGATTTCGGCATGTTCGGGTCTTGCTGGACTGGGGGAACAGGCATGCGCAAACAACTCTTGACCACCGCCGCCCTCATCCTCGCCGCCCTGCCCGCCTCCGCCGAGACCTGGGGCGTCAGCGACGCGCCGGTCCCCTCCGGTGACGGCAAATGGATGTGCATGCTCTGGCACGGCAAGACCGCCCCGCTGATGAACATCACCATCATGACCGACCGCAACTTCATCAGCGTGGCAGCCCCCCAGTTCGCGGCCGTCCCGGACCGCACCCCTACCACTTTCACCTATCCCAGCGGCCGCAGCGGCGCCGGCGTCATCCGCAAGGCAGAGCCACAGTCCAGTGCGGTGTTCGTCTTATTTCCGGATGAAGCCCTGGACCCTATCCTCGACCAGTTCCGAACCGGCGGCACCTTCACGCTCACCGCCGGAGACGCCAGCGCCAGCTTCCCCGTCCCGGCCCCCGGCCTCGGCAGTGGCATCGCCCCGCTGAAAGACTGCGCGGCCCGGTTCCCGGAAACACCGGGGACGGAGTAAGGCTGACCTAAAATAATCCGTACACCGGCGATTACCCAATAGCTACTCATCCCCGCGGAGGCGGGGATCCAGGTAGGCAATCCCAAACCTCCCAAGACCCCCGCCTCCGCGGGGGTGAGCGGAAGTCAGGTACGCGCGGCCCCTACTGACTCGCCCACAAGATCCGCGCGATCCACACGATCTCCGCCGGCTTGAACTCGCGCGCCGGATAGTCCGGGTTCAGCGAGGCGAGCTCGATCAGCCGCGCCGTCCGGCGCGCCAGAACCTTTGCCATTA
>JBKBVT010000076.1:0-10353 GCA_046289305.1 Hyphomonas sp. | reverse complement strand
GCATGGCGCATCAGGTATTCCAGCAGGCGGAATTCGCGCGGCTGAAGGTCGATCTTCTTGCCGGCCCGCGTCACCTTGCGGCTGAGCAGGTTCATTTCGAGATCGCCGGCGCGCAGCATCGTCACGGGGGCTTCCCCGCTGGGCTGGCGGCGGCCGAGCGCTTCGACGCGGGCTGCGAGTTCAGCGGGCGCAAAGGGCTTGGCGAGATAATCCTCGGCCCCGGCGCGCAGGCCCTGGACCTTGTTCTGAACATCGCTGAGCGCCGAGAGGAACAGGGCCGGCGTGGTGCCACCCGCTGCCCGGAATTCCTGCAGCAGGGTCAGGCCGTCCTTTTCCGGCAGCATCCGGTCGACCACCAGAGCGTCGAAATTCGTGGCGCGCGCGCGGGACAGGCCAGAGACGCCGTCATGGACGCACTCGACCGTGTGCCCGGCATCCGCCAGCACCTTTTCGATGAAACTCGCCATCTCGTGATCATCCTCGATCACCAGGACATTGAGGCATTCCGTTGAGATTGGCTGGCTCTCGGCCATGATGGTCTCCATAACGCTACTCCTTAACCCGGCAGATCGACGGTGAGGTAATTGGTCATCTGGCCGACACGGATGGCCAGAAGGATTTTCGACCTGTTGGCACCGCGCGCTTCCGTAACGGCGCGGTTGAATGCCTCGACGGTCGGCACAGGACGGCCATTGGCCTCTAGAATGACAATGCCGGGCTCAAGTCTTGCCTTGGCGAAGAGACCGTCTGGCTCGACTTCCATGATGGCCAGCCCAGTGTCACCGGTCCGCAGACCAAGACGCTCGCGCAGGTCTTCCGGCATCGGCATCAGCCGGGCGCCGAAATTTTCGAGCATCGTGCCGGGTGCCGCAGACGGTTCACCTGGTCGGCCTGTTCCAGGCGTGCGCGAAGCGCTGGCTGCAGCATTCACATCGTCGGGCCGTTCGCCGACAACAACGTTGACCGACTGGGGCTTGCCATCCCGCAGGATGTCAAACTTGTTCGATGTATTGGCGACGAGGCGGCCGACCACGCGGGTTGTGCTGGTTGCATCCGTCACGACCTGGCCGTTGACGGAGAGGATAATGTCATTGCGGCGCAGGCCCGCCCGTTCTGCGGGGCTACCGACGGTGACATCAGCGATCAGCGCGCCCTTGGCGTCGGCGATGCCGAGCGCTTCGGCAAATTCAGGGGTCAGATCGCCGATCTGCACACCCAGCCAGCCGCGCGACACCCGGCCATCGCGGACCAGCGTGTCGGTCACTTCCTTGGCAAGTTCGGCAGGGATTGCGAAACCGATGCCGACCGAACCGCCGGTAGGCGACAGGATTTGCGAATTCACGCCGATCACATTGCCCCGGAGATCGAAGGTCGGGCCACCGGAATTGCCGCGATTGATCGAGGCGTCGATCTGCAGGAAGTCGGTATAGGGGCTGCCGGCGCCAAGTTCGCGGTTGTCGGCGGAGAGGATGCCCGCCGTTGCCGTGCCGCCGAGGCCGAACGGGTTACCGAGCGCGACGACCCAGTCGCCCTTGCGGACAGCCCGCGTATTGCCGAACTGGACGAAGGGATAGGTGCCCTCCTGTTTCACGCGGAGAACAGCGAGGTCGGTCTGCTGGTCGCTGCCGACGAGTTCGGCTTCGATTTCGCGGCCGTCATTCAGCACAACCTGAATCTGGGTGGCCCGGTCGACCACGTGATGATTGGTAACAATGAGGCCGTCTTCAGAGATGAAGAAGCCGGAGCCGAGCGAGCGGGCCTCGCGCAGGCGCGGGGCTTCCTGCGGTGCGCGGCGCTGGCGGAAGAATTCTTCAAGGCCGGGCATGCCGCGGAAATTCTCGAGGAATTCCTCCATCTCGGCTGCGCGGCCGACTTCCTGGGTGGCGATCACATTGACGCTGACAACGGCCGGTTCGACGCGTTCGATCAGGTCGGCAAAGCTCATCGGCGCGCCGGGAGGCGCCTCGATAGCGATGGCCTGGGCGCCGGCTTCCGGGGCAAGGAATTTGGGTGCTGCGACGACCCCGCCCATGATAACGGCGCCGAAGGCTGCCGCGACCAGCGTCTGAGCTGAAACCCCGAATTTGCTCATCAATTTCTCCAGATCACTGAAATTACGCCAGAACTGGCGTTCGGTTAAGACATAGCCGTGCCACCAAGAGAGTAGGCATTAAAAGACAGTTAGGTGAAATCCTGTCATCTTAAAGTCCCCCCTGCGGTCAGACTGAGGCCGGCCGGGCCCGGTTTTCACGCTTCTTCCGGCTCAACCGGTTCCGGCGCGCGCCCTGCCCGCCGGCGGGCGAGGGCGAGTCCGGCTGCCACGCCTGCGCCCAGTATCACGAAGGGCAACACCCAGAGGAGAATGCTGGCCGGGTCGTTCGCGGCCGGCCGGAAGAGCACGAATTCACCATACCGGCTGACAAACCATGCCCGGATTTCGCTGTCAGACGCGCCTTCGGCGACCATTTCGCGGATACGGATGCGCATATCTTCCGCAATCGGCGCCGCAGATTGCGAGACCGGCTCATTCTCACACGCAACGCAGCGCACTTCCCGCATCAGAGACTGCGCGCGGGCCTCGAGGGCGGCGTCATCCAGCGGGGTTTCCGCCGCAAAGGCCATCAGGAGCGATGCAAGCAAGGCTTTCATGCTTAAAGCCTAGCAGACCCGCGAGCCAGGAGGAATGTCCCGGCAGGGGCGTGTTCGGATTTGTCGCGCGCCGGACCCTCGGCTAAGCCTCATGCCCATGCTTGTGATCCGCCCGATTCATTGTGCGCCCGAAGGTGCGATTGCCGCCGCCGCACCCCATGCGCCTTATCTGAGGCGGCTCTCAGAACGCGGCGCTGGGCCGGATTATGAAGCGGCGCTGAAGTCGGTCGCGGATCTGCCGCTGGACTTGCCTGTGCCGGAGGTCATGACCGCGCTGCGGCAGGCGAAGGCGGCGGTGCATCTCTCGCTCGCGGCGGGCGACCTCGCCGGCACGCTGGATGTGATGGAGGTGACCCGCCGGCTGACGGAATTTGCCGGCGCCGCGCTCGATACCGCCCTCAAGGCCGCTCTGACAGCGAAGGGGCTCACGGCCGAAGCGATCTATGTGATCGCGCTTGGCAAGATGGGCGCGTTCGAGCTCAACTATTCGAGCGATATCGATGTGGTGGCGCTGTATGAGCGCGGCCGGTTTGAGGGCGGCAAGCGCGATCCCGGGGAAGCCGCGCAGCGCGCGGTGCGCGAAATGGTGCGCATTATGGAGGAGGCGACGCCGCATGGTTATGTCTTCCGGACCGATCTGCGCCTCAGGCCCGATCCCAGCTCCACGCCGATCGCGGTGTCGGCCGAGATGGCGGATGTCTATTATGAGGGCCAGGGCCAGAACTGGGAGCGGATGGTCTGGATCAAGGGCCGGCCCGCGGCGGGCGATCTTGCGGCTGCGCAGGGGTTCCTGAACCGGATGGAACCGTTCGTCTGGCGCCGCCATATGGATTACTGGGCCATCGGCGACATCCAGGCGATCAAGCGGATGATCAACACCAAGGTCGGCGAAGAAGGCCTTGCGGGTCTCTCGCCGGATGTGAAACTCTCGCCGGGCGGCATCCGCGAGATCGAGTTTTTCGTCCAGACCCAGCAGCTGATCCTGGGCGGACGGGACACCGCTTTCCGGGACAACACCACGCTCGGCGCCATGGCCGCGCTGGCGGAGGCCGGTGTCGTGGCGCAGGACACGGCCAGTGAACTTACGACCGCCTACCGCGCGCTGCGCAATCTCGAACACCGCATCCAGATGCGAAATGACGAGCAGACCCACACCGTGCCGGCAGAACCGGCCGAGCGCGAATCGGTCGCCTATCTCTGCGGCTATGACAATCTCTCGGACTTCGACAAGGACCTTCTGGAAACCCGCAAGCGCGTTCAGGCCTCTTATGATGCCCTGTTTGCGCAGGAGGACCGGGCGGTGTCGGATCATGGGCTCGGCAACCTTGTCTTCACGGGTGTTGATGATGATCCGGGTACGGTCGAGACGCTCACCCGGCTGGGTTTCAGCCAGCCATCGGCCGCGATCGACACAATCCGCAGCTGGCACCGGGGTCGCGCGCCAGCAACGCGCTCGCCGCGCGGGCGGGAATTATTGACCGCCATCCTGCCTGGCATGCTGAAAGCCATGAGCGCGACCGGCGAGCCGGACGAGGCCTTCCGCTGGTTCTCGCGCTTCTTCGAGGGTCTGTCCTCCGGTGTTCAGACCTTGTCGATGTTGATGGCGCGGCCGGACCTTCTGGACGATCTCGTCTCGACGCTGGCGTTGGCGCCGCGGCTCGCGCAGATCCTGGCGCGGCGGCCGGACCTTCTGGAGGCGCTGGTCAGTAACGCCGTGCCGCAGAGGCCGGATATTTCGGAGAGCGTAAGTTTCGACGCGGCGCTCGATACCTGGCGGCTGTATCACCGTGAACGGAGTTTCCTGATCGGGCACCGGCTTCTGCACGGTCTTCTGCCAACGGATCAGGCGGCGGAAGCCTGGACGGCCCTCGCCGATGAAGCGATCATCCGTATGGCCGCTGCGGCCGAAGCGGAAACGACACGCCGCAACGGGCCAGCGCCCGGCCGCTGGTCGATCCTGGCGATGGGCAAGCTTGGCGGGGCGGAACTCACCGCTGGCTCGGACCTCGACATCATCCTCATCTATGATGCGCAGGCGGACAATGCGCAGACCTGGTTCACCCGCCTGACTCAGCGCCTGATCACCGCGTTGACCGCGCCGACCGCGGAGGGCGACCTCTATGAGGTGGACATGCGCCTGCGCCCGTCCGGCCGCGCCGGTCCCGTGGCGGTGAGCCTTGGGGCATTCCGGAACTATCAGTTCGACGATGCCTGGACCTGGGAGCATATGGCGCTGACACGGCTGCGCCCGGTGGCAGGAGATGCTTCGCTGGGCCGCGAGGTCATGGCGATTGGCGCCGAAGCGATCTGCGCCCGTGCGCGCAGTGAAAAGCGCAAAGCCATCCCCGGTGACATCGCGGACATGCGCCGCACGCTGTACCGCGAAAAGCCGGGCGAAGGTCTGTGGGATCTCAAAACCGCTGAGGGCGGACTGATCGACATTGAATTCATGGTACAGAAGGAAATGCTGCTGCGCGCTCGGCCGGATCTGATCCGTGCCGGGACGGCGCTCGCCCTGTCAGGTCTGACAGAGGCGGATGAAAGTGCAGAGCCGGAAGAGGCCGAGACCTGGTGTTATCTGCGCGCCGCGCTGAACCTTCTCTCAGCGCTGCAGCAGATCCAGCGGCTTGCGCTTGGCGATTCGGCGACGGCGGAGGGCCGCATTCCCGAAGGCCTGCAGGACCGTTTCTGCCGCGCCGCCGGCGAGACGGATGGTTTCGAGGCGCTCGAGCAGCGGCTGGAAGAGGTCAAGGCGCGTGTTCACGCCCTTGCGGCGGAAAAACTGCAGCTGTCTGCGACGGAAACCTGACGCCCCCCCGTTTCATCAACGCTGGGAGACGAAACAGGAGACCAGAGATGAAACGATCCACACTGGCATATGCCGGTCTAGCCGCCTTCGCTCTCGCCTTGCCGATGACCGCCCAGGCTGAGCCCGGACACCGCGGTCATGGCGGCCCGGGCGGGATACTCAAACTGATGGATGCCGATGGCGACGGTCAGGTGACCCGCGCTGAAGCCGAAACGGCCATTGCGACCTATTTTGTGAAAATCGACGCCAATTCTGATGGGTATGTCACCCAGGAAGAAATGAAGGCGCATCATGAAGCCCAGCGCGCAGAAATGCGTGAGAGACGGGCTTCACGGGCCGATCGTCCTGAGCGTGCTGACCGTCCGGCACGCGCTGACCGTCCTGCACGGGCTGACCGCCCGGAGCGCGGCGCAAACCCCGAACGCATGGAAGCCCGCCGGGCCCAGATGGCCGAACGTTCTGCTGAGCGCTGGGCCGCAATGGACACCGACGGCGATGGCCGCCTCAGCCTGGCTGAGTTCACCGCCGCCCGGATCCAGCAATTCGACCGGCTTGATGCCAACAATGACGGCGTGGTCACGGCTGAAGAAGTCGAAGCCGCCCGTGAGGGAATGAAGGAGCGTCGCGGCCAATGGCGCGGCAAGAAGGCTTCCGACTAACGGTCCTCCCAAGGATGGGCCGGAGTTCCGGGAAGCCGGTCGTGGCTTTGCTGCGATTGTTTCTCGGGACTTCGGCCCAGACTAGGCTAAACACCCCGCCGTGGCGTTCACATCCGACCTTGATCAGATCACACGCGCGGCGGCAGGCGACGCCGCAGCCATCGGCGCGCTTGTACACCGCTACAGCCCCGGCGTGCTTACGCTCGCAACCCGGATGCTCGGCGACAGGATGGAGGCGGAAGATGTGACACAGGAAACCTTCCTGCGCGCTTGGAAAGCGCTTCCCGGTTGGGAGCCGCGCGCGAAATTTTCGACTTGGCTGCACCGGGTCGCCTTGAATCTTTGCTATGACCGGCTGCGCAAGCGCCGCGAAATGTTGCTGGGCGACGACACGCCCGATATGGCCGACACCGCACCCGGACCGCAGGACGCCTTTGATCAGGCGCAGCGGGTCAAATCGGTCGAAGCGGCCATCGCCCGCTTGCCGGAACGCCAGTCTGCGGCCTTGACCTTGTGCGCCGTACAGGGACACTCGCAGGCGGAAGCGGCGGACATCATGAGTATCAGCGTTGAAGCGCTTGAAAGCCTTCTGGCCCGCGCAAGGCGGACCCTGCGGGCCGAGCTTCTGACCGAGGGAGAGACCGGATGACCCACCAGATGACTGACAGCCGGCTGCTCGAACTGATCGAGACATGGGGCGCGGACGCCCACGCCTGGCCTGCGGATGAACGCGGCGCGGCGGAAGCGCTTCTGCGCGCGGATCCTGAGCGGTTTGGCGAAGCGATTGCCTCGGCGCGCGCGCTGGATGCGGCGATCGGATCGCTGCCGGACCTGACGCCGTCGCTTGCGCTGACCGAGGCGATCATCGCCGCTGCGCCGCGCCCGCGCCGGGCTGCAAGAGACGGGCGCAACTGGTTTGGCCTCAAGACCCCCTGGGCGCCGGCCAGCGGCTTTGCCGCTGCCGCCGCCGGCCTCTTCATGGGACTGACCATGGCGCCGGTTGCGAATGCTTCGGATGAGATCGACACAGAGGTTCAGGCGCTGGTGATTTCGGCGCTTGGCTTTGATCCGGCGATCTATGCGCTGGAGGGCGAGGAATGAGCGCTCTGCCCAAATGGGTGATGCCCGCCGCGCTCGGCGTGTCGCTGCTCGTCAATCTGGCGCTCGGCGGCTATGTCGCGGGCGCTATGCTGCGCGGCGACAAGCCGGGGCCGGGCGCGGGAAATGACCGTCCCCGGTTCGAGCGTCCAGCGGACATGCCTGAGCTTTCGCGCGAGGACCGGCGCGAAGTGCGCCAGTTGATGCGGCAGGGCTTTGAAGCGGCGGGCGATGAACTCGCAGCGCGCCAGGAAGCAGAGAGGCGATTCGCTGAGGTGTTGAAGGCCGAGCCCTTTGACCTCGCCGCAGCTGAAGATGCGCTGCAAGGGCTTCGCGATGCCGATGTGCGTCTGCGCGACCGGATCGGCGAAGACGTGCTCGGCGGACTGGACGAGCTTAACGCTGATCAACGTGCCTGGGTGGCCTGGATCCTGTCTGACCGCCGGGATGGCCCGCGCGGTCGCCGGGGCGAGTCTGGCCGCAGGCCTGAGGGCAAGCCCGGCGACTAATCCTGCGACTTGTGCGCAAGGCGGGCGGCGTTGGCTTCCCAGTTCTGGCCATCGAAGGGCGTGACCGTCACATCAAGGGTCATCCAGTCATCGAGGCAGCGCCAGGTGACGGCATAGCCGTCCGGATTGGAACGGGGGATGTAGAAGCTCTTCACACCGCAGGTCCGGCAGAACAGATGTTTCGCGGCGCCCGTGTTGAAGGTGTATTCGGCAAGATTGTCCTTGCCCTGAACAAGCTGGAACCGGCTGGACGGCACGATGACGTGGATGTTCCCGCTCATCGCGCACATGCTGCAATTGCAGTCTTCGGCCTCAAAGGCATGCGGCAGCAGGACTTCAAACCGCACGGCGCCGCAATGGCAGCCGCCGCGCCGCCATTGGGGGGCGCCCGTCTCTGCTATCCAACCCAGACCGGGGGTTTCCTCTGTGCCCATGGGGCGGCGCGCTCCAGCTGTCCTGCCAGCGAGATCAGCAGGTCCTCGCGGCCATAGCGCGCGCCAAACATCATGCCAAGGGGCAGGCCTTGCGGCGCGGTGGCAGTGGGTTTGGTCCAGTGCAGCGGCAGCGAAATCGCGGGGCAGCCAGTCTGGTTGAACAGGGCGCAGTGCGCCGCAAAGCTCGACACCGCCGCGCCCATGGCCTGGGGGTCCGCCGTTAGCGCCATGGTGCCGAGCAGGTCCGGCGCGCGGTGCAGGGTTGGTGAGAGGGTCAGGTCGAACTGACCGGCATTGAGGAAATGCTCATACTGCACGGCGGCGGCGATGAATGTGTTGTTCGCCTTGGCGAGTTCCACCATCGGCACGGTGCGGCCGAGATTGGCCATGGAAAACGTCACCGGCTCCAGTTCATCCTCCGTCACCGGACGGCCAAGGGCCGCGCTGCGCTCGTCGATCCCGGCGGCAATGTTGGCGGAGATCGTGAACAGCGCGGCCTTGCCGAGCGATTCGCCGTCGAGCAGAGGCGCAGCTTCCACCACAATGTGGCCGAGGCTTTCGAGCAGCTTCACCGTGTTGGCGAGCCCTTCTGCCGCGTCGGCATCCGGCCGCGTGCCATTCGGTGCGACGGGCCAGTACGCAATGCGCAGGGGCCGCGGGTCGTCGCCGAGTTCGGAGAGGTAGGGCCGCGCCACTGGCGGGGCGGCATAGCGGCTGCCGGTTTCCGGCCCATGCGTCTGGTCAAGCATGGCGGCCGTGTCGCGCACCGTGCGGCTGACCACCCCCACCGTCGAGAGGCCGTTCCAGCTTTCGGTGCGCGCAGGACCCATCGGCATGCGTCCGCGCGAAGGTTTGAGGCCCACGAGGCCGCAGCAGGCCGCCGGGATGCGGATCGAGCCGCCGCCATCGCTGGCATGGGCGACAGGGATGACGCCGGCCGCGACGGCCACAGCTGCGCCGCCGGAGGAGCCGCCGGTGGTGCGGGTAATGTCCCAGGGGTTCCTAGTCTGGCCGTAGAGGCTGGATTCGGTTGTCAGGGTGAGGCCGAATTCCGGCGTGGTCGTCGCGCCGAAGAAGACGAGCCCGGCCTTGCGGAACCGTTCTGTCAGGGTCGAGTCGCAGCTCGCGACATAGCCCTTGAAGGCGCGGCTGCCATAGGTCATCGGCGCGCCGCTCACCTCAACGCCGAGGTCCTTGATCAGAAACGGCACGCCGGCATAGGGGCCGGAAAGATTGCCCGCCTCGATCTGGGCCCGGGCCAGATCCGGATAGAGCGCGGAGAAGCAGTTGAGATGCGCCTGTGCGGCCTCGGCGCGCGACAGCGCTTCATCCAGCAGCTCCGCGGGTGAGGCCTGTTTGGTGGCAACCAGTTCGGCCAGCCCAAGGCCGTCGAGGTCCGATGGGTTCCCCGGCATGTGTCCCTCCCCATATGGCGCGGCGTTAGTCGCCGTCGTCTTCTTCCGCCAGCTTGGCATCCATTTCTTCGTCCGACCAGCCGAAATGGTGGCCGAGCTCATGGATGAAGACATGGGTGACGAGGTCTTCCAGAGAGGTATCGCCCCGCGCCGCCCATTCGAACAGGATCGGCAGGCGGTAGAGATAGATGATCGGCCGGTCTGGCGACGGATGGGTGATGCTCTCGAGGGTCAGCGGGACGCCCATGTAGAGCCCCGTCAGCTCCAGCGCGTCATCAATCTCCATCTCGTCGAGGATCTCGTCCTCGGCATATTCCATGACCAGAATGCGCACATCGCCGGCCGCCTTGCGCATGAAATCCGGCAATAGGGCGAAGCATTTCTCGGCGCAGGCATGCAGCGCCTCCACATCCGGCGCGATGATGCTGAGATCGCTCATTCGGCGAGGACGGCTGTGCCCGAGACCGCCACCAGCATCATCGAGCCGCCCTGGCCGATCACGCCATAATCGAACTTGATCGCGACCACGGCATTCGCGCCGACCGCCGCCGCAGCCCTGGACAATTCCTTCAGCGCGGCGTCACGCGACTCGCGTATCGTGCTCTCATAGGATTCGGAGCGGCCACCGACGAGGTTGGTGAAGCCTGCCAGGATATCCTTGCCGAGATGCGCGCCGATGATGATCTCGCCGCAGACGATGCCTTTATATTCGCGAATCTCGCGGCCCTGGAGGGTGGGGGTGGTTGAGAGGATCATGCCCTCTTGTCGGAGACTACTCCG
>JBKBVT010000075.1:0-10453 GCA_046289305.1 Hyphomonas sp. | reverse complement strand
AACGCCGTGAACGATCACCAGTTCCTGCCTTTACGCTGCTCCGCTGACCCAATTTTCTCAGGACGAGCGGCGCACATGTGCGGTGGGGTTAAACGGAGGCGGACCGAAAACGACGTCCTCTCCATCACCCAGATAGTGATCCACTGGCGTGTCTTTCTCGGGCGGCAATAGTTCATAACCCGGCTCCATTGCGAGCCGCCGCCGTTCAGCAGAGTGCTGTACCTGCTCAGCGTGTTCGGGCGTCGTGCGGGGCATTGCCTGTAGGTCCAGCTTTTTCTCGGTCATTGTTCCGGTGTCCTGATCTACTCGTTCAGTCTAAACGCCTGAGGGCCTGGCTGGTTGCCCGGATTGCGCCTGTTTTATCCGTATTCGGAGTTGATCGTCGCCAATACTGATGATCGCATGTTCGGCGAAATGCTGACTGAAAACCGGGCTCTGACAACATGAATTCGCCGCAGACGCCGCCGATGCTTTATCTTGCAGCCATAAGAAACTATGTGATGGCTCATGAAATGCTCAAATAGACCGCTTCAGATCTGTTCTTTCCGTCTCGAATGCCAGATCACATGACGGCAGCGAGCAAGACCAGCCTGGCTGGCCGCCTCACCGGGCCGCTTGCCCTTGCCGCAATCAGCGCGGGCCTGTTTGTCGCGCCGGTCCTGCCGGAAATTCCGCCGGAGTTTCAGGCCAGCCTTCTGACGGGCGCCCGGGTTTTTGCGATTCTGGCGGGTGGCTGGCTTATCGGCACCCTGATCGACTGGTGGCTAAGCCGCGCGCTGCGCCGCGCCGACATTTCGGTGGCGGATAATCTCGCCGCCCGCAAGCTGCAGACCAGGGTCCGCATGCTCCGCCGGCTGATTGCGGTCCTCGTTGCCATTCTGACGATTGCGACGGCGCTCATGGCCCTGCCCGGCGCGCGCGAACTCAGCCTCTCTCTGTTTGCGTCCGCCGGTATCGCAGGGCTCGTGATCGGTATTGCAGCGCAACCTGTCCTCTCAAATTTGATTGCTGGCCTCCAGATCGCGCTGACGCAGCCGATCCGCATCGATGATGCCGTGGTCGTGGAAGGTGAGTGGGGGTGGATCGAGGAGATCGGCCTGTTTCACGTCACGGTCCGGCTTTGGGATGACCGGCGGCTGATGACGCCGCTCAGCTATTTCAATCAGACTCCGTTTCAGAACTGGACCAAGGAGGCTGCGGCGATTACCGGCAGCGTCTTCTGGTCTGTCGATTACCGCGCGCCGATCCCGGAAATGCGGACGAAGCTCGAGGAATTCTGCCGCGAGAGTGCCCATTGGGACGGGCGATTTTGTGTGCTCCAGGTGACGGGCGCGGTTGGCGACAGTCTGGAACTGAGAGCGCTGGCGAGCGCGAAGACATCGCCCGCCGCCTGGGACCTGCGCTGCGAAATCCGCGAGAAGATGGTGGTCTGGCTGCAGCACCATCATCCTGACGCGCTGCCTGTGCGGCGGGCCGAAGCCGTGTTGCTCTCCAATGTGACGGCGACGAAAGAATAACCGCTCGGACAACTTTTTCACTCAGCTGCGATCTTCAGCAGATTTCCAGAAAGAGGACCGGCGCACTCGTCCACACCGTCGCGCCGCCCGCCCCGACGGCAAGCACGAATGAGGCCAGTTTCAGGAATGAGGCCTGGGGCGGCTCGCCTGTTTTCATCCGGCGGTACAGCCAGACGCACAGGACCGCATGCGCCGCGAGATGCAGGCCTAACAGAACCGCAAGGATTGCCCGCACACTGCCTTGGTTGACCTGAAGGCCTGATCCGCAAGCCCAGCCATGCGCCGCATAAATTAGCACGAAGGCGGAGCTCCAGATGGCGAAGCCTGCGACGAGGCCCAGGGTTTCGGCCGGATGGAGGCGTTTCATGTAAGCCACCCCATCCAGGCTGGGACATAGATCAGCCCAAGGAGCAAAATGCTCGCCGCCGCCGTATAGCGCCAGAGCATGCGCGGGGCGCGCACATCAATGCTGCGGTCCGCCGAAACATAACCATGCCGGCCACGAGCCCAGCCATAACCGGAAGCGATCGCGGACAGGCCAGCATGCAGGCCGGCATAACCGGCTAGGACCAGGATAATGGCCCCATAGGCATGCTCGGTCGGGGATGGCCCCTGAAAAACGGGAATGGCGATGAACCCGCCGAGGGCGACCAGCCCGCTAATCGCGGCGCCAAGCCCCCAGACCTGACGCGAGGCATCGCCCCCTGTTCCGGTCGCGCGGGCGGCGCGCTCGCTCGCAAACCAACCGGCGATGAGCGCGGCCAAAGTTAAGACCGGGATCAAGGGGTGGGCGTCCAGTCCGGCGGGCGGTGGCCAGTTCGGCGCGATCACGAGGAGAAACAGGTATCCGAACACGAGTGATGCGAGCCAGGCCGTATCCGCCACGAGGGCGAACGTCATGCCCCACCATGTCGGCGGATAAAGCGCCGCTGAATGGGCCGGGACAGAGACGCCGTGGCCGATGTCGACAGGGCCGGGATCCTGTTTCAGGCCGGACTGCCAAAGCCAGACCAGCACGCACACCACGGTCAACACGGCGCCGATCGCGGAGAGCCAGTACAGCTTCAACAAGAAGGCGAGGAAGAACAGCGTTGTGGCCAGCGCCGTCCAGAGCGGCATGCGCGTCGGCCCCGGTAGCGAAATCGACTGCACCGGCGCGCCGGATACCGGATCGACACCGAGTGTCTCTCGGAGCCCGTCTCTCGCTCCGGCAAGGTAGCCTTCGCCTGCCGCAAGCCGGGCCGGAAGGGCGGGGTCCGCATGCAGTGGATCCCGGCTCGATACCTTCGGAATGCTGGCAATGTTATAGGACGGCGGCGGGGTCGCCATGGCCCATTCCAGCGTGCCCGCTTTCCAGGGGTTACGCGGGGCTCTGCGTCCGAAGCGGCGCATCACGGCAACATCCACCACAATCATGGCGAAACCGGCGGCAAGCACGAAGGCGCCGATGGATGAGATGAGATTCCACAGATCCCAGCCAAGCCCCCCTTCATAGGTGAAGATTCGGCGGGGCATGCCGAGCAGGCCGGTCCAGTGCATGACAAAGAAGGTCAGGTTGAACCCGGCAAAGACCATCCAGAAGGCCGTCCGTCCAAGGATCGAGTCGGATCGCCGGCCGGTGATCTGAGGCAGCCAGTAATAGATCCCGCCGATAGCGGGAAAGACGAAGCCGCCGACGAGTACGTAGTGGAGGTGTGCGACGATGAAATGTGTATCGTGGACCTGCCAGTTGAAGGGGGCAACGGCCACCATCACGCCTGTCAGACCGCCGCTGACGAACACGAAAAAGAAACCCATGATCCAGAGCATCGGCAGGGTGAGACGCGGCCGACCCGACAGAAGCGTGGCGAGCCAGGCGAAGATCTGCACGGCCGTCGGCACGACGACGAGCAGGCTCGCCGCAGAGAAGAAAGCCAGCGACAGATGCGGAATGCCGGTCGTGAACATGTGATGCACCCATAAGCCGAAGCTTATAAACGCCTGCGCGATCAGGGCGGCGACGATCCAGGCATAGCCCACGATAGGCCGGCCCGCGAAGACTGGCAGGAGCGTCGAGACGACCCCGGCCGCGGGCAGGAAGATGATGTAGACTTCCGGGTGTCCGAACAGCCAGAAGAGGTGCTGCCAGAGCAACGGGTCTCCGCCGCGCAACGGATCAAAGAATGGGAGCCCGAAGGCGCGTTCAAGCTCCAGCAGGACGCTGCCGAGGATGAGCGGGGGGAAACCGACCAGCATCATCGCCGAGGTGACCCAGAGATACCAGGCCAGCAGCGGCATGCGGGCGAGGCTCATCCCGGCTGCTCGGAGCCCGAGCACGGACGCCATGAACTCCACAGCGGCGCAGACGGCGGAGACTTCCACAAGCGTCACGCCGATCAGCCAGACATCGGAATTGATGCCCGGAGAGAACGGTTTCGATGACAGCGGCGTATACATGAACCACCCGCTGTCGGGCGCGAGCCCGGCCAGCATGGCGATGATCAGGGTCAGGCCGCCGAACAGGTAACACCAGTAGCCGAATGCGCTCAGCCGCGGAAAGGCGAGATCACGGGCACCGAGAATCTTCGGGAGCATGTAGATCGCAAAGCCCTCGATCAGCGGTATCGCGAATAGGAACATCATGATCGTTCCGTGCATCGTAAAGACCTGGCTGTAGCTGACAGCATCGAGGAATTGCGTGTCGGGGCCAGCCAGCTGCGCGCGGATCAGAAGACCGAGAATGCCGCCGATCAGGAAGAAGACGATCGCGGTCACCATGAATCGCATGCCGATCACGGAGTGGTTCACCGCCGAGAGCCAGCCGAAGCGGCCCGGCGCGGTGGTCCAGAGCGGCTGGAGGGCAGAGTGAAGCTTGAGGCCTGCCTGTCGTATGGACTGTGTCATTCCACTACCCTCTGCAGGAGTCGCCGGATGGTGTCTGAAAGTCTGTTTGAGATGGGCGCGGGCCGCTCGCCGATGTCGGGCACCTGCACACCTTCGGACGCAGCTTGCGCCGCCGCCTCGGCAAGACGGGCCGCGTAAGCTTCGGGCGGATGCGCATGCACTTCGAACACCATCTGGAGGTGGCCGATTCCGCAATATTCCGCACACATGCCCCGATAGATGCCGGGCGCGTCGGCTTTCAGCAGGATCAGGTTGGCCCTGCCTGGAATGGCGTCCATCTTGCCTCCAAGGCGCGGAACCCAGAAACTGTGGATGACATCCTCACTCGTGATGCTGACCTGGAACGGTTCGCCGGCCGGCACGTGCAACACATCATCCGTCTGCTCGCCGCCTGGATAGGAAAACGTCCAGCGCCACTGCACGGCATGGGCCTCAAAAACCCTTGCGCTGGGATCTGGCCGAGCCGTCAGCTGTTCCCCGCGCATCAGCGCGAAGACCAGCAGCGCGGCCATCGTGACGATGGGAAAGATGAGGCCGCCGCCGACGAGGAATGTCTTTTCGCTGATCCGGCTTGGACCCGCACGGGTAAATGCGAGGATCGCAAGCCCCATGACGCCGATGAGGATGATCGCGGCGCCGACGAGCATGACCCACCAGAGCTGCGCCGTCTGGGCTGCCGCCGGACCGGCAGGCGATAGCGTCGAGTATTCGCCGGCGCAGCCAGCCACCAGCCAAGGCAAAGCGAGCATGCAACTGATTCGGCCAAGACGCGTTGACGGGATATGGCCCGTAACGAAGAAACACGACATCTGGACATGAGTTCCAAGATCGCGATTGCCGGTCACCCGGTCCACGTCATGCTTGTGACGTTCCCGATTGCGCTGGTCAGCGCGACACTGGGGGCGGACATCTTCTGGTGGCTGACGGCTGATCCCTTCTTTGCCCGAGTTGGCCTTTGGACCAGCGGGTGGGGCTTCGGGATGGGGGTGCTTGCGTCCCTGGCCGGAACAGCTGAGCTGCTGGCGGGGCGCGGTGTTCGCAGAAAGCCCGAGAGCTGGAGCCATGCGGTTCTGGCGCTCATGCTGCTCTCGCTTGCCGGGGCGAACTGGATACTCCGCATTGATGATCCCGAAGCGATGATCCTGCCATGGGGCATATTCCTCTCGACGGTCGCGATGGTCTTTGTCGGCCTTGCAGGTTGGCAGGGGGGGAAGCTGGTGTTTGAGCATCAGATTGGCGTCGTCATCAATGATCCGGGAGACGAAGAGGATTGATCGAGAAATCCTGGCTCGGTCATCCATGAGGGGAACACGCTTTCCGGGATGTCCGGCTTGGCGAGAACGAACCAGAGCGCGCCCAGCGCCGCGAGGGCAGCAAGCACCGCGAGCACCCTGGCCTTGATCGCCGGAAACTTTGCATCGGTGTCCGCCAGATGGGACACCAGACTGCCATACCGGTAGTGACAGAAAATCAGCACACCGACGACCGTCAGCTTCAGGAACATCCAGGGATGGCGGGCATCGCTCATGAAGAGCAAGGCTGTGCCCGAAATCACCGCGATGCAGGCGGCGGGCGACGCGATCAGCAGATAGACGAAGCGGCTGGCCCTTCTTATGCGGGCGAAGTCATGAGGGCCTCCGACCTGGCGATGCGACACCAACAGGGCCGGAAGGCAAAACAGCGCTGCAAGCCAGATCGAGAGCGCCGCAATATGCAGGAATTTCACCCAGACCATCTAAGCAGTGGCCTCGTGCTCAACCGAAGATACGAGACGTGCACCGGCCATGGCGGCTGCGAGCACATAGACCGGCAGGCTGACAGCCCACATCAACAGCCCGGCGAGTTGCTGATCCTCGAGCGGTGAGAGATGCCACGGCCAGGTTGTTGTCAGATGAGGCGCGTAGAGAGGATTGCCGGCAAATGTCAGGATCGCGCCGATGCCGCCCATAACGGCCATGATGCCCACCAGAGCAGCCAGTGAGGAAGTCACGGCGGAGGTGCGGACAGCCTGCCAGAACATAACGGCTGTCCCGGTCAGCGCAGCCTGCAGTAACCAGTAGATGGCCGGGTCGTTCCAGGCGGCGGTGTAGACGGCGGGCACATGCCACAGCCCAAGAACGATGGCCTTGAGGGCGGTCGCGATGCCGAGCGAACATGTAAGCCGGGCGGGCAAGGTCGTGGCGAGGAGTGGCGCGGCCGCGCAGACGATCAACAGGTGATGGAATGACCGCGCGGAAAACAGAGCTGATGTCAACGCGCACAAAGGAGACACGAAACAGACGAACAGAACCGCAATTCCGCCCGCAAGATACACCCGCCGCTCGGGGCGCGTGTAAGCTGCCCCGACGGCGGCAGCGCCCGCCAGAACAGCGAGAAGCACCGGGTCCAGATTCCAGCTTGTTATCCAGTCCGCCGGTCCCGGCGGGAGGCCGCAATAGGGCGCTTGAACCAACATCATCCTACTTCCTGCAAAAACGTCTCCAGACCAGCGGTCACTGGCCCGGGTAACCCGCCTCCTTTTTCAGTGTGTCCTGAACATAGAGTTTCACGATAAAGACCGAGAAAACCACCAGCATAGGGGTGGCGAGCAAGATCCCGAGCGGGCCCAGCAGCATGCCGAATGCCAGGACGGAAATCAGGATCAGGACTGGCGGGATTGACGCGGTCTTCTGCTGGACGAGCGGATAGACGAACGCAGACTCAAGCTGCGAAACCGCGAGATAGGCGATGGCCGTCCAGAGCGCGGTCATCGGCCCGACGGTGAAAGCGAGCAGGATACCGGGTATGGACGACACGAGCGGGCCGATGGTCGGCACGAACTGCGAGAGGCCGGCGATCAGTGCAAGCCCGATGAAGGCCGGCACGCCGAGCGCCCAAAGCGCGATGGCCATAGCGACTGCGATGATCACCATGTCGATCGTAATACCGAGAAGCCATTTCTTCAGGGCACGGCCCGATGCGTCGAGCGCGTCGCCAACACGGACATCGATGCCTTTGGGAAGTAGGAGCAGCGTGCCGCGGCGGATCGAGCGAGCCGATGTCGTCATGAAGGCGGCAATGAACATGACCAGAAGCGCGGTTGTCAGCCCGGACGCGAGTGGCAGGGCATAACCGCCGACATTCGCGAGCATGCCCTGCAGCGATCCTTCGGAATTTCCAGAGAGGGCATTCTCGATTTCAAAGACCAGACTGGCGCCGAGCGAATTGGACTCCAGGATTTCCCTCACGCGGCCCCAGGCTTCCGGGAGGCGATCCACAATGCGGGACAGCTCCCCTGCAAGCTGTGCACCAAAGAGCCAGAAGATCGCCGCAACGCTGCCAAGCAATGACAGCGCGGCAATCGCAAGCGCAGCTGGCCGGGGCAACGGCATGATACGCATCAAACCGTCTGCGATACCATGGACAGCAATCGCCAGCAGAATTGCTGCAAAACCGAGAAGGACTGCGTCACGCGCCGCCCACAGCACGAGCGCAAGCCCAACCAGCAGGATTGTCACAAGGAGGCGGGCAGTGAAATCCGAAAGGTTGGAATGTCCGGTCAAAACCTGTGGTCCATGTCTCATCCCCCTATGTCAGCCGCAAAGGACTGTCTCAACGCTAGCCCTCGCGGGCCGCAGAAGGATGCGCCCCAAGGCGCTCCATCCCCGAACGGCCATGGCCGGGCCCACCTCTCGCAGCCCCGGCATTCCTCTAAATAACAAGGCAAGCGCGATTTGGTTCCCGGTCTCGGGGTCAAAAACTTCCAGACCATTCCAATTGCGAGAGCGCCGACTGAGCCCGGCGCGAACTGTCGCACACTCTTTAAGTTTTGTGCCCTGACAAATGAGCGGAGCGACAATTCCGGGGAGGGAGGGATCCGGAATTGTCGCTCCCTGGCACTCAACGCGGTCCAACACCCGCGCGGACGGGTTTGCGTTGCCGGAGCGCCCGTATGTCTTGAAACCACTCAGTCCACTGGGAGAGTTGAGAGGGCAGTTACAATGACTACGGACTATTTGAGTGCCAATTCTATCGTCTGCATTAACCGGCGCGGCCAGGATCCGGCTCAGGGTTGTCTAAGGCGTGATCCGGGCTTCATGAACGTCATCAAACCACTTCCGACCCTTGCCAGCCGGATGCCCGGTAGCGTTCACCCGTTGCGTGCACATCAGCGGCACGAAACGAGTCAAGTGCTGCCTCTACTTCCTGCGTACGTGCGCCTGCATTCCGGACGCTCACGAGCGTACCGCCCCGATCAACGCCCTCGGAGTAGATGTGTGCTTCCTTCTCGGGAACGCCGGACTTGATCAGCCCGCCAATCAAGCCGCCGGTTGCGCCGCCGACCACCGCACCTGCCGCCGTTCCGGTGAACATGGAGGCCAGCCAGCCTGCGGCTACAATGGGGCCAAGACCTGGAATGGCGAGCAATCCGAGGCCCGCCAGAAGACCAGCTCCGCCGCCGACGAGCGCTCCGGTTGAGGCGCCGGTCATCGCGCCCTCGCCCGCTTTGTTGTCTGTCGCTTCCGTCTCATCCGAGGCCCGTGAAATCGTATCACCGGCATAGGCTTCATTCGTCGACACAATGCTGACATCGCTCCGGTCGATTCCGAGCCGGTCGAGTTCCTGAATTGCTTTAGCTGCGTCTTCCCGGTGTTCGAACAAGCGTACGATATTCCGTTCCATGATTTTTCCTGCTTCTTATAAGTTACGGGGTTTCAACAATATTGCCCTGATAATCGACGCTCACATTGACGGTTCGGCCGTTCAGTGTGGCTGTGCCGGTCCATTCACCTGAGTCTGTGCGCTGAAGGGTGCTTGGATTGGTATAACCCCTGTCCCGGAGATGGTCCTGGGCCTGACCTTCTGTGAAGGAAGTCGCCCCTGTTGCTGGCGCTGACTGCTGCCGCTCGCGAACCGCGTCATCGGTGGCAATGGCTGCATTGTTGGTCTGCGCGTCCGGTTGGCAGGCTGCAAGCATGCCCGCCAATACAAAAATCGAAACGAACTTCATCATCACCGGATCCTTTATTGTTCGCATAGGGAAAAAACGGCGAAGCACCGTCAATTGCGACCTGATCTGGAGTGAGCTTCCCTCCTCACGGTCTTCTTAGGAACCATCGGCATATACGGACCGTGCCGGGGAAATTGATGCAATCTGCTTTGTTTAAGCCTGTTTGCAGCAGCTGTTCCTTTTCAGAAAGCGCATGGAAATCCAGTTTCCGGATTGCCCAGACCCTGCATGGCACATGAAGATTTAAGTGATTCCCGAAGCTAACCAAGATCAGCCTGCTCTGTACACTTACCCTTAACTTGTCACGAGACAGGCGGTCACCGCTTGAATTCGGCAGGTCGTTCCCGCCCTGCCGGATCAGGCGCAATTTACGGAAGCTCAGCTCCCCGATGAATACTTTGAAAGCTACGTCCACACCCCGGCCCGACACTGGACTCGGTGCGCAAACCCAGCCAACGAGTGCAAGGCTGGCGAGGCCCGGTCGCACGACATTCGCGCCGCCCCCGAAAGTTGACGCGGCGTGTTCTCCTGCCGCGGCCAACACCCCTCCCAAAGCTGCCGCGGCGACCTTCGAAGCGGATCTCGAGCGACAGATGACGGAATTGCGCGGCTATGCGGTCTGGCTCTGCAGCTCAAGCGCTTTGGCGGATGATCTGATCCAGGAGACGCTTTTAAAAGCCTGGGTGGCACGCGACCGGTTTGAGCCCGGCACGAACTTCAGAGCGTGGTGCATGACCATTCTGCGTAACGTGTTCTTTTCCTACAAGCGGCGTAGTTGGCGCTCTCAGCCTCTGTCGGAGCAAATGATCTCCGATCTGGCGTCAGAGCATATGGACTTTGGCGACCGGCTCGACCTCCTGGCCGTCAGGAATGCGATGGCGTTGCTACCGTGTGACCAGAGGGAAGCCCTGCTGCTGATTGGCGTCGGCGGACAGAGCTATATCGAGGCCGCGAAACTCTGTGACTGCGCCATTGGCACACTCAAGAGCCGGGTCCACCGAGCGCGGCTCCGGCTAGCGGTTCTGATATCCGAAAATCAGGCGGGATTCAGCTCAGATGCGAG